>JAFGUS010000110.1 GCA_016938395.1 Coriobacteriia bacterium | reverse complement strand
CCGGTTGCAGCAGCGCCGGTTACCGCGACGGTCGTTCCTACGGGGACCACCATCTACGTCGACAACAGCGTCGACGGACCGGGTACCGGAACCGCCGAGGATCCCTACACGCTCCTCGGCGACGCGCTCGCGGTGGTCGAGGCCGGCGACACCATCATGGTGGCCGAGGGCGTCTATGGCCCCTCCTCCGGTGAGACGCTGCCCTTCGTGGTGCCGTCTCACGTCACTATCATCGGTGAGTACGACGACGAAGTCGGCTGGCTGACGATGCTCGCCGGGTGGGGTGTCGTCCCGTTCGGTGTCGCCGATGTGCCCGATGCGCCGATCATGGTGCTCGGCGAAGAGCCGATTCTCGAGCCCCGAGACGTGACGGCGACTGAGATCGCGGGCGCGGTAGGTGTGGTCCTGCACAACCTCGCGTTCGTCGGCAATGCGACGTACGGCATGGGCGCGGGCATTGTGGCGTACGAGTCCGAACTCAGCGTCGACAACTGCCTCTTCGAGGGCCTCGTTGCCGAGCGCGGATCAGCGATGTTCGTGCTCGGCTCCGACGTGACCGTGACGCGTTCGGTCTTCGCGTACAACGGTGGCGGGATGTCCGACCGCGCGGCCACGACTGACGAACTGCCGTTCGGCATCGATCGGGACGCGCTGCGGCTCGACAAGATCCCGGCTCGCGGTGACGTTGACGCGCAGATCGTAGAAGGCGCGTATTACGGTGGCGCGGTGCTCTCCGCATACGGTGATCTCAGCGTGTCTGACACGCTCTTCGTTGACAACGCCGCGATGATCGCCGGCGGGGCGATCCTCACCGATAGCGGCACGTGCAGCACGGACCGGTCGCTGTTCCTCGGAAACTACACGAGGGGCGAGCGGATCGGGTCTCTGGCTGTCGAAGATGCCGAGGTAGGCGACTACGTCTCCGCGCTGATTGACAATGGCATCTACGTGGAGCCGTTCGGCGGCGGCGCGGTGTGCAACCTCATGGGTGAGTACGCGGCTGACTCCTCCTACTACATCTTCAACGAGGGCGATCCGGGCGCTGCCGTTGTGACCCTGCTCGGCAGCACGGAACTCGACCGCTGCGGCATCGGCATGAACTGGGGTGCCGCGGTCGTAGCCTTCGGTGAAGAGATTATCTTCAACGAGGTCCAGGCGCTCGACTACGGGATGGGCGCGCAGCAGCTGCCCGAACCCGTCGAGACCTGGAGCGGCCTCGATATCGACCGTTCCGAGTTCTTCGATAACGACGGCTACTACACCGTGTACTCGTCAAGCAGCCCCACCCGGATCACAAACTCGGTCTTCGCAGGTAACTGGGCGTGGGCGGTCGCGGGCGTTGAGAACAGCGATGAGCTGAACGGCGTGGAGATCGTCCCCGAGCCGCTGCCGGTGTTCGAGGCCTCGATCGAGGGCTGCACGTTCAGCCGGAACTTCGCGGACTACGCGATGGTCCACGGGTCGAAGTACGACTACCTGCCCCTCATCAACAGCATCATCTGGGACAACGGGGACAACGAGTGGACTGCCGCGTGGGATGCATCGAACGTGCACGCGTTCAATGTCGACTACGAGGATGAGATTAGCGCGGGCATCGAGCAGGACTGCTTCTCGGAAGACCCGCTGTTCCTCGACGCCGAGGAGTACGACTTCCGCCTGTGGGCCGCCTCACCGTGCATCGACACGGGAACCGATGCGCCGATGGCGCTCGACACGACGGCGGCCGAGGCCGTGCTGTCATGGGATCTGAGGCCCTGGGATGTGCGCAATCTCGGTCGTCCGGTCGACGGCGACGGCGACGGCGAGGCGCTCTACGATGTGGGTGCCCACGAGTACCTGCCGAGTGCGCGTGCAGGCGGAGCCGATCGCTTCGAGACCTCAGTGCTGGTAAGCGAGCAGCATTTCGGCCAGGCTGACACCGTCGTGATCGCCACCGGTAGGACGTTTGCCGACGGCCTCTCGGGCTCGGGTCTCGCGGGCATCCTCGGCGCACCGATCCTGCTCACCGAGCCGGATGCTCTGCCTGCCGTTGTGGTTGACGACATCATGCGCCTCGGCGCGAGCCGGGCGATCATCCTCGGCGGTACTGACGCTGTGGGCCCCGCGGTCGAGGCTGCACTTCTCGGTCTCGGTCTCGAGGTCGAGCGTATCGGCGGTATCGACCGGTACGAGACCTCGGCGCTCATCGCTGAGCGCATCGCGGAGGCGGTGCAGTATTCGGCGATCTTCTCCGGACCGCTGCGAATGGCCTTCATCGCCCGTGGCGATCTGTTCGCCGATGCACTTGCGGTATCACCGGTTGCGTATGCGAACCAGGCACCCGTTCTGCTGGTGAAGCCCGATGAGCTGCCGGACCACACCGTGGACATCCTCACCGACATGGGCATCACCGAAGCCGTGGTCCTCGGCGGGCAGACGGCCGTCGACAAGAAGGTTGCGGTGGAGGTCGCTGCGCTCGTGAGCGATGTCGAGCGCATCGATGGTGCGAACCGCTACGAGACCGCCGCCAACATCGCCGAGTGGGCGTGGGAGAACGGGTTCGCGACCTTTGAGATCACGGGCGTGGCTACCGGTGATGACTTCGCCGACGCGCTTTCCGGTGGAGCAGGCATCGGCAGCACGAACGGCGTGCTCCTGCTGACACCGCGCGACACCGCGCACCCGGCATGCGTCGGGTCCATTACGGCTCATGCTGACGAGATCCTCGGTCTGATGACGTTCGGCGGGCCGAACGCGATCTCAAGTGCGGTCTACAACCAGTTGATGGCGCTGCTCGCGTTCTAGCGCGCCACGCGTTCTGTCGAGAGGGCCGCGCCACGTGCGCGGCCCTCTTCGCGTTGCGGAGCTCACCGCGGCACCGTGCCCCTGATGTGCGCTGGGCGCACTGTTGACGCCGATTTCACGCGCAAGATGCTATAGTCGCGGGCACGCTATGCACGAGACGCACGGAGGGGACGCGGCAGTGCGCGTGGGGCTTCCAAGAGCGCTGCTCTACCACAAGTACCACGTGCTGTGGACCACCTTCCTCGAGGAGTGTGGCTTCACCACCGTGGCAAGCCCGCCCACGAACCGGCGCATCCTGGAGCGGGGCGTCGCGCTGGCGGTCGATGAGTCCTGCCTACCCATGAAGGTCTTCCTCGGGCATGTCGACGCGGTCGCCGGGCGCTGCGACGCGGTCTTCGTCCCGCGCCAGGAGGCGTTCGAGCGCGGAGAGCACCTCTGCGTCAAGTTCATGGGCGCCTACGACATCGTCCACAACACCATGCCCGACCTGCGGCTCGTGACCTACGACGTCAACGCCGACCACGGCATCGACGAGCGTCGCTCGATGATCTCGATGGCGCGCGCGCTCGGTGTCACGCGGCGCACCGCCGTGCGCGCGTACGAGCGGGCCGCCGCGGCCCAGCACGCGCACGAGGTCGAACGGGCACGCCTGCAGCAGTCGATCGCGGAGGCCCCCCGCGCCGACGGGGTGCGCATCCTCGTGGTCGGCCACTCCTACAGCCTTGCCGACGAACTCATCGGTGTGCCCATCCTCACGTACCTCCGAAGCCTCGGCGCCGAGGTGATCACCTCCGACGAGGTGGACAAGGCGCTCGCGCGCCGCACCGGCGCAACGATGTCGCCGTCGATGAAGTGGCGCTACAACAAGGAGCTCCTCGGTGCGGTGGAGCTCTACCGCGATCTCGTGGACGGCATCGTGTTCGTGGTGACCTTCCCCTGCGGCCCCGATTCGCTCATGGCCGAACTCTGCGCTCGGCGCATCACCGGCATCCCGATGACGACGCTCGTGCTCGACGAGCTCGCTGGCGAGGCAGGGATACGCACGCGTCTCGAGAGCTTCGTGGACATCCTGCGCGAGCAGCGCAGGCGGCGTCTCGCGGAGGTGGGCGCGTGAGCGGAGTGCGCGCGCAGACAGTGCCCGCGTCGGAGCGGCTCGTGACCTTCCCGCACATGGGCGAGTACTGGATCGCGCTCGAGACGCTCGTGCGCGAGCTGGGCGCCACGCCGCTCGTGCCCGCGCGCATGACCAAGAACACGCTGGAACTCGGCGCACGGCACAGCCCTGAGTTCGTGTGCGTCCCGTTCAAGTACAACCTCGGCAACTTCATCGAGGCGCTCGACGCGGGCGCCACCGTGATCGCCCAGGCCGGAGGCGGCTGCCGTTTCGGGTACTACGCCGAGATCCAGGAAGCGATCCTGCGCGACCTCGGCTACGAGTTCGAGATGGTGAGCCTCACGAGCTCGTGGAGCGTGAGCGACTTCATCGCCGACTTCCGCCGTGTGGCGCCGGGAGCGTCCACCGTGCGCATTGCACGGGCGTTTGCGATCGGGTACCGCAAAGGCAAGGCGCTCGAGGCGGTGGAGGACCACGTGCGCAAGAACGTGGGTTTCGAATCCGACAAAGGCGCGCACGACCGCGTGGTGGCCCGCTTCCTGCGCGAGCTTCGCTCGGCCGACGGGTTCCGCGACGTCGGCCGGCTGGAGGAGGCAACGCTCGGCGAGCTTGCCGCGCTGCCGGTCGACAAGCCCGAGCA
Organism: Coriobacteriia bacterium; assembly: GCA_016938395.1. The sequence continues at coordinate 7,983 of JAFGUS010000110.1, read as the reverse complement.
TCCGTTGCGGGTGGGCGTGGTGGGCGAGCTCTACATCCTTATGGAGCCCTTCGCCAACCACAACCTGGAGCGTCGCCTTGCCGACCACGGCGTGGAAGTGCACCGCTTCGTCACGCTCTCCAAGCTGATTGAGCACGGCATCCGACACCGCCCGCACGTGGCGCGTCTGCTCGGCGAGGCCGACCCGTGGGTGAAGTACCACCTCGGCGCGGACGGCACCGAGAGCGTGGCGATGACGTGGAAGCTCATGCAGGAGGGCTTCGACGGCATGGCGCACCTCAAGCCGTTCGGCTGTATGCCCGAGGTGAGCGCGATGTCCGTGCTGCAGCGCATCTCCCGGGAGCACACGTTCCCGATCCTGTTCGTGAGCTACGACGCTCAGACCGCCGAGACCGGCATCCGGACGCGCATCGAGGCCTTCGCCGACATGCTCGCGATGCGCGCGCAAGGGAGGACGAGTGCGTAAGGGCTACCTGGGAGTGGACATCGGTTCGATCTCCACGAAGGCCGCGATCATCGACGAGAGCGGCGACATCGTCGCCTCCTCGTACCTGTGGACCGAGGGCAATCCCATCGGTGCGGTCAAACGCGTGCTGCACGAACTCGAGGGTCAGCTTGAGAGCGCGGACGTCCGCGTGGTGGCCGTGGGCACAACCGGTTCGGCGCGCGAACTCATCGGCTCGGTGCTCGGCGCGCAGGTGGTGAAGAACGAGATCACCGCGCACGCGATGGGGACGCTGTCGCTCCACCCCGACGTGCGCACCATCTTTGAGATCGGCGGGCAGGACTCCAAGATCATCGTTCTTCGCGACGGCGTGCCGGTGGACTACGCGATGAACACGCTCTGCGCGGCGGGCACCGGCTCGTTCCTCTCATCGCAGGCACGCCGTCTGGGCATCCCGGTGGAGGAGTTCGGCGAGTACGCGCTGCGCTCCACGCGTCCCACCAAGATCGCGGGCCGGTGCACCGTCTTCGCCGAGTCGGATCTCGTCCACAAGGCGCAGATCGGCTACGCGATCGAGGACATCATCGCGGGGCTGTGCAACGCGATCGTGAGCAACTACCTCAACAACGTCGGCAAGGGCAAGGAGATCGAGTCACCCATCGTCTTCCAGGGTGGGGTGAGCAAGAACGTGGGCGTGGTGGAGGCGTTCAAGCGGCTGACCGGTCACGACGTCATCGTCGACGAGGTCGGCCACCTGATGGGCGCGCTCGGCATCGCGCGGCTCGCGCAAAGCTCCGGCCTGGAGGGCGAGTTCGACCTTGCGGTGCGCGAGCTCGAGTTCCAGACGATGGGTGCCGAGTGCGGCGGTTGCGCCAACGCGTGCGAAATCGTCTACGTGCTCCGCGACGGTGAGTTCCTTGATGGCTGGGGTGCGCGCTGCGAGACCGGGATCGAGCGCGTGCGCAAGGCCGTGAGCACGCCCTAGCGGCCGGATGCGCCGGGCGCCGACCGAACCTTCGGGGGTGTGCACCTCCGAGCTCGTGACGGTATCCTGCTCGTGTGCGGGATGCGCTCCCGCCGTTGCTGACGAACCGCACCCGCAAGGAGCAGCCCGATGCCTGAATGCGCATTCCACCCCGGTGTTGAAACGAGCGTCCGCTGCGTCGAATGCGAGCGGCCGATCTGCCCCAAGGACTTCGTGTCCACACCCGTAGGCTACAAGTGCCGCGAATGCGCCCGGCCGCTTCCTTCTGCGCGGCGCACAGTGAAGCCCCGGCAGTTGGTGTTTGCCGCGGTCGCGTCACTTGCGGTGGGAGTCGGTGGTTCGTTCGCGTTAGCGGCGCTCGGGCTCTTCTTCTGGATCGGCGCGCTGATCCTCGGCATCATCACCGCCGAGGCCGCCCGACGCGCCTCGGGCGGCCACCGCACCGGCGCGATTGCAGCGTCTGCGGGCGCTGGCGTGCTCTTTGGGACATACGTGGCCGGTCTCGGATTGATCGCTATGCTGGTGGGGACCGCAGCGGCTGTCGTGAGCGTGATGTCGAACAGGTGGTGACGCGTGGGTGAACCGGCTCTGACCTCGTTCGCCCCGGCCCGCTCATACGGCTGGGCGTGGCTTGTGGCGCTCATCGCCCTCGTCGTGCTGCCGGTGCTGCCGCTCTTCATGCTGGAGACTCCGCCTGAGGGTGAGGACGCCGTTGCACTGTGGGTCACCCTCGCGGTCATGCTGCCGCTCACCGTGTTCTTCCTCGCAACGCTCGTCTCCCTCCCCGCCATGCGCTACGAGCTCACCCGGGATGCGCTCGTTCTCTCGTGCGGGCCGCTGCTGCGGTACCGCATCCCCTATGCCGAGATCCTCGACGTGCGGCGCACCGACCTCTCGCCCTCCCTGTGGTCGAGCATGCGGATGCCCGGGTTGGCGTTGTGGGGGGTGCCCTACACCGATGCGGGTAAGGTGTACATGTGCGCCACCCGCATGGCAAAGGGCGTGATGCTCGTGAGCACCGCCACGAAGCGGTACGGGCTCACGCCGGCCGATGAGGATGGGTTCGTGGCCGCCCTGCGGATGATGCTGCCGAGGGTGAGACGCTGACGTGACGGTGAAGCCGTCGAGGTGGAGCACCCGGCTTGAGTAAGCCGCGGAGCCAGTATGCGGCCGCCGCGTGAGTCTGACGCCCGCACGCGCTACCATCGTCGGTGAGAGGGGCCTGCCGATGGCGACCGAACCGACAGCGCGCGTGATCTTTGAGCCCGAGGGCCAGCAGGTGACGGTCCCCGTCGGGACCACGCTTCTTGATGCCGCCCATGCAGCGGGCGTGCGCATCGACGCACCGTGCGGTGGCGTGGGGCGCTGCGGCGCCTGTCGCGTCGTGGCGTCCGGCGAACTCTCGCCACTCACTGCCGACGAGGGCGACGTGCTTGGCGGTGCGGGCGTGGCTGCGGGCAAGCGTCTCGCCTGTCGCGCGCGCGCACTCGGCGCGGTTACCGTGACCGTGCGCTCGAAGCGCACGCGCGAGCCCCGCATCGTGACGGACAGCGCTGCGCCCGCGGTAGCAGTGGAGCCCCCCGCCGCACGGGGCATCACCGGCGAGGGCGCGCTCCTCGGCGCCGCGGTCGACATCGGTACAACCACCGTGGCGGTCGCACTTGTCGATCTTAGCAACGGCGACGTGCTCGCGCACGCGGCGGCGCTCAGCGCGCAAGCCCCGTTCGGCGCCGACGTGATGACACGCGTGACAGCCGCGGTCGCAGGGAAGGCGGGGCGTCTCCAGGAAATCATCGCGCTGCAGGTGCAGGGCCTGGTGCTCACCGCGGCCGGACAGGTTGGCGCTGCAGGTACGTCGCTCGCCGATATCGTGGCGGTCGGCAACACGGCCATGACATCGCTCTTACTGGGGCGCGATGTGGCTCCGCTTGCCGGGGCGCCGTACATCGAGCACACGGCCTGGGCTGACGTTACAGCCGACGAGCTCGGTATGGCGGAGCTCGGCAGATGCCCGATCCACGTGCTTCCGGGAGTCTCCGCGTTCATCGGACCGGACATCACGGCGGGCCTGGTTGCCACGTCGGTGCCCGAGCGCGGTCACCCGACGCTCTTCATCGACCTCGGCACAAACGGGGAGATCGTGCTGGCGACCGGGGGCCGCGTGCTCGCCGCGTCCACAGCCGCGGGGCCCGCACTCGAGGGAGCGGCGATCGCCTGCGGGATGCGCGCAGAGACCGGTGCGATCGAGCGAGTGGCTCTCGACGGAGACTCGCTGTCACTCGGCGTCATCGGAGACGCCGCGCCTGCAGGCATCTGCGGGAGCGGCCTGCTTGACCTTACCGCGGCGCTTCTCGACGCCGGCGTGCTTGACGGAAGCGGGGCCTTCGCTGCAGAGTTGAGCAGAGGACTCGGTGCGCGCCTGACCGAGCGCGGCGGCGTACGCGTCTTCGTTGTTGATGAGGCATCCGACATCGTGCTGTCCCAGAAGGACGTCCGCCAGCTACAACTCGCCGTCGGCGCCGTGCGCACGGGCATCGACCTGCTGCTCGCCGAGGCGGGCGTGCGGGCGGGCGACATCGCCGAGGTCGTGGTTGCCGGCGGCTTCGGACTGCACGTGAGCGCGTACGCGCTCGCTCGGCTTGGGCTCATTCCCGCCGAGTGGGCTGACCGCGTCTCGTTCGCCGGCAACACCGCGCTCGCCGGCGCCCGCGCCGCGCTCGTCAGCAGCGCGATGCGGGAACGCGCACGGAAGATCGCTCGCGGCGTTACCGCCGTCGATCTGGCCTCGCACCCCGAGTTCCAGCGTCGCTTCATCGCCGCCCTGCGGTTTCCCGAGCGCTGACCGCGGCCTCGCGGCTGTGGGCGTGGGGAGTGGTTCCGCGTGGCATGATCCCCCAGCGTGGTGTGCCGCCTGCTGTGCCGTCGGTGCGTTCACGCTTGCCTCGTGGTGCGGTGGCAACGTCGCGCAGATCCCTGCTCGGTGTTTCACAAGGGTATTGACATACACCTTCCCTTATCGCCATCATCGCGAGGGGTTATCTATCGTGTCCGAGGGAAGGGGAGTTCTATGGCCAAACGTCGGGTGATCGGTCCCACCGCCTGGTACGTGGGTGGCGCCGGTCTCTTCATCGGCGCTCTCGCCGCCTGGCTTGTGAGCCAGGGCAATCCAGGCAACATGGGCCTGTGCATCGCGTGCTTCTGGCGCGACATCATAGGCTTCTTCGCAGGTGGAGTCACCAACCAGGCAGGCGTCGCCTACATCCGTCCCGAGATCATCGGAATCATCCTCGGCGCACTCGGTGCGTCGATCGCCACCAAGGAGTTCAAGCCGCGGGGAGGCAGCTCGACGCTTCTGCGATTCCTGCTCGGATTCATCTTCATGAGCTCCGCTCTGGTGTTCCTCGGCTGCACGGTGCGTGCCTGGGTCCGCCTCGGCGGAGGCGATCTGACCGCGCTCTGGGGCCTGCTCGGTATCATCATCGGTGTCGTGGTGGGCGTGGTCGTGCTCAAGAGCGGCTACAACCTGGGCCGCGCCAAGGGACTCCCCACGTGGACGGGGTGGATCGTGCCTGCCATCGGCGTGATCCTGCTCGTGTTCGCGCTCGTCACCGCATACGGTGGCAAGCCCGGATTCGCCACGCTGACACCGAGCAAGGTCAAGACGGTTGTGCCCGATGAGGTTGTAGTCATTCTCGATGGTGACGATCCTGTGGTCACCAAACCGGCCGGTGCGAGCCTCGTCGATGGCGCGGTGATCGCGGCCGATGGCTCCGTGGTGGCGGACGCTCAGGCCGTCGATGCCACAGCGGCCAAACCCCTCGGACCCGGTGGTGCCCGTGCGCCGCTCTTCATCTCGCTGATCGCCGGCCTTGCCATCGGTGTCGTCGCCCAGCGCAGCCGCTTCTGCTCCGTGGGCGGCATCCGCGATGCGATCCTCATCAAGCGCTACGATCTGCTCTTCGGCGTCATCGGCCTCGTCATCGGGGCGACGATCGTCAACATGATCTTCGGTCAGTACAACTTGGGATTCGAAGGCCAGCCGGTGGCGCACAACGACGCGCTCGGCAATATCGCCGCGATGGTGGTGGCCGCGCTTTCGGCCGTCATGCTCGGTGGCTGCCCCCTGCGCCAGATGATCATGGGCGCCGAGGGCGATGCAGACGGTGCGGCGGCCGTCGTCGGCATGATCGTCGGCGCGGGATTCACACACTGGGCGGGAATCGCCTCCTCGCCCGCCGGCCTCACTGATAAGGCCTGGCCAGCGCTTGCGATTATGGCGGTCATACTGGCGGCGATCGCGCTCACCAAGCGCGTCCGCATGGCATAGCGGAGAAGGGGGACAGCAGTGAAGGAAGTCGACGTGCGCGGCCTCTCGTGTCCGATGCCGCTGATGCTCACCAAGAAGGCGCTCGAAGGCGACCCCGCCGAGGTTCTCGTCCATGCGGACAACGGGACCTCGAAGCAGAACGTTGTCGGCCTGCTCTCCGACTATGGCTATACAGTAGACGTCGATCAGGACGGCGAGGAGTACCGCATCAAGGGAGTCAAGTAGTGGCGTTGTTCGGTCGGAAAGAGAAGAAGCAGGAGGGCCCGGGCGCCGAGGAGGCGCTCGGGCTGTTCCTCTTCGACGAGGTGCCACACGCGCTCGCCGCCGAGCGCGTCCTGAAGTCGTCCGGTTACACGATCTCGCTCGTGGCGCCTCCGCCTCACCTGCGGGCCGGCTGCGACCTGGCGGTCGCGCTGCCGCGGGTAGAGCATGTCGGCGCCGAGCGGGCGCTGCTCGAGGCCGATGTGCACCTCAAGGAGTGGATCGACGATGCGGAGAGCGCGGCGAGGGTCTGCGACCTCGTGACCACGGTGGACTTCGGCGAGTGGCTCATGGTGCGCTCGGGCAACATGAAGATCACCGTCGAGAAGCGCACCGGTCTGATCGTCAACACCTCGGGCGGCGGGTGCCCCGACATCCCGTATCTCAACCTCGAACTCGTCGGCGTTCCGCTCGCCGAGGCGCCCCGGCCCAAGGAGCTCGGCTACACGCTCTGCGGCCTGATGCTCGACCGGGCGTATCAGGAGGCTGTGTCGCTCACGGCCGATGCCAGCGTCGCACCTGAGGGGGCTACCGAATGAGCCTGCTCGTGGTCGCCACGTACCCGATGAGCGGCGGGCCTGTCATTGAGGGCGTGGTCACCCTCGAGGATGATGGTGCGCTCGCGATCGGCGGCACCCGGATACCCTCATCGCAGGGGACCTCGGCGATGCTCGGGGCTGCGGTCCAGGTGGCGTCGTACCTGAAGGTCCCGCCACCGCATGCGCTCGTCGCGGGCGACATCGGGCGCGGAGACGGCACCCGTCACGTGTTCGAGCACCTGCTCGAGGTGGCGGCTCGAGTGCAGCCGTCGGTCATCGCGTTCCACTACATGCAGCCGGTCATGGCGCTCATGCGGCACGCGGTGGCCGAGCTGGCCGGGGTGGTGCCGGATGCGATGCTCGTCGCGGATGCCGGAGGCATGTACGCCGCCAAGGCCGCCGGTCTCGCACCACGCTTTGAACTCATGACGCCGGATGTGGGAGAGGTCGGCTTCCTCGCCGATCCCGCGGTGACGCACCCGGCGTACGTGTCCCACTACCTCTTCGGCAACAACGGCTTCGATCCGGTTGTGCTTGCCGCGAAGGCCCACGAGAGCGGTGGCTCGGCCCGGGTGCTGCTGATAAAGGGCGTGCGCGACCACGTCGCCAAAGACGGCGCGATCGCCGAGGTCGTCGACGAGCCGTGCGTACCCGAGCTCGAAGCAATCGGCGGCACGGGCGACACGGTTACGGGCCTGGCCTCTGCGTTCCTGGCCGCCGGCTTCCCCACGGTGGATGCAGCTCGCTGCGCGTGTCTCGCCAACCGCGAGGCCGGTCACGTGATGGGGGCGACGCCCGCGATGCACGCGAGCGACCTCGTAACGGTGCTTCCGCTGGTGCTGCGCGCCAACCTGTGCCGTTGGGGCGGCGCCTGCGTGACGGAGTAGGCGACTCGGCGCTTTACGCGCACGGCCCCACGCGGGTACCCTCGGACGTACGTCGGTGCGGCGACAGGAGTGCCCATGCTGTTCGGCATCACGATCACGAGGACCATAATCCTCGTGGGCGCCATCGCGGGAGCGCTGCTCCTGATCTTCCAGGTCCTCCAGGGCATGCGCAAGATCAAGTTCAAGGGCCGCCTGCACCTCAAGGTCCACAAGTACGCCGCATTCGCGCTTGTTGTCGTCACCATTCTCCACGCGCTCACCGGGCTCGCGTACATGAACATCATCAGGTCCTGAACGCAGCCGAAGCACGGCAGCCGCACACGCGGGTGTTGAGACCACGGAGGAACCATGGACACACCGAACGCACCATCACCCGCCGGTGAGACCCCGGTGACGGATTCATCTGTTGCCGCCGCCACGCCGGCTGCAGCCCCCTCGGCCCGTGCGCCTGAAGCCGCCTCAGGGCAGCCGATGTCGCGTGGCGCCAAGTGGGCGCTCGGCCTCGGCGCCGCCCTCGTGGTGCTCGGCCTGCTCTCGTG
>JAFGUS010000109.1 GCA_016938395.1 Coriobacteriia bacterium | reverse complement strand
TCGCAGGCGGCCTTCTCCTCAACGGCGCCCGCTGTCGTGCTTGCAAGCGGTGAGGACTACGCCGACGCGCTCTCCGGTTCGGCGCTTGCGGGGGCCACCAGTGGGGCCCTGCTGCTCACTGCACGTGACTCACTGCCGCTGGCGACATCAGTCGAGCTGTCGCGGCTTGCTCCGAAAGCGGTGTACGTGCTCGGCGGCGAGTCCGCGGTATCAGCCGAGGTCGAGCGCGCCGTGCGCACGCTGCTTCCTTCGGCATCGATCGAGCGTATCGCCGGTGCGGACCGTTATGAGACCGCGTACCTCGCGGCCGAAGAGGTGTACGCGCTTGCGCCCGGCAACACCGCGATCGTGGTGAGCGGCAAGGCGTGGGCCGACGCGGCATCGGCCTCGGCCGTCGCGTACGGGCAGAAGGCGCCGATCCTGCTCACCGCACCCGACGTCCTCAGCGAAGAGGCCGAGCAGTACCTCTCGGAGCGCAGGCCATCGATCATCCTGGTCGTCGGTGGGGAGGCCGTGCTCTCCTCGGACATCGACGTACGGATCCGCTCGATCACCGGGCGCATCGCCACGCGGCTCGCGGGCGCCAACCGCTACGAGACGTCGGCCGCTGTCGCCCGCTGGGCGATCGGCTTCCCGGCGTACTTCACCTACGATGAGGTGTACATGGCCACCGGAGCGACGTTTGCCGATGCGCTCACCGGCGGCTCGCTTGCCGGTGTGAAGCGCAAGCCCCTGCTGCTTACCGCAGCCGACTACTGCCCGTCAGGCACCGCCGCGTTTCTCACCGAGCGCAAGCTCGGCATCGGGCAGATCTACCTCTTCGGTGGCGAGGCGGCGATTTCCGAGAGGGGTCGCGACGCCATCGATGCGGTCATGATGCAGTAGGCTTCTGAGTGTGGCGTCCGCGCACGACGCCCGACCGAAGGAGGTCTTCATGACCGAGCGTACCCTGGGTGTCCCAACAGCCGACGTGGAGCGCGTCCGTGAAGCGGGCGCGCCTGCACCGCGCGTGGCGGTCGTCTTGGGGTCGGGGCTCGCCGGCCTTGCCGATGCGGTGCCCGATCCGGTTACCGTCCCATACGCCGATCTCGAGGGCGTGCCGCGCGTTGGACACGTCATCGGTCACGAGGGGACCCTTGTGCTCGGCGCACTCGGCGACACGCCGGTCGTGCTCTTCAAAGGCCGCGTGCACCAGTACCAGGGCGTGAGCGCCTACGACGCCTCGTGGCCTGCGCGGATGGCGGCGGGCCTCGGCTGCGAAACCCTGGTGGTTACCAACGCATCCGGAGGCATTTCCGACCACCTGAGTCCGGGCGACATCGTGCTTCTCTCGGATCACATCAACTTGATGGGCACCAATCCGCTCATCGGCTGGCCCGGCCCGGAGGGTGGCACACCGTTCGTGCCGATGCGTGACGCGTACGACCCGGACCTGCGAGCGGCCGCGCTCTCGGCTGCCGCTGCCGAGGGCGTCGATCTGCACGACGGCGTGTATGCGGGGCTGCTCGGCCCGAGTTACGAAACGCCCGCCGAGGTAGCATACCTTCGCACAACCGGTGCCGATGTGGTTGGCATGTCGACCGTTCCCGTGGTGATCGCCGCTCGTGCACTCGGCATGCGGGTACTCGGGTTCTCGCTGGTCACCAACGTGGCGGCGGGTGTGGGTCTGAGCCATGCCGAGGTGCTCGAGGCGGGCCGTGTCGCGGCGGCCGACCTCACGCGGCTCGTGCTTGCTATACTACGTGGGCTGTAGTCATTCCCGCCGGCCGTGCCCGGCGTATCGCTATGCGAAAGGACGATCTCAATGGATCACCACGTAAAGGACCTCGCACGTGCCGACGCCGGCAAGGCGCGCATCGAGTGGGCCGACGCAGACATGCCCGTGCTCGCCAGCATCCGCGACCGCTTCGAGGCGGAGAAGCCGCTTGCCGGCGTGCGCGTGAGCGCCTGTCTGCACGTCACCACCGAGACCGCCAACCTCATGCGCACGCTCGCCGCCGGCGGCGCGGACTGCGTGCTGTGCGCGAGCAACCCGCTTTCGACGCAGGACGACGTGGCGGCCGCGCTCGTCACGCACTATGGCATCCGCACCTATGCCCTGAAGGGTGAGGACACCGACACGTACTACAGCCACATCGACGCCGCCATCGCGCACAAGCCGCAGATCACGATGGACGACGGCGCCGACGTGGTGGGTCGCATCCATGCCGAGTTCCCTGAGGCGCTCGAGGGCATCATCGGCGGGACCGAGGAGACCACGACCGGCGTGATCCGGCTGGCCGCGATGGCCGACGACGGTGCGCTCAAGTACCCGATCATCGCCGTGAACGAGGCCAACACGAAGCACCTCTTCGACAACCGGTACGGTACCGGTCAGTCCACCATCGACGGCATCATCCGCGCCACCAACCGCCTCATCGCGGGTCGTACCGTGGTCGTCTCCGGCTACGGCTGGTGCGGTCGTGGCATCGCAAGCCGCGCTGAGGGCCTCGGCGGCAACGTGATCGTGTGCGAGATCGATCCGCTGAAGGCGCTTGAGGCCGTCATGGACGGCTATCGCGTGATGCCGTCGGTGGAGGCGGCCGCTCTCGCGGACATCTGGATCACCGTTACCGGCGACATCAGCGTCATCGACTCGCCGGCGTTTGACGCGATGAAGGACGGCGCCATCATCTGCAACTCGGGCCACTTCAACGTAGAGATCAACATCCCGCACCTGCGCGAGCACGCGGTATCGGTCCGCGAGGTGCGCCCGCTCGTTGAGGAGTTCGTGCTCTCCGACGGCCGGACGATCTTCCTGCTAGCCGACGGCCGCCTCGTGAACCTCTCGTGCGCCGAGGGCCATCCGGCCTCGGTCATGGACATGAGCTTCGCCAACCAGGCGCTCTGCGCCGAGTTCATGGTGGCCAACGCTGCCGACATGGAGCCTGGCGTCTACGAGGTTCCCGTGGAGATCGACGAGGAGATCGCGGCGCTCAAGCTCGCGAGCATGGGCATCGAGATCGACGTGCTCACCGAGGAGCAGGAGCGGTATCTGAGTTCCTGGCAAGAGGGTACGGTCTAGCGGTGGCCCTCCACGACATCCCTCCCACGATCTGGTGGGAGGACGGGACCGTTCGCATGATCGACCAGAGCCGGTTGCCGCTCGTCGGCGACCTGCTCGTCTGCAACTCCTACGAGGGCGTCTGCCTGGCGATCTCGGGCATGGCCGTGCGCGGTGCGCCCGCACTCGGCGTGGCCGCGGCACTCGGCGTGGCGCTCTGGTCCGAGACCGAGGGCGCGGCGATCGAGGACTTCCGCTTCTACCTCGATGAGCTCGACCGCATCGCGGATGAGATCGCAGCCACGCGCCCGACGGCCGTGAACCTGAAGTGGGGCGCTGAGCTCATGAAGCGCTTCGCGCGCGACAACGCCGACGTGGGCCTCGACGCGCTCAGGCCGCTCGTGCTCGAGGAGGCGCTGCGCATCCGTGCCGAGGACGAGGAGCGCAACCGGGCGCTCGGTGCACACGGGGCCGCGCTTCTGGAGCCCGGCTCGCGGGTGCTGACGCACTGCAACGCGGGCTCGCTTGCCACGGCGTACTTCGGCACGGCGCTCGGCGTGATCTTCACCGCGCACGAGCAGGGCAAGATCGCGCAGGTCTGGGTCGACGAGACGCGGCCGGTACTGCAGGGTGCGCGCCTCACGGCGTGGGAACTGCGCATGGCGGGCGTGCCGTTCAAGCTCATCACCGACAGCATGGCGGCGAGCGTCATGCGGAGCGGTTGGGTGGACGCGGTGATCGTGGGCGCCGATCGCATCGCCGCAAACGGCGACGTCGCCAACAAGATCGGCACCTACGGGCTTGCGGTACTCGCTAAGGAGCACGGCATCCCGTTCCTTGTGGCAGCGCCGTCATCCACGGTAGACCTCACGCTGGCCTCGGGCGACGACATCGTCATCGAGGAGCGCGACGAGCGTGAAGTGACCGGCATGACCGTCTCCGGCGTTATCGAGCCGCAGACATCGATTGAGACCAAGGCGCTCGACATGCTCACCGAGGCGGGGCCGTACGCGCTCGGCATGACCAAGGGCCATCAGATGCAGCTCGTCCGCAAGGGCGGCGCGTACCAGTTCGACGCATGGATGCGCATCGCCCCGCCGTCGATCGAGGTGTACAACCCGGCGTTCGACGTGACGCCCGCTGCGTACGTGACGGCGATCATCACCGAGCGCGGGGTCGCCCGTCCGGACTTCACGGCCTCGCTTGCCGAGGCGTGCTGCGGCACGGGTGCGCTTCACGAGCTCGGCTAGCGGCGGCGAGGCGTGGACGTCGGCAGCCTCATCGGCGTGATCGGTGCGCTGCTCGCCTACATCGCGCTGGGCGTTCTGCTGCGGGTCACCGGACTGCTCAGCGCCGAGGACGCCCGGCCGCTCAATACCCTTCTCGTCTGGGTGGCACTGCCGGCGCTCATCTTCACCACGGTGCGGCGCGAGTCGATCGACCCCGCGCTGGCGGCTTTGCCGCTCGTGGCGTGGGCGGTCGTGCTTGTCGGCCTTGCTATTGCGTGGGGCCTCTCGCGGCTGCTCAAGCTCGAGGGACCTGCTGCCGGAGCCTTCATCCTTGCGGCGGTCTTCGGCAACACCGCATACATGGGCTATCCGGTGGCATCGGCGCTCCTCGGCGACGCCGGGCTCGTGCGTGCCATCTTCTCGGACATCTTCGGCAACACGCTCGCCGTCATCACGATCGGCACGGTGGTGGCGAGCCACTACGGGGCCGGAGACGTCAAGACGAACGCGCTCAAGGAGCTCGTCACCTTTCCGCCCTTCATCGCTCTCGCCGCAGCGCTTGTACTGCGTTCGGTTCCCGTTCCGATCGGGGTCACATCCTGGTTGGAGGCGCTGGGTAAGCTCGTCGTGCCGGTGGTGATGATCTCGGTGGGTCTGTCGCTCAGGCCCCGTGCGCTTGCGGCACGCCTGCGGCCCGTCTCGGCACTCGCGGCGGTGAAGCTGGTGTTGCTTCCGCTCGGGGCGCTTGCGCTCGGGTCACTCGTGCTTGCCGATGAGGCGTCGCTCAGGATCGCGGTCCTGGAGGCGGGCGTCCCAACGATGATGTTCACGATGATCATGGGGCTGCGCTTCAAGCTCGACATCGACCTCATCGCCTCGGCGATTCTGTTCACGATGGTGGGCGCTGCGGTGACGGTCCCGCTCTTCCAGCTGCTCGTGGGCTGAGGCGGACGGCGCATCCGCGGAGCTGCCGTCAGGCTCTGCGGGAGGGGTGCACCGTTGGGAGCGCTGCTCGACCTCGTCTTCCCCCCGCGCTGCGCTGGGTGCGATCTGCCCGGCGCGCTCCTGTGCCAGCGCTGCAACGACGCTGTGGCCCGCATCGATCAGGCGCACGCGTGCCGGCGCTGCGGCGCACCGCTCGTAGTGGGCAGATGCGCCGAATGCGGGGAGCGCGCATTCGCGTTCAGCGCGGCCCGCTGCGCCGCGCTGCTCGAGCCGCCGGTCTCACG
>JAFGUS010000108.1 GCA_016938395.1 Coriobacteriia bacterium | reverse complement strand
TGCTGCCATGTGGTGCGAGATCGTCGACGCGGCAAGCCCGAGGTGCTCCGAGAGCCGGCAGGCGCACACCTCACCGGTGGCGCAGCATGTTGTGCCGTTCTCATCCGACTGTTCGAGCAACAGGCGCACGATCTCGCGCCGCGGTGCCGAGGCGAGTGCCTTCAATGCCGAGTCGAGCTGCGCCTCGGCGATGCGCTCAGCAGCAACCACCACTGCAGCAGCCTCCTTCCGGACGAGCGGCGACGGGGACCGCAGCATCCGGCGTCGTAACCGGGCCCGCCGCCGCAGCAACAACGCCCGCATCCGCCGGCGCGTTCTGCCTCTCCGCGACGCTCATCACCGCGTCGACATCGATGCCGCCGTGGCAGGCGACGATCCCGTCAACGAGCACCATCGGGAAGTCAGCGTGCTCGGCCACCACGGCGTCGAGGATCGCGCGCCGCTCGTCGCCTTCGAGTACGAAGACGTCCGATTCCATGACCGTGGCCGGGATGCCTGCTGCCTTGAGCCGTTCAGCGATGACGTGGGCACGCCACGTCCCCGGCATGTCTCAAGCGGAGCCTTCGGGTCCCACGAACTCGACCACCGAACCGGGGTCGCACAACAGGTCACCGCCTCAACCGCACCCGGCGCCGGTGACGACGGTGACCGCGATAGGAGCAGCGCCCGCGCAGCACGCCGCGCCCGGCGCGCCCACCGGCGCGAGACCGGCAGCCGCCATGATCGCGTCGAGAACCACCTCACGAGTGACCGCCTCGCTGCGCACGCCGCCCACCTCGATCTCGCGGCAACACGCCTCGGCACCGATGAGGTCAGCGCAGGAGGGGCAGTCCGATAGAGCCGCCGAGCCGCCGAGCCACTCCTCGGCGGGAAGACCGTTGACGAGCACGCGATTGGAGTCGCCGAGGCTTTCGGCATCCAGCTCGCGCTCGGTGAGGTCGATGCTGATACCCATCGGCGAGAGCAATCCCTCGGCGTCGACCACAGCGGCTCGGGTCGCCTCGCGGGTGTCCCCACAACGGTCGCATGTGGCTCCATCGACCGACAGGAACTCGGCCACCGCCGATACCCGGTTCGCTCCCGAACAGCACCCGCTCGACTGCCCACCTCCGTGAGATGACACGCGCCGGTTCTCGTGTATACTTCGATACCTGTCGAAGCATACGGTGACGCGCGCCTTCGCGCAAGCGGGGCGAAACAACAGGGAGGCTCCGTGGGCGCGGTTCTTGGCTGGATGAACGACCAACTGCTCAAGATGGTGTGGTTGAACGACCTCGTCGGCAG
>JAFGUS010000107.1 GCA_016938395.1 Coriobacteriia bacterium | reverse complement strand
CTGGGAACGGCGTTCAACACGATGACCGCCGGGCTTCGGGAGATCATCGGCCAGGTCGAAGACTCGGTGATGCACCTTCACTCGGTGGCCGGCGAGATCACCGCCGCATCACGATCGTCGGCACAGAACGCCACGCATCAGGCGTCGTCGGTGGCGCAGACCACGGCGACACTCGAGGAGCTGAGCGCGAGCTTCCAGTCGGTCGCCGATGGCGCCCGGCGGGTACTCGACGTCGCCGAGAATGCGCTCGAGTCGGCCCAGGGCGGACTCGAGACGGTGGACCGGACGCACGGCTCGATCGACGAGCTCGCAACCGGGGCGCAGGACATGGCCGATGCCGCCGGCGCCATGGCCACGGTGGCCGACGACATCAGCGAGATGACGGGCATCATCACCGGTATCGCCGAGCAGACGAAGATCCTGGCGCTCAACGCCGCCATCGAAGCCGCGCGGGCCGGTGAGGCAGGCAAGGGCTTCGCGGTCGTCTCCTCCGAGATTCGCCGTCTCGCTGACTCGGTCGGCCGCTCGGCGGGCCGCATCTCTCATCTCGTGGGTGACATCCAGACGGCGAGCACGCGCCTCCAGGAGACCGCCACGCGCCAGGCGCTGCTTACCGACTCCACGGTGTCGACGAGCCGTGAGTCGCGCGAGGCGTTCGACGTGATCGTGAAGCACATGGAGGACACCGCGTATGCGGCTCGCGAGATCAGCGACGCTACCGTGCAGCAGAAGCGCGCCTCGGACCAGCTCGTGGAGGCCATGCACCAGGTGAGTCTGAGCTCGACGGAGACAGCGGCGGCGGCCCGGCAGCTCGCCGAGGCGGCTGACTCGGTGGAGACAGAGGCGGGTAGCCTCATGCGAGGACTCACCCGGTTCAGGACGCACTAGCGCGCGGACGTCGCGCGGGACGTTGCTCGAGGCGGCCGCCCCGGCCTGCTCACCCCGCGACGGACATCGCAGCGAGTGCGGAGCGCGCTGCGACCAGGCCACTCGCGCCCGACTGCACGAGACCGCGCGTCACGCCCGCACCGTCACCGATCGCGTACAGGCCGGCCACTTGCGTCTGAAGGTGGGGGTCGAGTTCGAGGCGCGAGGAGTAGAACTTGACCTCGATGCCGTACAGCAGCGTGTCATCCGCGGCCACACCCGGCGCCAGGCCATCCATCGCCTCGAGGAAGTCCAGGATGTCGACCATGTGCCGGTAGGGCAGGACGAACGACAGGTCACCCGGGGTGGCCGAAGGCATGGTGGGCTCAACGACCGACTCCGCAATCCGCTTCTCTGTTGAACGGCGCCCCGCGCGCAGGTCGCCGAGTCGCTGGACGAGGATGCCCTCGCCAAGCAGGTTCGCCAGGCGGGCGATGGACGTGCCGTACGTGATCGGCTCCTGGAACGGATGCGTGAACCGCTGGCTCACAAGCACCGCGAAGTTGGTGTTGCCGGTCCTGCGCTCCGCATACGAGTGGCCGTTCACCGTGATGATGTCGCCGTAACTCTCGGCGGTGACCGCACCGTACGGGTTCATGCAGAACGTTCGCACCTGATCGCCGAAGCGGTGAGAGTACTGGATGAGTTTCGCCTCGTAGAGATGCTCGGTGAGGGGCTCCATGACCGGCGCGGGCACCTCCACGCGCACGCCGATGTCGACCGCGTTGCTCACGAGGGGGATGCCAAGCTCACGCGCCTGTCCCGCGAGCCAGTCGGCACCGTCACGCCCCGGCGCGGCGATCACGACGGGGGCGCGCACGCTCGTCCCGTCGGCGAGCTCGACGCCGGTCACGTGTCCGCGATCGACGACGATGCGCGCCGCCTCCGTGCGGGTGCGGATCTCGACGCCTGCGGAGAGCAGGTACTCGTACATGGCCTGCAGTACTGCCGGCGAGCGATCACTGCCGATGTGACGGATGCGCATCGGCACGAGTCGCATCCCCGCGAGCGTTGCCGCCCTGACGAGCCGCTCCTCGGCGTCAGGTGCAGGCGCATGCACCTCGGAGGTGGCACCGAACTCAAGCCAGAGCCGGTCGCCGTCCTCGATGAGGCGTTCGAGCGCGTCAGCGCCGACGAACTCACCGAGCCACCCACCCACCTCGGTGGAGAGTGTGAGCTTACCGTCCGAGAAAGCGCCTGCGCCGCCCCAGCCCGTCATGATCGCGCAGGTGGGGCAGCCGACACAGCTCGTCTGGCGGGCCGGACACGACCGCTTCTCGATCGGGTTGCCGCGCTCGAGCATCAGGATGCGCAGCGTCGGGTGCGCGCGCACGAGTTCGATCGCCGCGAAGATTCCGGCCGGTCCGGCACCGATGATGACCGCGTCATAGCGTGCGGCGGCCCGAGGGCGCGTCCCGGGCGTGTGTGCCTCGTCAGCCATGCGTCCTCCCGACGTCACGTGTCGACGGTCCCGGGCTTCGAACCGGCTACGGGACGTTCTTGGCCAGCGGTACGAAGCGGGTGAACCGCTCGAGGTACGCGAGTTTGCAGCTGTCGGTCGGGCCGTTGCGGTGCTTGGCGACGATGATCTCCGCCTCGCCCTTGGGCAGCCGACCAGACTCGGTCTCGGCTCCCGGGTCGGTGTTGCGGTCGATGAACATCACCACGTCCGCGTCCTGTTCGATGGCGCCCGACTCGCGCAGGTCCGAAAGCTGCGGCCGCTTCGTAGCGCGCTGTTCGACCGCGCGCGATAGCTGCGAGAGCGCGAGTACCGGACAGTCGAGCTCCTTGGCCAGGATCTTCAGCCCGCGGGATATCTCCGCGATCTCGACCTGGCGGTTCTCCGACCGGCGGCCGTGCGGCTGCATGAGCTGCAGGTAGTCGACGACGATCAGCCCGTTGGGCTTGTCGCGCAGCAGCCGCCGCGCCTTCGCGCGTACTTCAAGAATGGAGATGGACGGCGTGTCGTCCACCCACAGGGGCGCCGAGCCGAGACGCCCCATCGCCTGCATGATGAGCGGCCAGTCCTCGTCGTTGAGATAGCCGGTGCGCAGGCGCTGAGAATCGATTCGCGCCTCGGCGCACAGGATGCGCTGTACGAGCTGGGCCGACGACATCTCCAGCGAGAAGACCGCCGTAGCGTACCCGGCCTTCGCCGCATTGACGGCGATATTGAGCGCGAACGCCGTCTTGCCCACTGACGGGCGCGCTGCAAGGATGATGAGATCGCCCCGGTGAAGACCCGCGAGGATCTTGTCGAGATCGGGAAACCCGGTGGGTACGCCTGTGATGTGAGCCTTGCGGTCGTAGAGCTGCTCAATCTCCTTGAAGCCCTCCTTCATGAGGGCGTCGAGAGCGAGGAAGTTGGACGAGACGCGCTTGTTGGTGACCTCGAAGATGAGCTTCTCGGACTCTTCGACGACCTCGTCTATGTCGTCCGGCCCGCCATAGCTGATCGCCTGGATGCGTGTCGCGGCATTGATGAGCTGCCGCAGCATCGACGTGCGCTTGACGATACCGGCGTAGTACTCGGCGTTGGCCGCAGTGGGCACCGATCCGGTGATGTCGAGCAGGTATGCCTTCCCGCCCGCCGCATCGAGCTCGCCCGCGGCCTCAAGGCGGGCGGCGACCGTTATCTGGTCGACCGCCTCGCCACGCAGGTGCAGGTGTTTCACGGCACGGAAGAGGAGCCGGTGTGGAGGCCGGTAGAAGTCCTCCTCATCGACGAGCATGATGCAGTTCTCCACGGCGTCGACGGACAGGAACATGGAGCCGAGCAACGACTGCTCGGCCTCCACGTTATGTGGCGGAATGCGCTCGGCCAGAGCGCGCGCTCCGTCGTCGGCCATAATCCGCTCCTGTCCCGCAACCGGTTTCCGCACCTGCGGTACGGACCGCCGCGCGCTTACTCCTGGCCGTCAGACTCCGGCTCGGATTCGGCCTGGTCGTCGTCGGCGATATCCTCGGCGACATCCGCCGCCCGCTCAGCCTCGGCTGACGCGTCGGCCTCCGCGACCACTTCTGCCGGCGTTATCGTCTCGACCGGCGCACCGCCGAGCGGGACGACGCGCAGCACGATCGAGGCCGTGACATCCTGATAGACACGCACGTCGATCTCGTGATCGCCGAGTGTCTTGATGTGGCCGTGCAGATCGAGCCGCTTGCGGTCGACCTCGATGCCGAACTGTCCGCCGAGTGCGTCGGCCACCATACCGGCCGTCACGGAACCGAACAGCTTCCCGCCATCGCCCGCCTTGGCCTCGATGATCACCGTCTTGCCACCGATCTGTGCGGCGAGACCTTCGGCTTCGACGCGCTTCGTCTCCTCGCGCTTACGGATGTTGTGCATCCGCGCCTCGAGTTGCGCCACGTTGCCCTTGGTCGCCTCGACCGCCATCTTGCGCGGCAGGAGGTAGTTCGCGGCGAAGCCGCGGGCGACTTCGATCACGTCGCCCTCCTTGCCCCGACCCTTCACATCCGTCAAAAGGATGACCTTCATTGTGTCTCCTAGTCGTGTCCCACCGCGCCGCTCAACCGGCAACGCGGTGTCGCTCTCACTTTAGTCCCTGCCGGAAGGTGCCTCAACAACGCCCGGCCGGGACCCGTCGCGCGGCAGACGCCGCACGTTCAACCATACATCCGCCAACCCCGTGAGGCTGACCAGCGGCAGCAGCGCCTCGGTGATACCCAGCACCACATAGCCCATCCTGCGCACCCCGCGGCTGAGACCTGCCCGCTCGTAGAGACCCGCGAACACCGCGATGCCCTGCACGAAGAAGACCCACCTCGCCACGATCAGCAGGTTCGTGCCTGCGGCAGCCAGCGACGGCGCGACTTCGACGGGAAGCCTGCCCGCCGCGATCAGCGCGATCGCAGCGATCGGCAGCACCGCGAACCTCGGATCCAGATCGAATGTCACCAGTGCCGGCACACCTCGCACGGAGACACCCCGGCGTGACGCCGACCGACCCGCGACGGCCACCACAAGCACTGCCGCGAACATGTTCATCGCCACCATCAGGCCGGGCCATGCCTCGACGATCGCCTCCTGCATCTCGGCCACGGACGCCATCTGTGCCGCCATCGCCGCGACCGCGGCGCCGACGAACTCACCGATCGCTTGACCTGCCGATGCAGCGAGCACCGCGAGTGCGAGGTACTGCACCACGCTGAGGCCCAGGACAACGATAACGACCGCCTCGACGGCTCCCCTGCGCTTGAGCGCTGCGGCCGCCACCGGACCCGCGACAAGCAACGACGCGGTCGTGACGCCCGCGTACACGATCGCTGTACCCAGGGTCGGCGCCACGCTCACCAGTGGGACGACGATCGTGTACACCGTCGCCCTGCCGAGCAAACCGCCGAGTACCCCACCGATCGCCGCGGCAACGAACGCGAGCGCCGATCGCCGACCGTACACCATGCCGGTCAGGCCGAACGCAGCCACCGGCAGACCGACCGCGGGGTGAAGCGCGACCATCATGAGCGCACCCGCCAGGACCCCGAGCATGTGCCCCGAGGTCTGCCGCGGATCCAACCGCACGCTATCGCTAGCGGCGGCCCTTGCCATCGACCTTCCCGCTCACGACCGGGACCGTGTAGGGCACAAGCGCCATCTCACGAGCGCGCTTGACCGCGGTCGCAAGTTGGTGCTGGTGCTGCGCGCAGTTACCTGAGACGCGCCGTGGCTTGATCTTGCCACGGTCGGTCATGTACTTGCGCAGCATGTTCACGTCCTTGTAGTCGATGTACTCGACCTTGTCCTTGCAGAACGAGCAGTAGCGGCGCTTGGGCCGCCTGGAGTAGTCACTCATGCACGTGCCTCCTTCCAAGCCCCGTCTGGGGCGGTGTTCGGACCGCCGGGCGGGAGGGTTCCGCCCGCGGCGACGATTCTTCTAGAACGGGATCTCTTCGCCGTCGTCCACCGGACCGGGCGCAGCGGGCTCCGACGTCTGTCCGGAGTAGGAGCTACCGCCGTCGCGCGAGGACAGGAACTCGACCTCGTCGGCAACGACCTCGAGCTTCGAGCGCTTCTCGCCCGCCTGGCTCTCCCACTGGCTCCACCGCAGCTTGCCTTCGATGGCCACCTTCGAGCCCTTGGAGAGGAAGCGCGAGAGCGCCTCGCCCCGGGCACCGAAGACCGTGACGTCCACGAAGTTGGGGTAGTCTTCCCACTCGCCCGTCTGCTGGTTCTTGCGGCGGTCGTTGACCGCCACACCCAGTTTCAGGACGCTCATGCCGCTGCCCGTGGAACGGAGTTCCGGGTCACGCGTCAGATTTCCCGAGATCACCACTCTGTTGATACTCATCTGTGCCACCTCACTCATCGATACCGGTCATGGAGTCCCGGCCAGGATGGAACCCTACGCCAGATCGTCACGCCGGACGATCATGAAGCGGAGTACCTGGTCGGTGATGTGCAGGACGCGGTCGAGCTCGGCGACGGTAGCGGTCTGCGCGTGGAAGAGGATCACCTGGTAGTCACCCTCTTCGGTGTGGGAGATCTCGTGAGCAAGCCTGCGCTTACCCCAGGCCTCCTCGGAATCAATGGTGCCGGCCTCGGCCGTCACGATCCCGCGGACCTTCTCCAGGACGCTTTCCCGCACCTCGTCATCGAGGTTGGGGCGCAAGATGAGCATGAGTTCATATGCCTTCAACGTTTCACCTCCCTTGGGCTTGAGCGGCCCCGGGGCGTGTGAAGGCGTCGCCCGGAGCAGGAAATGAAGCTTCCGCAGTGTAGCAGAGGCCCGACCGCCCCACAACGGGTGGTACCCCAACGCTCTGACATACCGCGGACTTCCCCGTCATCTGACTGCCGCGCCCGCCGCTGCGAGGCGCCGTGCCGCGTGAAGCAGAATCGCGGCGCATGCCATCGCCGCCGTGACGATGGTGACCGACGCTATGGGGGCCGATGCGGCGGGCAGGTGCAGCCAACGCGACACACTCGCCGTGATCTCCCGAGCGAGGCTCGACGTCTGCGGCAGGCCCGCATCGACCGGGATCCTGCTGCTGCGTGTCGCCAGGGCGCGTGAAACAGGGAGGGCCCGATCCGCATCGGCCGCGTCAGGCTCGTGCGCCGGCGAATCGGCGACCGCGGTGATCGTCTCCGGCGAGGCACCGGCACTCACGGTCGGCCGGGCCGCAGCGGCACCCACGGAGGCCTGAGCCCCCGTGGACGCCGCTGCGGCCACGTAACCGACGTCACTGGAAGCGTCCGGCACGATCAATGCCGCGGGCTGCGCGGTTCCTGCATCCGCCGCTGTATCGGGCGCCAGCGGCTCCACCGAAGCCGAGCCGTCAGGCGCATCGGCGCCCCCGCCCGAGACGGCTGCAGCGCCGGGAAGGAAGCCCGTTGGATCCAGGTACGCTTCGTCACGCCGGAGCCCGATGTGGATGTGCGGCTCAGGATGCGAACTGTCTCCGGTGGCCGCAACCGTCCCGACGACTTCACCCGCCGCGATCTGGTCACCCGCCGTTACGAAGACCTCGTCGAGCGGCAGCAGGCTGACGCGAAGCCCGTCGCCGATGTCGACGGTCACGGCACCGCACGTACCGCCCCCATCGGCGGGGACACACCCGGCGAACGTCACCGAACCCGCGGCCGGTGCACTCGCCTCCGCACCCGCGTCGGCACGCAGATCGACGCCGCGGTGGGTGACGCCCGCATAGCTTTCGCCGTAAGCGGTGACGATGGCACAGCCGGTGACCGGCGCGCACCAAACACTCGCCCAGGCCGCCGACTGCAGCACGAACGCGGTGAGTACTCCGCCTGTCAGAACCTGCGTACGCCGTGGAACACGCATGGGTCCCCCTCTCGACCACGCACGGGAAGGGGGCCGCGCTATCGAACCTGTGTTCGCTATGTTAGTCGCGACAGGCTGCGCATCCAACCCGACAGCCGACGAGTGGCACTCCGGAGCGACGGGCGGCGGAAGTGTAACAGGGGCCCGGGGGCCCCTGCGTGAGTGATATGGAGCGGGTGACGGGACTCGAACCCGCGACACTCGGCTTGGGAAGCCGATGCTCTACCACTGAGCTACACCCGCAATGCGCCTGCGTATTGTAGGCCACGGTCTGATTCGGCGGCAAATGCGCTGGCGTCCGCGATGCAACGCATGGCTATCCGTGGTCTGCAAGTGCCCGCACACATGCGCGTGGGACCCGACTCACTGCCCGGTAAGTGCCTTCTTGAGCGCGCGCTCGTGTTGCACGTTGGTGAATGCGATGACTGTGTCTCCCGGCTCCATCTCGGTGTCACCGTGGACCGGGATCACGTCATCGCCGCGGATGAGCGCGACGAGGATGCAGTCGACCGGCAGGTTGAGGTCGGCCACTTTCTTGCCGCAGACCACGCAGCGATCCACCGGAAGCTCGATCTCGACGATCGCCATGTCGCCCTTGCGCAGCGCCATGAGGGTCCGGATGTCGCCGATGGTGGCCTCTTCTTCGATGAGTCGCGAGATGATGGTCGTCGACGAGATGGCCTCGATGCCAAGTGCGTGGAAGATGCTCTCGTTCTTCGGGTTGTTCACGCGCGCGACGGTTCGGGGCACACCGAATGCCACCTTCGCGAGCTGACAGGCGACCAGGTTGTCGTCGTCGTCACCGGTGGCCGCGACGAAGACGTCGGCCCGGCTCACGCCCGCGTCCTCCTGGTACATCGAGTCGCACCCGTCGCCATGGATGATGAGCGGATCCCCCGGCAACTCGGTGGCGAGCTTCTGCGCGACCTCGTCACGCTTCTCGATGAGCGCGACACCGTGCCCGCGTTCGAGGAGCTGGCGCGCCAGGTACGAGGCGACCTTGCCGCCACCGTTGATGACGACGTACATACCTCACTCCTCCATGAAACGTTCGACTTTGGGAAACGCATCGGCCTTCACCGAGGCGAAGATGATGTCTCCCGCATGCAGGACCATTTCGACATCCGGCACGTGCGACGTGCGTCCGCGCGTCACGGCGAAGATGCGGAAGCGACGCTCGAGCTCGACATCGCCGACCCTCTTGCCGTCGATCCCGGGGCCCGCTTTGAACTCGATGACCTCGATGTCGTCGATGGAGTTCAGGTGGTGACCGTGGCCTGCCTTGATCTTCTCCATCAGGCTCTCGGCCACCAGCGTTGTTCCGCACACGTAGTCGAGGTCGAGCTGCTGGTACGTGCGCTCGCGCACGGGGTTGTACAGGCGGGCGACCACGTGCGGAACGCCGAATATCTTGCGCGCGACCTCCGCCGCCATCAGGTTCGTGTTGTCGAGGTTCGTGACGGCGGCAAAGACATCCGCCTCGCGGATACCAGCCTGCTCGAGGATCTCCTCGTCGAAGCCCAGTCCCCTGAGGGTGACTCCGTTGAACGTGCTGCCAAGCCGACGGAACGCCGCCTCGTCACGGTCGATGACCACGACGTTGTGCCCCTCGACGGACAGCATCGTGGCGAGCTGGGAGCCCACCCTGCCGCACCCGACGACGACGATATTCACAGCACGCCCGTCCTCATCCTCGCCGGACCTCGGCGGCCCGGAAACGGTCAGAACAACAACGCTCGACGCTACTCCACGCATGGTGGTGCGTCAACACGACGATACCCCAAACGCAGAGGCGGGCGTCCCAGGTGGGACGCCCGCCTCTGCGACACACGAAAGACCGGTTACTTGCCGATCTTGAACATCTTCGTCCCGCACACGGGGCAGACGCCCTGCGTGGCCGGACGACCATTCTTCATCACGATTTCTTTGGCGTCCTTGATCTCACGCTTGGCCTTGCACTTGACGCAGTACCCTTCCTTGGCAGCCATGCGCCTTACCTCCTCGAATCCGTCAATCGATAGTCCCGGTCCGGGGGCCGGGTGGCATGCGGGAGCACTGCTCCTCCGAGGCAACTATACACCGTAGTCACGTGCTGTGAAGCGCGCTCGCGCCCCGAGGACGATGAGCACGACGGCGGTGAAGACGACGAGAAGCCCCCATGACAGTCCCGCGGTGATCCAGAACCCGAGGGGGAAGACGCGGATCAGCAGCGCATCCTCAGGGAAGGTCCACGTGCCATCAGCGAAGAACAAGCCGTGGAACCGCGTGAAGAGCACGCCGAAGTCGAGCGCTCCCGCACCGATCGCGAGCGCGCATCCGGCCAGAAGCGTCCACCCCGCGTACGTCGCAGCCCACGCAGTGGCGAGTCGCCCTCGTTCGCTTCGTCGCCTCACGATGAACCAGGCGATCACGAGTACTGCGAGTCCCCCGGCGATCCAGAGAGAGGGCACGAGCACGTCGCGGACATCGGTGAGATGCGCGACCGCCGCGCGGTCGTAGGCCGGCTGCCCGTCGATAGTCGCAGGCAACATCGGAGCCTGCGGATCGGTGACGAACCGGCGGACGTCTTCGGCGGTGGCCTGCGTCGCCTGGTCACCCAGACCGGTCAGCTCCGCGGAACCCATGGCGCTGACGAGCGCTTTCACGTACGGCGGCGTGACGAGCAGAGCGAGCGACAGCCCGACGACCACGAGGATGATCGCGACCGCGCCGAAGGCGACCTCGAGCCGCGCAGCGATCGGGTGCGCACCCTCAGTCATCGTCGGTAGCCTGCTCAGCGTCCGCCCAACTCGTACGGACGGTGTTGCCGCCAGCGTGAGCGGCCCGCGAGAGCATGCGGTCTGCGGTGTCGAGCAGCGCATCGGCCGATCTGCCGTGCTCCGGCCCGATCGCCATCCCGACACTCGCCGTCACGCTGATGCCGCTCACGCGCACGCGCTCGACTGCCGCCCGGAACTGCTCGGCGATACTCGTCATGCGCTCGCCGAGAGCCGGCAGGTCGTACTCGGACCGCCGCATCTCCGGCATGATGAGCGCGAGTTCCTCGCCCCCCACCCGGCACGCGGTGGTCACATGGCAGCCCGCCTCTCCTGCCTCTGCCGAGACCACCTCACGCAAGCGGTCCGCCACCGCCGCCAGTATGCCGTCACCGACATCCACGCCGAAGGTGCGGTTGATCGTTGCGAAGCCGTTGACATCGGCGAGAAGCAGTCCCACCGACGTGCCGTTGCGCTGTGCGCGCTCGATCTCGGTTCCGAGCACACGGTGGAAGTACTGCCGGTTGTACAGACCCGTCAGGTCGTCGATGAACGAGCACTCGTTCAACTCCGATTCGCGCTCACGAATCGTGCGCATCATGAGCAAGCCGACCGTGGCCGCGCCGCCGTAGAGGGCGACCTCCCACAGATACCGCATGAGGATGTACGTCAGGTCGGACTGCAGATCGTTGCGCACGAAGGGCACCGCGACGTGAGGTAACCAGCCGAAGTACACCCCGAAGATGATCGCGCCATACAACGCGCTGGCCGCTCCCGCGAGGACCCAGACGTGGGAGCGTTGCTCGAGGATGAACGCCCCCTCGAGGATGAACAGGAGGTACATCGCGCTGAACCAGGAGTACACACCGCCGCTGTAGTAGATGAGCACGGCGCCCACCATCATGTCGAACAGTAACTGGGCCTGGTTGAGGTAGGCGACGTTACCGACTCGACGGTACGTGAGGTGGTAGAGCGTGTTGTACGCAACAACGAAGCCGAGCGCGGCCACCGGGATGCGCGCGTTGAGGAGCAGTTCCTCGATACCGGCAGCCGAGCCGTAGACGACGGCGACCAGACCACCGAAGAACCCCAGCGCCACAACGACCACCCAGCGGACGCGGATGACCAGCCCCACGCGCTCGATGTTCGCGCGCAGCGCCTCGATGTCATACTGCGTCGGTTGATCACGCCAGGCGACGACCGCGCCGCGCGCGAGTGTCTTGGCGAACCTGCGCTGACCCACGGGCTGCCTCCGCGGCTCTCTGGCTTCGGGCGGGTACGATTGCCGAGTGTAGCACGCACCCTCGGCCCGCCGGTACGTGCTCGGGTATACTGACGGCGCCCCCGGAGGTGTCCATGTTCTCACCCGCCGCATCAGCCGTCTCGCTTGCCGACGCCGTTCGAACGCTCGGCGTCGTCGGCGGCGCCCTCGACCCGCTCCTGGTCGCGGTCGCGCTCGTCGTGGTGGTGGCGGCGCTCGTTCCGCGGGCGCAGAGGCTCCTTGTGCCGGGCCTCGGGTTGCTCGTCGCCGCGCTCGCTCTTGGCGAGGCGGCGCTCATGTGGTTCCACGTGCGCCTCTACCAGATCTGCCAGGTGGCCGACCCGTCCACCGGAGTCGTCACCGGCTCGTTCGCCGTACCGCTGTGGGTCGAGTCCGAGAAACTCTACGTCTGGGCGCTCATCCTGGCCGTCATCGCGCTTGCGCTGCGCCGCCATCGCGCCGAACTCCAGCCCCTGCTGGCGGCAGGCGCAGCCATCCTCGCCCTGGGCGCCATCGTGTGGGGGCGACCGTTCAGCGACCCGCTCCCCGACTTCCTCGCACAGTACACCGCGTACCTCGCGGCGGTGGGCTCGGGCGACTTCGGCGTGGCGATGAACGCGTTCGGCTCGGCCGAGGGGTCGCGGCGGTTCTTCTACAACACCTGGTACATGTGGGTGCACCCGCCACTCCTGTTCCTGAGCTACGGGGCGTTCGTCGCATCCTTCGCCGCGACGGTCCTCATGATCGCCCGCCGCCGCTCGTCGTTCGAGACCACCGCGTACCGGTGGGCCCGCCTCGGCTACCTGCCCCTCACGTTCGGCATGCTCATCGGCTTCCCCTGGGCGATCATGGCCTGGCAGGGCGACTCGTGGTGGTGGTCGGGCAAGGTCAACATGTCGATCATGATGTGGCTGCTGTACACCGCGTACCTGCACGCGCGGCTACACCTGCGTGCCCGTGGCATGTGGCGCGTGGTAGCGGCGCTCGCCGTGCTGTCGTTCGTCGCACTTGTGCTCACCTACCTGACGACGTACATCGTTCCCGGCGCACATTCGGTCGCGTGAGGAGAAGCCGATGAGCGGACACGACACAGAATCGGATGCCGTAGGCCACGCGGCTCGGCACGGCGGCTGGGACTTCACCCTCGTCCTGCTCACCGTAGGGCTACTCGGCGCCCTGGGGGCGCAGTCGCTGCTCGGCACGCTCTACGCATGGTGGGCGTACCGAACACAGCCCGATTTCGAGCAGCAGGGCTACGCCGCCTTCATCGGCACGATGAACGCCATCGCAGGACCGCTCGTCATCGCGCTCATCGTGGTCATGGGGCTGTGCGTGCCCAAGCGCCTTTTCGCCCGCCGGTCACTCGTGGCCGTCTCCGCCGTGATGGTGGCCGGTGGTGCGATCGTGTGGGCCGCGAGCGGTTCTGCCGCGACCGGCATCGCAGCCTACCTGGTAGCGGCCGGGGTCATCCAGGTGGCGGTAGTGGTTCTCACGCTCGCCGGAGCCCGGAACCTCGGGTATGTGAGTGAGGGCCGCCTGGTGCGCACCGGCTCGGGAGTGCTGCACCTCGGGTTCATCCTGTTCGCGCTCGTGGTCGTGGCGCTGCAGGACTCACCGCTCATGCTGCCGGTGTTCGCGGTCGCGGCGATCGCCCTTACGGGCGGTTCTGTGCTTGCGTTCTACGCACGCAGCTCGTCCCGCGCCCCGCTACCCGATACCACCAACGACGATTAGAACTCGCGCAGCAGTGCCGTCACGAACCCGGCCGCAGCCTCGGCTGTCTGCTCGGAGACCCCCTCGACGGTGTCGGTGTGCCAGTGCCAGTCGGGCAGGCGCCCGTTGATGTCGAAGCCGACGATGCTCATCACGCGGAACTTGCGGGCGAGTGCGGGAGTGGCATCCGTGAGCACTCCCGCCAGACGCCGCCCCTTGACCGACAGTGTGTTCTCGCGGGCCGTTCGCTTGGCCTGTGCGGTGAGCCTGCGATCGGCGCGGTAGCGCCGTACGAGGCCCTCCTCGGTCACGAAGGAGACCGTCCCAGCGCCGACCCCGTCGATGTTGATGATGAACGCGTCGCGCAGATCGTCGCCGTACGCATCGAGCAGGGCGCGCATCCCCCAACCACCCGACTCCTGGGCACCGGTCGCGACGAACCACACTTCCTTCTCGGAAAGCGCGCGGTCCACGCCTTCGGTGACACGCCTGCGGATCCGGGCTGCCTCGTCGGCGCTCACGATCTCCAACGGCACGTCGCCGCCCGCGTTGCCCGCCTTGAAACCGAACTCGTCCTCTTCATCCGAGTCGAGGTTGTCCCAGCTCCCGATGTCCTTGCCGGCCTTGCGCACGTCGAAGCCGGCGCCCACGCCGAGCCACTCCCTGATTCCGCGCGCTCCCTCGCGACCGGCCGTGCGGTCAGCGGCCGGCTCCGCGCGCTCCGACCGCGACTCTGGCGGTCGAGGCACTGGTGGAGCTTCGTCGGCACCACCGAAGTCGAGGCGCTCCTGGCTCTCGTCGTCCTCGGGTTCGTTCCATGACGCAGACGCAGCGGAGCGGTAGGTGCCCTCGGCGCGCCAGTCGTCGCGTCCGGATGAGGTACCGTCCGGCTCATCCTCGAACGCGATCGCGGGGGGCGGGGTGGGCGTGCGCTCCGGTACGGGTCGGGCCGTCTCGATCGGGCCCGTCTCCCAGTCGACATCGCCGAGACCGTCGAATGTAAGGCCGCCGGCGTCCTCAGGCACCGGTGCGACCTGCTCTGCGGGGAGCTCCCCGGCCGCACGGTATTCGAGGAGCACGTCCTCAGGTACCACCTCGGCCGCGTACGCCTCCTCGGCGCTGCGCCGGACCGGAGCTCGCCGCGGGTGCGTTTGCTCGCTCTCCGGGACGATGGCATCCATGACGCTGAGCATGACGGCAACACCGGAGGCGTTGTCGTTGGCGCCGTCGACTGCATGCGCGAGCAGCTCACGATGCAACGCGAAGACGAGCGGGAGAAGGAGCGGCACTGCGACAGCCACGGCCACGTACCCGGTCCACGGCTTGAGGGCCGCGGTGAACGGCAGCGCGCCGAACGCCACGATCACGGCGACGGCCACCGAGAGCCACAGGGTGAGAGTGACGATGAGCGCCCGATGCTTGACGAGGCCGGGGCTATAGGCGAGCGACGCCTTGGCCGAGTCGTAGTGCGCGACGATGACGACGCACTTCAGGCGCTCGCCACGACGCACCCTCGGCACGTGACGGGCGATGATGTTCTGGCTCGGACCCTTGGGCAGGAGGCGTGCGAGGCTGAACCGCGTGTCGAGTTCGAGCCAGAGGAGCACCGCCCCAACGAGTGCTGCAAGAAGCCCCGGCAGGCTCCACCACATCGACAGCACCGCGCCGCCAATAGTCAGCAGATGGATGATGACGAACGGCCACCCGCCGGTCCTGGGCGAGTCGAACTCCTGCCGTTCGACGTCCAGCCCGCGCGCCGTGAAGACGTCCTCGATGTAGTCGGCCGCCTGCGCCTCGGCGTCGGTGGTGGCAGGACGCGGGCCGATGACGTCGGCGAGCTGATGGACGTGCTCCATGACCTGGGACATCGTGCCTCCCGCGCTCGATGTGACGCGGGCGCCGGGCTCGGGCGCCTCCAGGCCATGATACCCCAGCCGCAGGTCACTCCGTCACGTCGTCACTGCCCCATCGCAGGTGCCCCGTCCTGATGACAGTCGAAACACTCGCTCATCCGATAGGCGGCGTGCTCCGCCACCACCTGTGGGTCGTCGCTATGGCAGACACAGCCCGGTATCTCGATGGCGAGCGGCCCCGCGCCCGCCGCTGAGGGCGCGGCGGTGGACGCGGGACTGGCCTCGGGCAGCGCCACGCCGGGTGAGGGCGCTGGCGGCGCGACCGGCGTGCCGATCGCGAACACGGTCACGGCGACGGCCGCCAGTACGAAGAGTGTGACGCCGAGCCCGACGCCCACACGCGTGAGGGTCTTCATCGCTACGCCGCGCTCTACCCGTGGATCAGCGTGGGCAGGCAGCGCGTGCAGACCCACTCGCTGCGACCCTCCTGGCGCACGGGCAGCAGCGGCACGTGGTCTTCGTCGGCTCCGCACCGGAAGCACACCTGCGGGATGTAGTTCTGCTGCTTCTCGGCGACGATGGCCTCGGCCGCGTCATGGTCGAACGGCACGGCTTCCCGGTACTCCAGCGTGAGCGCGCCGGTGGGGCAGACGCCGAGGCAGAAGCCGGCCCCGTCGCAGAGTTCCTCGCGGATGACCTTTGCCTTGCCATCGACCATGACGATCGCGCCCTCGGCGCACGGGCTGACACACAGGCCGCAGCCGGTGCAGAGATCCTCGTCGGTGCGGACGATCTGGCGGATGGTGGTGGTAGACATGGGATTCCTCTCTCGTGCGAGCCGCGTTTGCGGCTTGCGTGTCTCTCGGGGCGCCAGCGTGGCGCTACCCGTCTGTTCCATTCTCAGAAGACGCCGAATCGGCGCGCATCCGCGCCTCGTGCTCCTTGCGAGCGGCGCGTCCGACCAGCGCATGCCTGATACCGGCGATCGCGTACCCGTGGAGCGCCGAGCGTGGCCCGCTGTACCGCATCATCTGGCGCTGCCACGCGGCTTCTTCCGCCGAGTAGCAGTGCGAGTCGCAGTACGAGCAGAACGGCTTCGGGTCCTTCGGGCAGTACGCGAGACGCTTCTCCCCGTAGCGCAGGTGCCCGGCGCACTCGGCACAGAGCACGAGTTGCCTGCGGCCGTACACGCCGAGCGTGGCAGCGTCGCTTTCGAGTGGCTGCCGCACACGGTCCCGGTGGTGAGCGTTGCAGTAGATGCGCGTGAAGTCGCCGAGCGTCTTGGTGTCGCTTTGCACCTCGGGGTCACTCATGCGTTCGGCGAACCGCTCGTTCACGTGCAGTCGGGCTCCGTTCGGGCTGTGGTAGTGCGTCCTGCGGCGCAGCGTACCGCGCCGGGACCGGCCACGTCCTTGACGTGCGTCAAGCGGAACGCGAACGTTGAGCGCACAGGAGGGAGCGTCTGTGACACCGACCCAGAGACCCGACGTGCTGGCCGCACTCCGCGCGTGCCGGCTCTGGCGCACCGCAGGTGATCGCGCGGTCACACGACTCGCCGCCGCCGCGACCGTCCAGGAGGCATCGCGCGGCACCGTGCTCGCCGCGGAGGGAGATCCGGCCGAGCGCTTCGGCGTGGTGGTGACGGGCCGCGTAAGGGTCTACCACCTCACCGCCGACGGGCGCACGGTGCTGCTGGAGACTATGGAGAGCGGCGACGCGTTCGCGGCAGCGGCCTCTCTCGCCGGTGGGCGCAATCCCGCGTACGTGGACGCCGCCACGCCGGTGAGCGTCGCGTGGCTCGACCGGGAGACGCTCTTCGCGGTGCTCGCCGACGATCCCGGCGTCGCGCGCGCGCTCGTGGCGGATCTCGCCGGGCAGGTGGTGAGCCTCACCGGTGTGGTGCAGACGCTATCACTCGACGTCCCGGGCCGGCTCGCGCGCTACCTCTTTCAGCGCTCGCTCGCAGCGGGAAGCGCCACGTCCGAGGGGCTGCTCGTGCCGCTCGGCATCCCGAAGTCCGAGCTCGCCTCGGCTCTCGGCACCGTTCCCGAGACGCTCTCGCGTGCGTTCGCCCGCCTGCGCGACGCGGGGGTGCTCGAGGTGCGTGGAGCCGACGTCCTCGTCTTCGACGTGGGCGCGCTCGCGCGCATGGGCAGCGGCTATGCCGACTGACGTCCGCTCTCGAGGCGCTCCTTGACCGCACGGGCGCCCTTCTCGAGCGTCCCCGCCATCAGGAAGCCCGCGAGCAACACAGCACTCGCCACCATCTCAGCCGGGTAGAGGCCGACCGTCTGACCTGCGCGCGCCATCGAGCCGGCGCCCGCGATGATGAGCGTGCCGATGATGATGAGCACGTTGGCCCAGACGCGATAGCGGTACTCGCGCTTCGGCCAGAAGCGGATGATCGAGTACGCCGAGCCACCGAGCAAGAGCAGCGTGCCCGTGATGTTGAAGGGTAGCGACATCACGCGCGGGAACGAACCGCCGCTGCCGAGCGCGGTGCCGCCCACGGTGATGCCCGGCACGAGCTGCGAGGTGATGAGCTCTGTGGTGAAGGTGCCGTAGAAGAAGATCGCGAGACAGACGAGGATGAACGCCAGGTACGCGTGCCCGATCGCGCGCCGCTTGATCACCAGATAGAGCGTGCCGAGGCCGAGGAAGCCCACGAGGGACGCGGCGAGCACGATGTAGATGCGATACACGGTGGGATTCCAGGCCCCCGAGTACTCCGAGTACGCCTCCATGACCGCGGCGACTGCGTAGAACCCGAACCCGGCCGCCCACGCGAGCTGGTGCGGCTTGCGTCGCCGCGCCCACTGTGCGAGCAGCAGTCCCACGTACGCGAAGCCTATGAGTCCGGTGACAAGCGGCCACCACCAGCTCGACCAGAATGCGTCTGTCATGTGCGGTCCTCTCTCGTGCTCTGCGGGCTCAGACAGGCACCGACGGTGCCGCCTGGCTCGCTCCAGGTCGACGTGCGGTCATCGGGGTTACTCGGTCTGCTGCTCACGCAGTTCCGCCACGCGATCGCCGGCCTGCCGCGCGCGCTCCCGGG
>JAFGUS010000106.1 GCA_016938395.1 Coriobacteriia bacterium | reverse complement strand
GAAGGAGTCCTTGCCGTCCGAACCGAGTCCGGCGCGGCCGTTCTCGAGCGAGCGCATCGCCTTGCCGAGCGCCTCGGGAAACGTCCGCCCGATGGCCATCACCTCGCCTACGCTCTTCATCCGCGTGGTGAGCGTTGTGTCCGTGCCCGGGAACTTCTCGAACGCCCAGCGCGGCACTTTGACCACCGTGTAGTCGATCGACGGCTCGAAGCACGCCGGCGTGGCTCGCGTGATGTCGTTGGGGATCTCGTCCAGGGTGTAGCCCACGGCGAGCTTCGCCGCGATCTTGGCGATCGGGAAACCGGTGGCCTTGGACGCGAGGGCCGAGGAGCGGCTGACGCGCGGGTTCATCTCGATGACCACCACGCGCCCGTCGGCGGGGTTCACGGCGAACTGTACGTTGGACCCGCCGGTGGTCACGCCGATCTCCCGCATGATCGCGAACGACGCGTCGCGCAGCGTCTGGTACTCGCGGTCGGTGAGCGTCATCGCGGGCGCCACGGTGATGCTGTCGCCCGTGTGCACGCCCATCGCGTCGAAGTTCTCGATGGAGCACACGATGACGCAGTTGTCCTTCGCGTCGCGCATGACCTCCATCTCGTACTCTTTCCAGCCGATCACGCTCTCCTCCACGAGCACCTCGCCCACCGGGGAGAGCGCGATGCCCGAGGCGGTGATCTCGCGGAGCTCGTCGATGTTGTAGGCGATGCCGCCGCCCGCGCCGCCCATCGTGAAGCTGGGCCGGATCACCGCCGGCCAGCCAACCTGCGCCACGAACTCCTCGGCGTCGGCGATCGCGTAGGCGTACGCCGAACGCGGCGTGTCCAGCCCGATCCGCTCCATCGCCTCGCGGAAGAGCTTGCGATCCTCCCCTTTCTGGATGACCGGCAGCGTCGCGCCGATGAGCTCCACGCCGTAGCGCTCGAGCACGCCTGAGGTGGCGAGCGCCACCGCGCAGTTGAGACCCGTCTGCCCGCCGAGGGTGGGCAGGAGCGCGTCGGGCCGCTCGGCCTCGATCACCTTCTCAACGAATGCAGGGGTGATGGGCTCCACGTACGTGCGATCGGCGAACTCGGGGTCGGTCATGATCGTGGCGGGGTTGGAGTTGACCAGTACGACCCGGTAACCGTCCTCGCGCAGCACCTTGCACGCCTGCGCGCCCGAGTAGTCGAACTCGCAGGCCTGACCGATGACGATCGGTCCCGACCCGATGATGAGGATGGTGCGAATGTCGTCTCTGCGCGGCACGCGGTTCCTTCCCTCTTACGGCACGATCAGAACGGGGCAGCTCGCCTGCCGGATGAGCGTCATCGAGAGGCTGCCGAGCAGCATCTCCTGCACCGCGTTGCACCCGCGCGTCCCCACCACCACGCCCGTGGCACGCCGCTCGTCGAGCTCGGCGAGCACGGCGTTGACGGCGGTCTCCTTCCGGAGCGTCACACTCGCGGGTATGCCGGCCTGCGCGCAGACGGCGCGCAGGTTGCGCATGTGGAACTCGGCACCCTCCTCGGCACGCCGCAGCTTCTCGCCCGTGAGCCCCGGGTCCACCGCGTGGAGCAGGAAGATGTGCTTCACAACGCCTTTGGGAAGCTCGATCACGCGCATGAACGCACGCGACGCCGAGAGGGAGAAATCCGTGGCGAGCACGAGCTTCTCGCCGAAGTGCTTGAGGAGCGACGCGGGATCGGCCTGGTTGCGCAGCAGGTCGAATCGCGCCACAAGCTGCGGCACGTCGGCGTCGCGCACGAGGCGCTCGGAGACCGAGCCCACGAGCAACTGGTCGGTGATCGACTTGGCATGTGAGCCGTAGACTGCCGCATCCACCTGCGCCTCGGCCGCGAGCGCCCCGAGTTCGTCCACGGCGTCTCCCACCGCGACTCGCACCTCGATGCCAAGTCCGGCGTCCTTGAGCGCGGTGCTCAGCTCCTCCATACGCGCGCGCGCCGAATCCACGCGACCGGCCACATCGCCGCCCTCAGGCCCGTCGGGCGCCACGACGTGCGCAAGCACCACCCGGCGCACGCCGAGTGAGGACAGTCCTCGCGCGAACGCGACGACGAGCGCGGTCTCGTCGGTGAACTCGACCGGGAGCAGGACCGTGCGGAGATTCATGAACCCTCACCTCGCTTACGAGAAGATGTCGGACCGCCCCTCCATGAGGCGGCCGAACGCGGCGAACAGGTACCGGGCATCGTGCGGACCGGGCCCGGCTTCCGGGTGGTACTGGACGGAGAACGCGGGGACGTCGAGCGTGCGGATGCCCGCGCAGGTCATGTCGTTGAGGTGCACGTGCGTGAGTTGCACGCGCCCGTACCGCTCGGAGCGCACCACGGGAGCCACACCCGCCCGCACCCACGCGCCGAGATCGCCGGCGTCGTGCGCCAGCCCGCCACTGTCCTCGGCCACGAGCGGGCCGATCGAGGCGAAGTCCACGCAGAAGCCGTGGTTCTGTGTGGTGATCTCCACCGCGCCGGTGACGAGGTTCATGACCGGCTGGTTGCCGCCGCGGTGGCCGTACTTGAGCTTGTAGGTCTCGGCGCCGAGTGCGAGCGCCAGCATCTGGTGGCCGAGACAGATGCCGAAGACCGGCTTGACGCCGAGCAGATCGCGGAGCGTCGCGTAGAGGTAGCCCACCGCGGCCGGATCGCCGGGGCCGTTGGAGAAGAACACGCCGTCCGGATCGGTGGAAAGCGCCTCGACCGCACTCGTCGTGGGCGGCATGACGCGCACCTCACAGCCCGCGTCGGACAGCCTGCGGTAGATGTTGTACTTGGAGCCGGAGTCGAAGGCCACCACCCGGAAGCGGGGCACTGCCGGCAGCATGCCGGTATCGACCGGGATATCGCACTCCGGCGGCATCTCGCCACCCCAGACGAAGGCTTCGCCGAGGGCCACCTCCGACACGAGGTCGCGGCCCACAAGGCCAGGAGCCGCCTGCGCCTTGGCCACGAGTGCGACCGGATCGAGGTCCTCTGTGGAGATCACCGCGCGCATGGCGCCCGCCTCGCGGATGTGGCGCGTCAGGCGGCGGGTGTCCACGCCCGATATCGCCACCACACCGAGGCGCGTAAGGAACGGCTCCACGGTCTCCTCGGCACGCCAGTTGGACGCCACGTGCGAGATATCGCGCACCACGAAGCCGGAGGCGAACACGCCGCGCGACTCCATGTCGGCCGCGTTCACGCCGTAGTTGCCGATGTGCGGGGAGGTCATCGTCACGATCTGACCGGCGTAGGAGGGGTCGGTGAGCACCTCCTGGTAGCCGGTCATCGATGTGTTGAAGACGATCTCGCCGGTCGCCTCGCCCGGCGCGCCGCACGCCACACCCTCGAACCACGTCCCGTCCTCGAGCGCGAGGAGCGCCGGGGCGGACGTGGGCATCGTGCCCTCCGCTGACGGCGTCTCCCGCGTCACTACCCGACCACCTTCCCGTTGCGGAGCGCCCACTGTCCGCCCACGAGCACGTCGGACGCTTTGCCGAGCAGGCTCTGACCCGCGAACGCCGAGTTCCGACTCCGGCTCGCGAACCACTCGGGCGTGACCTCAACCCGAGCCTCAGGGTCCACGATCGTGATGTCGGCGGGGTAGCCCGCCTCCAGGCGCATCTCGGGCAGGCCGAGCGCGGCGCGCGGCCCGTGACACATCAGGTTGGTGACCTCGGCCCAACCGAGCGTGCCGGTGGCGACGAGATGCGTGTTCACGAGCGAGAGCGCAGTCTCAAGACCGGTGGTGCCGAACGGCGCCAGCTCGAACTCGAGCTCCTTCTCGTGCGGCGCGTGCGGTGCGTGGTCGGTGGCGATCGCGTCGACAGTACCGTCGAGGAGCGCGGCCACGAGCGCCTCACGGTCGGCCGCCGTGCGCAGCGGCGGATTCATCTTGAGGTTCGGGTCGTAGGTGGTGATGGCGTCCTCGTCGAGGAACAGGTGGTGCGGTGTCACCTCGCACGTGACCTTCACGCCGCGCGCCTTGGCGTCGCGCACGAGCGCCACCGAGCCCGCTGTCGAGAGGTGCGCCAGGTGCAGACGGCAGCCGGTGAGCTCGGAAAGCGCGATCTCGCGCGCCACCATGACCTCCTCGGCAGCGGCCGGCTGGCCCGGGAGGCCCATCCGCGTGGAGACGACGCCCTCGTTCACCACGCCACCGGCGGCGAGTGAGACGTCCTCGCAGTGTGCCACGTACGCCATGCCGAAGCGCTTGATGTAGTCCATCGCCACGCGCGCCATGCCCGCCGCAGCGATGCCGCGCCCGTCGTCGGAGAAGGCCACGGCACCCTCGGCCACCATGTCACCGATCTCGGCGAGCTGCTCGCCCGCCTGGCCCGCCGTGATCGCGCCGATCGGGTACACGCGCACCGCGGCCGTGGCCGCCGCACGCTCCACGATGAAGCGGACGTGCGAGCCGCTGTCTGCGATCGGCTTGGTGTTGGGCATGCAGGCCACCGCAGTGAAGCCGCCGTGTGCGGCCGCACGCGTGCCACTCGCGATCGTCTCCTTGTACTCCTGACCGGGTTCCCGCAGGTGCACGTGGATGTCGGCAAGACCCGGGAGCAGCACCTTCTCGGCACACTCGATGGTCTGGCCCTTCTCGATGGTAAGGCCCTCGCCCACCCCCACGATCACGCCGTCTCGCACCACCACGTCGAGCACCGCGTCGATGCCGGCTGCGGCATCGACCACCCGTCCACCCTTAAGCAGCAGCGCCACTGTCGGCACCTCCCAGCAGCAGGTACATGACGGCCATGCGGACCGCCACTCCGGACTCCACCTGACCGAGGATCACGCTGCGCGATGAGTCGGCCACATCCGCCGAGATCTCCACGCCGCGGTTCATCGGTCCGGGGTGCATCACGATCGCGTGCGAGGGCAGCTTCGCCATTCGCGCGAGGTTCATGCCGTAGAGCGTCGCGTACTCGCGGTTGGAGGGGAAGGGCATCTGCGCCGCGCGCTCGAACTGCACACGCAACAGGTAGGCGACGTCGAGTGAGGGCAGCACCTCGTCGAGGTCGTAGGCCACCTCGGCACCGAGTACGTCGGGCCGCGCGGGCATGAGCGTTGGCGGGCCGATGATGATCGGCGTGGCGCCCACCTTCCGGAGCGCCGGCACGAGCGAGCCGGCCACCCGCGAGTGGCAGACATCGCCCACGATGCCCACCCTCAGCCCCTCGAGCTTCCCGAGCGACTGGCGCATCGTGTAGAGGTCCAGCAGCGCCTGAGTGGGATGCTCGTGCACGCCGTCGCCGCCGTTGACGATCGAGCAGTCCATCGCCTCGGCGAGCATCTGCGGCGCGCCCGCGTACTTGTGGCGGACAATCACGAGATCGCAGCTCATCGCCGCGAGCGTCTTGGCGGTGTCGCGGAGCGTCTCGCCCTTCACGGTCGCCGAGGCGGATGCCGAGAAGTTCACGCCGTCTGCCGAGAGGCGCTTGGCGGCGATCTCGAAGGAGGTGCGCGTGCGCGTGGAGGGCTCGAAGAAGAGGTTCACCACCGTGCGGCCGCGGAGCGTCGGCAGCTTCTTGATGCGCCGCTGGTTGACCTCGGAAAACGACTCCGCGGTGTCTAAGATGAGCGCGATCTCCTCCGCGGAGACGTCGCTCATCGTCATGAGGTGCTTGCTTGAGAGCATGGCGCGCCTACTCCCCCTCTCCGTCGTCTTCGAGGATGACGACGGCATCGCGGTCGTCGAGCTCGGCGAGGAGCACCTTCACGCGCTCTCGCCGGGCCGTGGGCACGTTCTTGCCCACGAAGTCCGCGCGGATCGGCAGTTCGCGGTGGCCGCGGTCCACGAGCACGGCGAGCTGGATGGCGGCGGGGCGTCCGTAGTCCATGAGCGCGTCCATCGCCGCGCGGATGGTGCGGCCGGTGTAGAGCACGTCGTCCACGAGCACGATCGTGCGGTCCTGCACCGGGAACGGGATGTCGGTGGTGTGCACCTCGGGTGCGAGGCGCATCGAGACGTCGTCGCGGTAGAAGGAGATGTCGAGGCTTCCCACCGGCACGGCGGTCCCCTCGATGCGCTCGATGCGCTCGGCGAGGCGATTGGCCATGTCCACCCCGCGGGTCATGATGCCCGCGAGCGCGACGTCGCCGCACCCCTTGTTCGACTCGAGGATCTCGTGCGCGATGCGCGTCAGCGCACGGTCGATAGCCTCGGCATCCATCACCTCGGCCTTCACGCGATAGCCCACGTGTGCGACACCTCCCGCATGCTCCATGGTCCTTCGGCACGAGGCGACAACAAACGCCTTCGTGCGAGGAGGCAAGAAGGCGTCTGGCTTCGGCTTACACGCGTCCCGCGCGAGGCGGGCGGTGCGGGCTATGCGGTTGGCTCCTTGCCGGCCTCACGGGACCGGTGTTAAAGGTCTTCCCGAGGGTAGCAGGAGACGGCGGGGGTCACAAGACGCGATGCGGATGTCGCCCGAACCACACGGCAGCTATCCGACGAGCGGCAGCCTCATGACGAACGCCGCCCCGCCGAGATCGCTCGGGTGTACGCCCACGGCGCCCCCGTGGCGCTCGGCGATCTCGCGCACCACGGCGAGTCCGATGCCAAGGCCGCCGCTCGCGCGCGAGCGCGCCGGGTCCGCACGCCAGAAGCGCTGGAACACGCGCCCGCGATCGGCCTCGGCCACGCCGATGCCGGAGTCCGCCACCTCGATCACGGCCTCGTGCCCGTCGCGCAGAACACGCACGCGGATGCGCCCACCCTCAGGCGTGTAGCGCGCTGCGTTGGCGAGCAGGTTGCCCACGGCCTGCGTGAGGCGGTCCCCGTCGGCGATCACCACGAGCCCTTCGGCCACCGACTCCTCGAGCGTGTGCCCGGTGGACTCCATGAGCGCGCGCGAACTCTCCACCGCCACGGCCACGGGAGCCGCCACGTCGATGGGCGCCATCGTGAAGCTCGCCGAGCCCGTCTCGAGCCGCGAGAGCGCGAGGATCGAGTCGGCGAGCCGCCCGAGACGCACCGTCTCGTCGTGGATCAGCCCGAGCCGCTCCTCGTCGCTCGGCAGCACGCCGTCCTGCATCGCCTCTACGGTCGCCTGGATCGCCTGGAGCGGCGTGCGGAGCTCGTGCGCCACGTCCGCGGTGAGCTGCTGCTCGAAGCGTCGCTCGGCCTCCACCGCATCCGCCATCTGGTCGAAGGTGGCGCCGAGGTCGGCGATCGGGTCGCCGCCGGTCATGCCGGTACGGGCCGAGCGGTCTCCGCGGCGGAGTGCCTCGGCGGCGCGCGTCACCGCGTCGATGGGACGCACGATGCCACGCGCGTAGAGCACGCCCGCGAGCGATGCGAGCGCGACCGCGATCATGGCCGCCAGCCCCAGCGCGCGAAGCGAGGTACGCTGGAACCACACGTCACGCTCGGTGAGCAGCCCGCCCGGCGCGTTCTGCGACACGAGTGCCTCGCCCACCACCTCGCCCTCCACGACGATGTCCACCCGCGCGGTGACCTGCGTCTCGGACGGCGGCGTCTCGCCACCGGTCATCATGCGGCCCATGCGGTCGGCCGTGTACGCGACGAGATTCCCGTCGGCATCGAGCACCTGGACGGAGAGATCGGGCGCCATGCCGATGTGGACGAAGTCGAGGAACGTCACCGCCTCCCAGCTCCCCGCCTGCGCGTACTCGCGCGCGAGGACCGTGGCCACCACCTCGGCACGCTCCTGCACGCCACGCTGCACGTAGACCTCGAACTGGCGCTGCCACGTGATGGTGACCACCACGGCGGCGATGACGACCGTCGCCACGGCGACGCTCGCAAACGCGACAGCCAGGCGGAACGCAAGCCCCTGACGATTCACTGCTCGTCACCCGGCGACTCAAAGCGGTACCCCACGCCGAAGACCGTGTGGATGAAGCGCGGCTCCTTGGGATCGTCGTCGAGCTTGGAGCGCAGGTTCTTCACGTG
>JAFGUS010000105.1 GCA_016938395.1 Coriobacteriia bacterium | reverse complement strand
GTGAGCGTCGTCTTGCCGTGGTCGACGTGACCGATCGTGCCGACGTTCATGTGCGGCTTGGTGCGCTCGAACTTCTTCTTCGCCATGGGTCTCCTCCTCCAGGGGCCTCAGCGACTGCGCCGTCTCGGGCACGCTGCCCTCGTCCGGCCCGCACCCGGTCGGCTGTTCCGGCCGGTGGCGGCGTCTGTCGTCTTCTTATCGGGTGCACGCGGCGCGGGTGCGCCTCGTTGGATGCCTGGTAGCGGCGACTGGACTCGAACCAGTGACAACACGGGTATGAACCGTGTGCTCTAACCAACTGAGCTACGCCGCCTCGAGCCGGCCAGGCGGCCGGCACGGTAACGCATGGAGCCCACAACCGGACTTGAACCGGTGACCTCTTCCTTACCAAGGAAGTGCTCTACCGACTGAGCTATGTGGGCGACTTACCCCGCCGATGCGGGGAGTGTTCGCTGGTGGGGGCGCTTGGATTCGAACCAAGGTAGGCGTAGCCAACGGGTTTACAGCCCGTCCCCTTTAGCCACTCGGGCACACCCCCACAATAAAAAAGCCGTGCTCTATCACGTTTTCAAGTTGCGTGCCTGGTGACAGGCGCTAGGAATACTAGCCTATCGCGCGAAAGGGTGTCAACGACGACAACGGTGCCGGGCGTGTCCAATCACGGCGCCCGAGATGAGCCATACGACGGAGTCTGCCCGGCTCAGGAGCCGACGACCTTGTGATAGACCGAGCCGACGACCCGCACGCCCGGGACTTCGGCATCCAGGTCCTTCTCCGAAACGATGCGATACCAGGCGGGACGACCGTCAGTCATGACGGGCCGAGGCGTGTAACGGTCCTGTGCCCCCGCGAACCACTCGCGCAGCTCACGCATGGGGATGATCCTCAGCTCGTCCCGTTCCACCGCAAGCTCGGTGAAGAACACCTGGTCGGGGCCCTCCAGGAGCGCGGCGATGTCCGCTTCCGGCTGGGCGATGACCAGACGGTAGTAGAACAGGTCGTCCGCCTGCGAGCGCTGCAGCCAGCCCGGCTCACGCGTGGTGGTGTCCGAGATCGACTCGAGACCGTAGCTGTGCGTCTCGGCGCGATAGTACGGCAGGTCGCGGTCCGCGACTTTGAGCGGATCGCTTCCGAAGTATGAGTCTGCCTTCACCTTGGCCGAGAGCCTGGTCACGCCCTTCGTGTATTGGATATCGACGCCGAGCGCCTCGTCGCGAAGTGCATGCGCGATCGACACGTTGACCGCCCCGGTGCGCTCGAGATACCGGGCCAGGATGCGCTTGGCCACCTCATGCAGCAGGGCACTCCCCTTCGCGGTCATCCGCGTTCCTCTCCCTGAATACGGTCGTTACCGGGCGAGATGCTCATCGGCCACCCGGAGTCGGCGGCTCAGGACCTCGAGCAGCCTGATGGCGATCGAGGGCGTGCGCTCGAGCAGCGCCTTGAAGTCCCAACTCGACAGCATGAGGCACCGGGTCTCTTCGATCGCGCGAATCGTCGCCGACCGTGGCGCGCTGTCGAGCAGGGACATCTCACCGAAGAAGTCCCCGGCTGCGAACGCTCCGAGAACGGAGCCGTCCCGCTCGATGGTCACCCGTCCGTGCGTGATGAGATAGAACGCCTGCCCCGGCGTACCCTGCGTGACCACGATCTGTCCGGGCGCGTAGGTGTGTTCCTGGGCAACGGCGGCAATGCTGGCGATCTCCGCGGCAGAACAGTTCTCGAAGATAGGAACCCTGGCGAGGAACTCCTCGTTGGTCATGGCAGCCTCCCTGGCACGTAGCCCGTCCCTATGCTAGACCATGCACGCCCACGGGTGAAGCACCGCCCACGCGCCCTCGCGGTGCGCCGACCGTTGTCTTGGTGCACAATGAGGGCATCTGGTGACATGGCCCGTTCGGCACCCGGGGAGACGGCATGCCGCTGTTCCTGAGCCTGTACCTCGGTCACGTGCTGGGCGACTTCGTCTTCCAGCCGGGCAGTCTCGTGAAAGCGAAGCGCTCCGGGCCGGTGGGCGTCCTCCTGCACACCGCCATAGTCACCGCGTGCACCGCGATCGTCGGGTTGGGCAATCTCGGCGAAACCTGGCCCGTGGTCCTTGCGGCCGGCGCCGCCCACTTCGCCGTGGAACATCTGACGATCGGCGCGCGGCGCACGCGTGAGACCTCGGGGCTCACCGTGTTCCTGCTCGACCAGGGGGTGCACATCGTGTCGCTGGCCCTCCTCGCCATGCTGTCAGGTGTGAGCGTGTCCCCGTTACTCGTGGTCTGGGAGGTCGAAGGCCGCACTCTGGCCATCATCGCCGCGGTCGTCACCGCATCGTTCCTCGGCTCGATACTCGTGTTCGAGACCGACCAGGTGCGCATGCCACTGGGCGGCCCCGACCCCATCCTCGCTCTCGACGGATCACGCCTGTACGG
Organism: Coriobacteriia bacterium; assembly: GCA_016938395.1. The sequence goes on along the minus strand of JAFGUS010000105.1, from coordinate 2,195 downwards.
CATGGCCGAGCGCGGGGCAGGCATGGCGGCGGCGCTGCTCGCCCCCACTCCCCTGCTCGGCGCCCTCGCGTTCGTGCCCCGTCTCCTTCGCGCGACCGTGTCGCACGGGGAGACGCGCGTCCGCAACCTGTCCGCGGCTGGCGTGGGGTTCGTGCTGTGTGCCGTCATATGGGCGATCGTGGGCATCGCCGGCTAACTAAGGAAGGGAGACCCGTGGCGGACACTCTCGCGAGGCATAACGCAGGTCTCCTGCGCACGATCAACGCGGTTCTCTTCGGCGTAGCGCTTCTGGGTGCCATCTCCCCCATCCCCCTGTACGGACCGCCCCTGCGCATCCTCCTCGCTGTGCTCGTGGCCGCGGTGGCCTACCTCTCGCCGGCCAACGCGGCGATCGTCCTCGTCCTCGTCGCTGCCGTCCCGGTGATTGCGACCGACATCATCGTCGGCACCGCCGTGTTGGTGGTGGGCCTCCTGCTCACCCAGTACCTGGCCCTCGGACGCGCGACCGGCTTCCTGCTCCTGGCGCTCGCCGCGGTGCTCGTGCCGATCAATGCAGAGTGGGCGATCGTCGTTCTCGCGGGGTACCTCCTCGGCGCCACGCGGGGAGCACTTGTCGCTGCACTCGCGTGCGTCGTCCTGGAAGCGGCCGGCATCGCGGTCGGCGCACCGGCCCTCGGAAGCCTGATCATCGGATCGAACGGACCGGGTATCATCGTTCCCGGTCTGGCGCCCGACGCTGTGATGAGCCTTGAATGGGTGCGGGCGGCGATTGCCGAAGCCGACTTCATGCGTCTGCTCGCCGCATTCGAACAGATCCCGGCCCCGGTGGTACTGCTCGTCCAGCCGGCGCTGTGGGCGGGCGCAGCGGCCGTGAGCGGTGTGCTCGGCAGGTCGGCGTCGTGGCTGCGGGCCGTCGCGGGCGCGGTCGGCGCGATGGTGATGCTCGCGGCCGGATCGGCTGCGCTCAGCGCACTTGCGGGAGCCGACACCGCGGCCCCGGTGCTGCTCACCGCTGCGGTCTCGCTCGCCGTGGTGCTGGTTGTGATCGTGCTCGACCGTTCGGCGTTCCGGCAACGTCTCGCTGTGGCCGTTGCCCCGACGCCCGAGACGCAGCCCGTCGAAACCGACGTCGACGACCTGCTCCGCATCATCGCCTCGGCAGAAGACGAGCTCACCGCGCGGCACCGTGCCGAGGCCGTGGTCCTCATCACCGACATGAAGTCGTTCTCGGCGATGACCGAAGAAATCGGCAGCATCGAGTCGGCCAAACTCGTGCAACGCCACCGTGACCTTCTGCTGCCGCTGATCGAACGCCATGGCGGCAACGGTACCTCGACCGGCGGTGACGGGCTCGTAGCGGCCTTTGCGTCGGCCGAACAGGCTCTGCTGGCCGCAGCCGACATGCAGCGCACCCTCTCGGCATACTGCCAAGGCGACCCCACCTGCCCCGAGCTGCTCGTCCGCATTGGAGTCGCGGCCGGGGAGGTCGTACTCGACAAGGGCGGCCGCCCGTTCCTCGGTGCGGCCCTCAATCTCGCAGCCCGGGTGATGGAGCTCGCCGACGGAGGCCGGATCATGACCACCGGCGGTGTCGCCGCCGCGCTCCCGGAGCCCCCGGGGCTGATGCTCCACCGGCACGGCGAGTTCAAGCTCAAGAACATCGCTGAGCCCCTCCCGATCGTCGAGGTGCTCTGGCGCGACGGGCAGGCGCCACAGGAGATCCGGGCGGTCTGACCGCTTTGCTGCAGGTGTGGACGAACAACGGCCCGGGCAGTGCCCGGGCCGTTGTGATCTCTGGAGCCGGCGGAGGGAGTCGAACCCACAACCTATCGCTTACAAGGCGATTGCTCTACCGTTGAGCTACGCCGGCGGCGGGCCCTATTGTAGACGCGGGCCGACACGTAGGCCAACCGTCAGCAGGCGCGGCAGAGCTCGATCTGGAGCTCGATCTTCCGCTTGATGCGCTGCAGCGCGTTGTCCACCGACTTCACGCCGCGATCGAGCGACTCGGCGACCTCCTGGTACGACTTGCCGGCGACATACAGGCGCAGTACCTCGGTCTCGAACGGCGAGAGCACCTGCATGAAGCCCTCGCGGATGCTGACGGTCTCCCACGCGGCGATGACGATCTCGGCCGGGTCGCACATCTCGCGGGCGGCCAGGATGTCGGCGAGGACGCGATCGCCTTCCTCTTC
>JAFGUS010000104.1 GCA_016938395.1 Coriobacteriia bacterium | reverse complement strand
GAGCGTTTGGACATCCTCATCAACAACGCCGGCATCACCCGTGATGGACTGCTCGTCCGAATGGCCGATGCCGACTGGGAAGCCGTCATCCACACGAACCTCTCCGGCGCTTTTTACATGACGCGGGCCGCCGGCAAGGTGATGATGAAGGCACGCTCGGGCTCGATCGTGAACGTATCCTCCGTCGTCGGGCTCGTGGGCAACGCCGGCCAGGTGAACTACGCGGCCGCCAAGGCCGGACTCATCGGGCTTACCAAGTCGGTCGCGCGCGAACTCGCCTCACGGGGAGTCCGTGCCAACGCCGTCGCTCCCGGTTTCATTTCTACCGACATGACGGATGCTCTGCCCGAGGCCGCACGTGAGGCAGCTCGCGGTGCTATCGCGCTCGGCAGGTTCGGAACGCCTGAGGACGTGGCAGCATGTGTGGCGTTCCTCGCGTCCGATGACGCATCGTATCTCACGGGTCAGACGATCGCCGTTGACGGCGGTATGACGTTCGTCTGAGCCGTGCGTTCTTACGCACTGACGGGGAAGGAGGTGGTACCTGTGGAGCACGATGAGATCTACGCCAAGGTGAAGGAGGTCATCGTCGACCAGCTTTCGGCCGACGAGGACGATGTGTCTCCCGAGGCGTCGTTCATCGACGACCTCGGAGCCGACTCTCTCGACATCGTCGAGCTCGTGATGGCGCTCGAGGACTCGTTCGGCATCTCCATCCCCGATGAGGAGGCCGAGTCGATCAAGACCGTGGGCGACGCTGTCGACTTCATCGCCACCAACATCGACTAACGTCGCGGCATCTGCCGCATTGGGGCGGCGTCACGACCGCGTGACGCCGCCCATGCCGCTACGAGAGGACGCCATGGACCTGCCATCCCTCACCATCGGCTCGCGCACTGCCCGCCTGCCCATCATCCAGGGCGGTATGGCTGTGCGCATCTCGCTGGGCCCTCTTGCCGCCGCGGTCGCCGATGCCGGTGGCATCGGTCTCATCGCCGGGTCCGGACTGAGCGTGTCCGAACTCGTCGAGGAGATCCGCCTCGCGCGGGCGACCAGCTCAGGCGTCATCGGCGTCAACATCATGGTGGCGGTGCGCATCTTCAAGGACCTCGTACAGGCCGCGATCGCCGAGGGCGTCGACCTCGTGGTCGCCGGGGCGGGCTTCTCCCGCGACGTCTTCGGCTGGTGTCGCGACGCGGGTGTGGAGTTCGTGCCTATCGTGGGATCGGCCCGTGTCGCACGCCTGGCCGAGAAGTTCGGCGCCTCGGCGGTGATCGTTGAGGGCTGTGACGCCGGCGGGCATCTGGGCACCGATCGCCACCTCTTCGACCTGCTTCCCGAGATTCTCGAAGCGGTCGACATCCCCGTGATCGCGGCGGGCGGCCTGGCCACAGGCGCCGATATCAAACGCGCGCTGGATGCGGGCGCCGCCGGTGTCCAGATGGGCTCGGTGTTCGCTGCCACCGTCGAGTCGTCGGCACCCGACGCCTTCAAGCAGATGTACGTCGACGCCACCGATGAGGACATCATCATCACCAAGAGCCCGGTCGGCCTCCCGGGTCGCGCGATCACGAGCCCGCTCACGAAACGCATCGCAGTCGGCGACTATCCGGCGATCGCGCGCTGCCGCGCATGCCTCAAGGAGTGCGGCAAGGAGTACTGCATCATCGACGCCCTCGAGACCGCGCAGCGGGGCGACGTGGAGCACGGACTCGTCTTCGCCGGCACCTCAGCGGCGCAGGTGCACGACGTCCCCACGGTTGCTGAACTCATCGGGCGCCTCTGTGCCCAGTGGCGGGCCGCCGAGGAAGGAGCCGCATCATGAGACGGATCGTCGTCACGGGCCTCGGCGTCGTGAGTCCCGTGGGTATCGGCGCCGATACCGTCATGGCGTCGGTGACCGCGGGCCAAAGCGGCGTCGGGCCCATCACCGCGTTCGACGCGTCGGCATACCCCACGAGGTTCGCCGCGATGGTCGACGACTGGGACCCCTCGCCCTGGCTCGACGCCAAGGAGGCTCGACGCCTCTCACGGTTCCAGCAGTTCGCGGTAGCCGCCGCCGACCATGCGGTTGCCGATGCCACCCTCGTGATCACCGAGGAGAACGCGTCCCGCGTGGGTGTCATCGTCGGCTCGGGCATCGGCGGGCTGTCCACGATGGAGGAACAGAAGGAGATTCTCGACACCAAGGGCCCCGGCCGCGTGAGCCCCTTCCTCGTCCCGATGATGATCGTGGACCTCGCCGCCGGCTACATCTCGATCCGCCTTGGTGCCAAGGGCATCAACTACGCGCCGGTCTCCGCGTGCGCGACCGGCAACCACGCCATCGGCGAGGCAGGGGAGGCCATCCGCCGGGGAGACGCCGATGTGATCATCGCCGGTGGTTTCGACTGCGGGGTCACGCCACTCGGTCTTGCTGGCTTCTGCGCCGCCCGCTCGCTCTCCACACGGAACGACGATCCCGAGACTGCGTCGCGCCCCTTCGACGCCGGGCGCGACGGTTTCGTGATGGGCGAGGGGGGAGGCGCCCTCGTTCTCGAGGAACTCTCCCACGCCCGTGCCCGTGGTGCCAGGATCTACGCCGAGCTCGCCGGTTACGGCGCCTCGGCTGACGCCTACCATCTCACCGCGCCCGCTCCCGACGGTGACGGCGCACGTCGTGCGATGCTCCAAGCCCTTGCGCGCGCAGAGATGGCCCCCGACGGCATCGACTACATCAACGCTCACGGAACGTCCACCGAACTCGGCGACGCTGCCGAGACCGGCGCGATCAAGCAGGTGTTCGGCGCCGATGCGCCACCGGTCTCGTCCACGAAATCGATGACCGGCCACCTCCTTGGCGGAGCGGGCGCGCTCGAGGCCGTGATCTGTGTGCGGTCGCTCACCGACGGCGTCATACCACCCACGATCAACTACGACACGCCCGACCCTGCGTGCGATCTCGACTACGTGCCCAACACGGCTCGAGAGGCCGCGCTTCGGGCGGTGATGAGCAACTCGTTCGGCTTCGGTGGGCACAACGCCACGCTGCTCTTCAGGCGCCTGGAGGACTGACATGTCCACGCAGGAGTGGCTCGCACGTGCCCAGGAGGTCGTCGGCCGCGTGTTCACCCGGCCCGAACTGCTCGAGACAGCGCTGACCCACCCGTCGTACGCCGCTGAGCACGACATCACCGACGACTACGAGCGACTCGAGTTCCTCGGAGACGCCATCCTCGGGTTCGTCGTCTCAGAGCAGCTCTACCGGGCACTGCCGGACGCCCCTGAGGGCGAACTCACCCGGCGCAAGCACAACGCGGTCTCGCGTGACGCCCTCGCTGCCGTGGCCGACGAGCTCGGCATCGGCGAACTGGTGCGACTCGGCAGGGGCGCCGACACGGCCGGAGATCGGGCGCGAGCGTCGCTGCTTGAGAACACCTTCGAGGCCCTCGTCGGCGCGCTCTATCTCGACGGCGGATTGGAGGCCGCCACGAGCTTCGCGGTCCGCATCCTCGAGTCGCGCTACGCCACCGAAGACGTGCCCGACAGCGACGCCAAGTCGGTCCTCCAGCAGTACACGCAGGGGCGCACCGGCCTGCTTCCCGAGTACCGCATCACTCATGTGGTCGGTCCGCCGCACAGCCGCACCTTCTCCTCCGAAGTCACCCTCGACGGTCGCGTCCTCGGCTCCGGGGACGGAGCCTCCAAGCGCGCCGCCGAGAAGGCGGCCGCGGCTGCGGCACTCGAGGCGCTCGAGGCGGAGGACGACGGCACTGCCGGAGGCCGGGACACGTGAGCGCTGTGGTAGGATACGCCTCGTCGTGCGTGCTCTCGCGCCCGGCGTCCTGAGCCCGCTACCCGCCTCAAGGGACGTCTCTTGTACCTGAAGTCGCTCACCCTCAAGGGGTTCAAGTCGTTCGCCGACCGCAGCAGGCTCAGCCTCGAGCCCGGCGTCACAGTCGTCGTCGGCCCCAACGGCTCGGGCAAGTCCAACATCTCCGACGCCGTGCTCTGGGTGCTCGGCGAGCAGTCCGCCAAGGCGCTTCGCGGCAACGCGATGGAGGACGTCATCTTCGCGGGCTCCTCGGCCCGGCAGGCTGTCGGTGTCGCCGAGGTCGACCTCGTACTCGACAACGCTGACGGCACGCTACCCCTCGAGTTTTCCGAGGTCACGATCACGCGCCGGATGTTCCGTAACGGCGAGAGCGAGTACCTGATCAACCAGTCGCCCTCGAGGCTGATGGACGTCCAGGAACTCCTGCACGACACCGGACTCGGTCGGGACACCCACTCGATCATCAGCCAGGGCCGCATCGACGAGGTCTTGAACGCGAAGCCCGAGGATCGGCGCGCGCTCATCGAGGAGGCCGCCGGCGTCCTGAAGCACAAGAAGCGCAAGGATCGCGCGCTTCGCAAGCTCGCAGCGATGGACGTGCACCTCGACCGCATCCGCGACGTCCTCGCCGAGATCGACCGGCAGTTGCGCCCGCTTCAGCGCCAGGCCGACAAGGCGGTACAGTACCGGGAGCTCGAAGCTGAACTGAAGGAGCTCGAGGTCTCGCTCGCCGTAGGCGACCTGCGCGCGCTGCAGGCGTCCTGGGACGGCGTCGAGAAGCGCGAGCGTGAACACGATGCCGAGATCGAACTCGCGCGGTATCGCCTCGCCGAGCGGCAGCGCGAGCTCACCGCGTTCCAGTCGCTCCTGGAGGAGAAGGGCCTGTTCGTCGGAGACCTCTCCGAGCAGCGCCGCCGGCTGCAGTCCGTGCTCGAGCGCGCCAACTCGGGCCTGCTGCTGCTCGAGGAGAAGGGCAAGAACCTCGTCGAGCGGCTCTCGGAGCTCCGCCAGAAGGTGCATCAGAGCGGCACGCGCCTTGAAGCGCGCGGCCAGGAGCTCGAGCGCATCGCCGAAGAGCGCTCGGTGGCCGACGCAACGCTTCAGGCACTCTACACGCAGCTCGGCGAGCTCCGGCGCGAGGCCGAGACCATCAAGAAGCAGCGGCTTGCCGCGGATGAGACGCTCTCCCAGGTCATGATCGAGGCCCGGCGTGCGCGCGCCGACGTCGACGACGCACGCGGGGGTCTTGCCGAGATCCAGCAGGCCCTCGCGGCCTTCGCACTCGAGTCCGAGATGCTGACCGAGCGAGCCGAACACGTACGAGACCAGCGTTCGGCTCTCATGCAGACCCTCTCGGCGAGACGCAACCGACTGGAGCACCTTGCCCAGCGCATCGAACGGACGCGCAAAGAGGTCGCGCTCGCGGGAAGCGATGTCGACAAGCGCGTACGGTTGCTCGAGTCGCGCAAAGCCGAGCTCGAGCGGGTCCGCGCCGAACTCGCCGAGACCCGCGCCCACATCCGGGCACTCGAGGAAGTCGATCGCGCGTTCGACGCCGCCTCACCCGCACTCGCGTGGGTGCTCGCGCGCGAGCAGGAGATGCCCGGCGTCATCGGCCCGGTGACCGACCACGTCTCGGTTCCCGAAGCCTACGAACCCGTGCTCGAGCGGGTGCTCGGCGCGGACCTCTTCTGCGTGCTCATGAAGACCGCCGACGGTGTCTCGCCTGCTGTGGCACTGCTCGAGAAGCACGGGGCCACCGACTTCGCACTGATACCGGTCGACACCTCCGTCGCACCCGACATGCCCGCCGACGGCCCCGGCGTGCGCCTCCTCGATGTCATCGAGTGCGATCCGTCGGTACGGGCGGGGCTCGCCGCGCTTATCGGCGACGTGCGCGTCGTCGATACCCTCGATGAGGCGCTGGCTGCCACTCCGTCACCGTGGCGGCTCACCACGCCGTCGGGTCAGACCGTGTGGCCCTCGGGCAAGGTCCGTGTGGGACCCTCGCTCGGCGAGGACGCGGGCGTGCTCAGCCGTCGCCGTTCGCTCGCCGAGCTGAGCGACCGGCAGGAGGCACTCCTCTCGACGGTAGGCGAGGCCGAAGCCGGCGTCGTCGAAGCCCGGGAGGCGCTCGAGGCAGCCCAGCAGGACGCTCTCGAGCTCAGCCAGACACTGGCCACACTCACCGGTGAGGAAGCGTCTCTCAGGGAGGATGTCGGTCGCCTCGAGCACTCGATCACCGAGTCTGATACGGAGGCCGCGGCCATCGGGCTGCGCCTGCGCCAGATCAACGAGAAGACGATGAAGGACCGCCCCCAGCAGCGCGCACTGACGGAGCGCATCGCCGACGGCGTCGCGCGCATCGAAGAGCTTGAGGAGGCGACGATAGCGCGCCGAGAGGAGCGCGACTCGCGCTTCCGCGAGGAGACCGAAGTAGCCAACCGCCTCTCGGCATGCCAGGTGGAGGTGGCGGCGGTCTCCGAGCGCGAGGTTCACCTGAAGCGCCGGTTCGCCTCACTCACCGCGGAGACGCGCGAACTCGGCCTCACCGTCGATCACTCACGCACCACCGAGGAGGCACTGGAGTCGCTCCGCGAGCGCCTCCAACCGCTCCACGACCTGTGGTCGGTCCTCCTGGAGCGCGCCGAGTATTTCGCCGACAAGTTGCGCGACCGCGCGCGGTTCGAGCAGGCCGACTCCGAGTCGCTGCGTGAGACCATCCACAGCGGGCAGGACGGTGTTCGGCTCGCGCAGGAGGCACTCGATGCAGCGGTGGAGGCTGCCGGCACGGTTCGCGCCGAGAAGGCGGCCCTCGAGGTGCAGGTGACCGCAGCGGTCAGGCGGGTCGTTGAGGATCTCGGCATGCCCCTCGAGCGCGCCCTCGAGATCCCGGCTGTCGAGGATGCCACCTCAGCGGCCGAGCGTGCCCACAGACTGCGAAAGCGGCTCAGTAACCTCGGCCCCATCAATCCGGTGGCCGTTGATGAGTACGATCACCTGAGCGACCGACGGGAGTTCATGCAGCGCCAGCTCGAGGACCTCACCTCGAGCCGAAAGGCGCTCCAGAAGGTCATCGCTGCGATCGACCGCAAAGTGCGCGACCGGTTCCTCGACACGTTCGAACTCGTCGACCGGCACTTCCAGGACATCTTCGCCCTGCTCTTCCCGGGGGGAAACGCCTCACTCGCGATGACAGAACCCGACGACCTCGAGGCGACCGGCGTCGAGGTCGTCGCCCAACCGCGCGGCAAGCGGCTCCAGAAGATGAGCCTGCTCTCCGGCGGCGAGAAGTCGCTCACCGCCCTCGCGCTCCTGTTTGCGGTCTACCGCACGCGCCCGTGCCCGTTCTACATCCTCGACGAGGTGGAGGCGGCGCTCGACGACACGAACCTGCGCCGCTTCATCGCGTTCGTGGACAGTCTGCGCGCACACACGCAGTTCGTCGTGGTCACCCACCAGCGCCGCACCATGGAGATGGCCGACGTACTCTACGGGGTCTCGATGCAGGCCGACGGCGTGAGCAAGGTCGTGAGCCAGAAGATCGAGCGCCCCGCACGAGACGGTGACGGCGGTGCCTGAGCCCTGGTTCAAGCGCATCGGAGAGGGCCTCTCCCGTACGCGCAACGAGCTGCAGGGACACCTCAACGTCCTGTTGCGCCGCGGGCCGGATCTCGATGATTCGTTCTGGGAGGATCTCGAGGACGCGCTCATCGCCTCGGACATGGGTGTCACCGCAACCACCGAGATGGTGGGTCGCCTGCGCGATGCCGCCGCCCGCGAGGCACTGCCCGACGCTGCGAGCGTCCTTGCCCGTCTGAGAACCGAGATCGCGGCAGAGGTCACGGTCGAGGGCGACGATCCCTTCTCGTCAGGACCGGCGACAGTGCTCGTGGTCGGCGTCAACGGCACGGGCAAGACCACGTCGGTCGGCAAGCTTGCCAGACAGGCCGCTGACGCGGGGAGACGTGTGGTCATCGGGTCGGCCGACACCTTCAGGGCAGCGGCGATCGAGCAGCTTCGCATCTGGGCCGAGCGCGCCGGTGTCCCCGTCATCGAGCGGCCGCACGGCTCCGACCCGGCCGCGGTCGCCTTCGACACGCTCGCGGCAGGTCGTGAGTACGACGCCGACCTGATTCTCGTCGACACCGCCGGACGGCTGCACACCTCCGCCGACCTCATGGCCGAACTCGTCAAGGTACGCCGCGTTGCCGAACGCGAGAGCCCTCATCCGGTCCGCGTCGTACTCGTCATGGACGCGACGACGGGCCAGAACGGGCTCGTGCAGGCTCGCGAGTTCCACCGGGCGCTCGATCTCGACGCACTCGTGCTCACCAAGATCGACGGCACCGCGAAGGGCGGGATCGTGGTGGCCGTCGCGCGTGAGCTCGGCCTCCCCGTCGTGCGCATCGGGGTGGGAGAGGGCATCGACGACCTCGAGCCCTTCGACCCCGACGTCTTCTCGTCGGCTATCGTCGGCGATCTGGAGTGAGACGCTGATGGAGCGCCCGCACTTCATCTTCTGGCGGGAGCGGGATCGCCGCCACCTGCTCCTCATGGTGCTGCTCGCGTTCGCCCTCGGCATGCTCGTCGCAGTGTTCTTCATCGTCTGTCGTGTCGTGCGGGTCGAGGGGGACTCTATGTACCCCGCGCTCCTCCCCGGCGACCGCGTTCTGGTCACACGGGGCTACGGCGATCCAGCCCCCGGCGACATCGTCTCGGTCACCATCACGGATCGGGGCACGCGCGTCAGTGTGCTCAAGCGTGTCGTCGCGCTTCCCGGCGACACCGTCTCGTTCGCCGGTGACGTCGCCTACGTCAACGGCGCCCCTTCCTACGTCGCCCCACAGGCGATCATCGGTGCCGATGCACGCGTCATCGAGCCATTCGTGGTTCCCGAGGACACGATCATCGTCCTTGGCGACAATCGCCCCGTGTCTTTGGACAGCAGGTTCATCGGGCCGGTTCCGCTCAAGGATGTCGACGGTCGAGTGGGGGTCATACTCATGCCTGTAACGCGTTTCCAGGTGATTGACTCCTGCCGCGTGTCTCCGTAGGGTGAGAGGCCGTCCCACCCGCATCCACGCAGCGACCTGATTTCCGGAGGCATCGTGTTCGACACTCTCAGTGACCGGTTGCAGGCGGTCTTCGCCAAGCTGACCGGCCGCGGCATCCTGTCCGAGGCCGATGTCGACGCAGCCATGCGCGAGGTGCGCATGGCGCTCCTCGAGGCCGATGTCGACTTCAAGACGGTCAAGTCCTTCGTCGCGCGCGTCCGAGAGCGCTCGGTCGGCCAGGAGGTCATGTCGAGCCTCACGCCCGGCCAGATGGTCGTGAAGATCGTTCTCGACGAGCTCACGACGCTCATGGGTTCTGCCGAGTCGAGGCTCGTCCTCTCCGGCAGGATGCCCGCCGTGGTCATGCTCGTCGGTCTCCAAGGCTCGGGCAAGACCACCGCGGCCGCCAAGCTCGCCCGTCTTCTGCGCTCGCAGGGCAAGAGCCCATTGCTCATCGCCTGTGACGTGTACCGGCCGGCCGCCATCGACCAGCTCGAGGCGCTCGGCAGACAGCTCGACATCCCCGTGTACCGCGGCGAGGGCACCGACGCCGTCGCGATTGCCCAGGCGGGCGTCCGCGCGGCGGTCAGCCGGATGCGCGACGTCGTCATCATCGACACTGCCGGCCGCCTGCACATCGACGAAGAGATGATGGCCGAGGCCGCTGCCATCAAGACCGCAGTCAAACCTGATCAGGTCCTTATGGTCATCGATGCGATGACCGGCCAGGATGCGGTGAACGCCGCGGCCGCTTTCGCCGAGCGCGTCGACTTCGACGGCGTGATCGTCACGAAGCTCGACGGCGACGCCAGGGGCGGGGCGGCGCTGTCGGTCCGGTCGGTCACCGGCAAGCCCATCAAGTTCGCCGGTGTGGGGGAGAAGCTCGACGCCCTCGAGCCGTTCTTCCCCGAGCGCATGGCCAAG
>JAFGUS010000103.1 GCA_016938395.1 Coriobacteriia bacterium | reverse complement strand
GCGTAGAGAAGACCGATCGCGAAGAGCACCACGAGCGAGGAGATCGCACCCATCACGAGGTACTTGAACGCGGCCATCTCGGCGATCTTCTCGCCACTCACGGCCACGAGCGCATAGCCGGAGAGCGACAGGATCTCCATGAACACGAAGAGATTGAACAGGTCGCCCGTCACGGAGAAGCCGATCATACCGGTGAGATTCAGCAGCAGCAGCGCGTAGTAGTAGGGGATGCGGGCTTCGGCGATCGCGTGCGCCGCGTATCGGTGCGAGAACATGATCGCAAGCGATCCGATCAGGCAGATCACGCCCACCGAGGCGCCGAACTCGTCGAATCGCAGCTCGATCCCGTACGGCGCGTCCCAGCCACCCACCACGTAGGAGAACGGTCCGTCCTCGGCCACGCGCACGATGAGCAGGAGCGCCATCACGCTCGTCACGGCCATCGTAAGCAGCGCCCAGCTGGCAGCCCACTGTGGGCGAGTGCGGCCGACCGCAGGCGTCAGGACCGCGCCCGTGAGCGGGACCGCGATGACGAGTGCGAGAAGCGGCGGCCAGTCGATCATGTCACTCGGCCTCCCGCAGCTCGTCCGCCTCGATGGTGCCGCACTGTCTCCAGATGCGGATGACGAGGCTGAGTGCCAGCGCCGTCGTGCTCACCGCGACGACGATGCCGGTCAGGATGAGCGCCTGGGGGAGCGGGTTGATGAACGGCCCCTCGACACCCGGACCCATGATCGGCGCTTCGCCCCCCTCGAGCACGCCGAGCGCCACGATGAAGGCGAAGACCGCGGTCTCCATGATGTTCAGACCCATGAACTTCTTGATGAGGTTCTCTTTGGTGATGACGGCGTACAGCCCGATGCAGAACAGGGCAATCGAGGCCGCGTAGTCGAGGTTCTGCCAGAGTGCTGCGATCATCGGTCGGCCCCCATCGTGCGGAAGATGGTGGCGATCACCATCGCGCCCCCGACGCCGATTCCGAACTCCACCACGGTCAGCATGATCGTGGTCAGCCAGCGCAGTGCTTCGGTACGCGGGTAGGCGAGGTAGTCGCCGGCGACGATGAGCCCGGCGATGCCTACAACGAAGAAGGTGATCGGCGCGGCTGCTTGCAGCAGGCGCTCAGGCCTGCGGGGCAGGAGAGCGCGAGCGTCCTGCTCGCTCAGGATGAGCGTGAGGGCGATGACGAGGGCCCCGGCGATCGTGCCGCCCTGGAATCCCCCGCCGGGTGTGACGTGACCGTTCAACACGACGTACACGGAGAACACGGCGATGAACGGGGCCAGCACGCGCACGATGAACCGAACGATGACGCTCACCGGAACGGCACCGGCCGGGCGCTCGGCCGGTGCCGTGCCCGCCGAGCCCATCACGAGAACCGCGACCACCGCAGCCATCGCGGTGAAGATCACGGTGACCTCACCCTGGGTGTCGAAGCCGCGGTAGTTCAGGATGACCGCCGTGACGACATTCTCCGCCCCCGCCTCCTCCGGACCGGACTCCAGATAGCGGGGAGCGATGTGCACGTGCGGCGGGTTGTCGGGGTCTCCGTGAGGCGGGAGTTGCGACACGGCCAGGAGCAGTGGGAGCGAGACCGCGACAAGCAGGAGGATGACGAGCGCGCGCTTCACGACCGCTCCCTCCGTGTCGTCCGAGCGATGGCGACCAGAAAGAGCACCGTGGTGACGCCGGCACCCACGGCCGCTTCGGTCATGGCGACGTCGGGCGCGCCCCGGTGCAACCAGAGCAGGCACATCAGCAGGCTGTAGCTCGAGAACACGATCGCGGCTGCGAGGAGGTCTTTGAGACGTACGACTGCCAGCGCGCACCCCACGAGCAGGAGCAGCAGGACGATGTCGAACACCCGGCTCACCGAGGTCCTGCCTCTCCGAGCCAGGGCTCGTGCCCCGTGCGGTAGGCCGCCCGCGCCAGGGCGTGTGCGGCGGTCGGGCTCGAGAGCAGTACGAGCCCGGCCAGCAGGATCAGCTTCAGAACGTCGGGCTGCAGCCCGCGCAGAAGTGCCAGCGCGAGCAGCACTGCACCCGCGCCGACGGTGTCGCACTTGGTAGCCGCATGCGTGCGGGCGTAGAAGTCGGGGAAGCGGAGCAGGCCGAGGGTGCCCACGAGGAAGAAGAACGCCCCCGCGCAGGCGAGCACCACCACGACGGCGTCCCGGATGCTCTCGAGCCACATCATGCCGAATCACCCTCGAGGCGCCCGGTCTCCATGAGGCGGCTTGCCGCGAGTGTGACGACGAAGTTGAGCAGCCCGTAGACGAGTGCGACATCCACGAACAGCGTACGGTCGAACACGAAGGCGAGGAGCGAGAGCACCACGAGCGTCTTGGTGCCCACGACATTGATCGCAAGGAGCCGGTCCGCGGGGGTGGGTCCGAGGTACGCCCGCACCAGGCAGAGCGTGGCGTTCAGAAGGAGGAACACCGTGAGCCCCCACAGAAACGCGGTCACGGCCCCCCCTAACCGTCGAACGTCCGGGCGACCCGCCGCTCCAGATCGCCGCTGGAGATGGTGTCAGAGAACGACTCGTGCAGGCAGTGGATAACGAACGTGTCGCCGTCGACGTCGAGCGTGATCGTGCCCGGCGTGAGCGTTATCGAGTTCGCGAAGGCCACGCGCGCGCTGTCGCGTGTGAACACCGCACGGTGCATGTGAATCTTCGGTGCGATCCCCAGTCGGGGGTCGAGGACGCGCTCGGCCACGTAGAGCGCCGCGACAACGATCTCCTTGACGAGGTACAGGAAGTACCCCGGAAGGCGGAGCCACGCACGAGCGGAAAGGGGCTCCGGTTCGCCGAGCCAGAGCGTCCGCTCGGCCCAGATCGAGACAGCGTAGGCGATAATGGCGCCGGCCACGAGGTCGAAGGGCCTGAGCGAGGCGCTGATCACGAGCCAGAACACGAACAGTACGAGGAAGGAGAGCGTGCGTCTCACGTGGCGGCCCCTTCCGCCGCTCTGCCGGACGGAGTGGCTGCCGGGGCACCCGCATGTGGCGCTGCGGCATCAAGGCGATCCGCCACGGCGTTGAGCAGGGCAGCCGCGTCGTTCGCGTCAGCCGGGTAGCCGACGGCGGCGACCGATGTTGCGCAGCGGGTCACCGGCTCGAGCGCGTCACCTTCGAACTCTGCGGAGGCGCAGGACTCGGCCACCCGTGCGGCAGTGCTCCGGATGGCCTCGGCGTCGGCGTGCGGGATGATGACCGCGAAGGTCTCGGGGCCGGTTCTGCCGACGATGTCGGTGTCGCGCACACCCAGTCTGATGACATCGGCCAGGTGCTCGAGCATGAGGTCGGCCTTGTACCGGCCGAACGTTCGCGAGAACGCCTCGATGTCTTCCACGCGAACGGCGATGAGGCCCACGCTCGTGCTGTAACGGTCGGCCCGGCGCAGCTCCTCGGCGAGCCGGGCGCCGAAAGACTCGGCCTTGTGCAGGCCGGTGAGCGGGTCGTGTGTCGAAACGCGCTCGAGCGCGTGGGCGTGCATACGCTGGCGATGGGCCTGCACGCCGACGACAGCACCGCAGAGCAGGAAGACGGCCAGGCCGGTGAGGAGCTCGGCCCACCGCTCGGCGATGGCGTCGCCGGGCGCGGTGAGGACGAGCGCCACAGCGGCGAGTGCGGTCGCCAGGACGCCGCCGGGGACGTCGGCGACGAGTGAGGCGATCACGACCGGGATAAGGTAGAGGAGCCAGGCGGGCGAGAGTCTGCCTGTCGAGACGATGATGACGGTGACGAACGCTGTGCTCCCTGCGACGATCAGCGCTGCGGGAAGGTACGATCGCGGCCGGTCGGTGCGCTCGTCATCGGCGGGAGCTGTCACTTCGCGCATAAGTGACGCCTCCTG
>JAFGUS010000102.1 GCA_016938395.1 Coriobacteriia bacterium | reverse complement strand
GATCGCGCTGGAGAGCAGCCCGAGCCCGACGGAGCGCCACGCGACGGGCCAGAAGACCCCCGCGTGCTCCCGCGTGCGGCGGTAGATACCCTTGATGTCGAATCCCGATTCGATCGTCTCGTTGAGCGCGACGTTGACGTACACGGGCCAGAGCACGATCCCGTAGAGGCTGCTCGCTACGATAAAGACGCTGAAGAGCGCCGCAAGGGGAACCGCGATGCGCACGAACGAGCCGCCGTCGAGCGTGGCGACGGTTCCGCCGATCACGACTGCGACCATCGCGCCTCCGAACAGGATGCTCAACGGCAGCGAGTAGACCATGCCGGGCACGAGCGCGAAGAGCCCGGTCTTCAGCCGACTCCCGGCCGGTTGCCAGCGGGGGAGCGTAGCCCGCCCATCGTGAGCCGTATCTCGCAGATACGTGAGCGCGTAGCCGATGAACCAGAACATCCCGACGTATGGAATCAGGTTCACCCCAACCCCGATTGCGACGTTACGCAACCATGCGGGGTCGGCCGTGAGCGCACCGGCCGCGTGCCCGACTGTGGGGCGCATCGCCTCCTCGCTCACCGGGGCAGCCCCGAGCGCCTGAGCGCATCGGCATCGAGCGCGCGATCCGGCGAGGTCAGCCCGATCATCGACCAGAGCAGGTCCTCGAACCGGAACTCCGACTCGTAGGTCACCAGATACGGCTCGCCCTCTATCCCGCCGAGATCGGCCGCCGCGTCGATGGCGTCGTCGAAGTTGCCGAGCGTGTCGATGAGCCCCAGGTCGATCGCTTCGCTGCCGAGCCAGACCCAGCCGGTGGCAAGCTCGGCCACCTCGGCCACCGGCATACCGCGGCCCTCGGCCACGTCGGCGATGAACTGGTCGCGCACGATCGCGAGCTTCTCCTTGAGCATGGCGCTCTCGCTCTCCGTCACGCTCCGGTACGGGCTGCCGGCGTCCTTGTACTCGCCCTCGGTGAGCACGGTGAACTCGACGCCCAGCTTATCGAGCAGGCCGGACACATTGGGGATCTCCATGATCACGCCGATGCTCCCCACTGACGATCCGGGCGAGGCCACGATCTCATCACACTGCGACGCCACCATGTACGCACCCGATGCGCCGATGTCGCCGATGCTCGCCACAACCGGCTTCTCCTCGGCGGCGCGCCGCACCGCGAGCGATATCTCCTGTGAGGCGGCCACCGTGCCGCCCGGCGAGTCGATGCGGAGCAGGATCGCCCGCACGCTCTCGTCGGCAAGTGCCTGGTCGAGTTGGTCGAGAATGTACGAGGGAGAACTCACGCCGTCGTAGATGCTGCCCGTGCCGGCGATCACGCCGTCGATGTAGATGAGCGCGACGCCGTCGCCGGACCCCGAGAGCGGGGCCATGCCCTCCTCGGAGAGCGCCACGAGCACGAAGAAGACGCACGAGAGCAGGCCGAGCACCACGAGGGCGGCGCCGAGGCCGAGCGCCCACTTGGCGCCACGCGACATCGGTTGCCTTGAGGCGGCTTCAGGCGCACGGGCCGAGGGGGCTGCGGCCGGTGCAGCGGCGACAGCAGATGAATCCGTCACCGGGGTCTCACCGGCAGGTGATGGTGCGTTCGGTCTGTCCATGGTTCCTCCGTGGTCTCAACACCCGCGTGTGCGACTGTCGTGCTTCGGCTGCGTTCAGAACCTGATGATGTTCATGTACGCGAGCCTGGTGAGCGCGAGGAGAACGGTGACGACAACAAGCGCGAATGCGGCGTGCTTGTGCACCTTGAGGTGCAGGCGGCCCTTGAACTTGATCTTGCGCATGCCCTGGAGGATTTGGAAGACAAGAAGCAGCGCCCCCGCGATAGCGCCCACGAGGATCATCGTCCTCGTGATCGTGATT
>JAFGUS010000101.1 GCA_016938395.1 Coriobacteriia bacterium | reverse complement strand
GACGCATACGGATCGCCACCTCTTCTTCGGCACTGCCATGTCGAAAGAAGCCCTTTCGGGCGGTCCGGCCGCTCGCTGCGCCTGCCCCGTGGCTCAGAAAGGAAAACCGGCCGAACACGATCAGCCGGTTGCGCCACTCGCTCCCCGTCACCCAGGCGCCCAATTGCGGATGTCGGTTCATCGCTGATGATCGGCACGGGGGCCCCTCGAACCTCACCCCCGAACATCCGTGAATTATGAGCGGGTACCGGAAGCCGGTCAAGTAGTTCAGGTGATATTCATCACATTCACTTCTCAGACGGCAGATGAGTGGCACCCAGCATTCTCGCAACAGCCGGTCACAGCCGAGCGCTCGCTACCTGCCCGCACCTTCTATCACGAGCTTCCGCACGCCGCTCGTGATCGACACCGAAACCAACGCGGTGGGTTCTCCCTGCACCGGATTCCCCTCGATGAGCAACAGCGTATCGCCATCGTCGGCCCACTGCAGCGGGCATGCGTCGCGCCGTCCCGATGCCTGCACGGCCGTGCCACCGGCGACGGGCATCACGTACACACGTGAGTGGCCGTCGTCGCCCTGCTCGGCATAGGCCACACGGCTCCCATCGGGCGACACGATGAGCGAGCCGATCGAAACGCCGCGCGCGGATGTAGCGGCGCTGAGCTTCCGCGGCCGCGCGGAGCCATCGAGCGGCATCGACAGCAGCGCGGCCTCCCCGTCGGCATCCGGTGCGGTGCCCGCGTAGATGTGCGTCGCGTAGCAGGCGACGCTCGTGCCCGGCGCCTCCAAAGCGCGCCGCTCCAAGCGCTCGTCCTGCCACACAAGCACGGCAGGCTCCTCGGTGCTCGGCGAGAGAGCCACGATCGCGGCGCCATCGCGGGTGTAGACCGGCGCCCGGCCTGCGAACAGGATCGCCTGGCGGCCGCCCCGGCGGGCGTAGCGGCGAACCGTCGGTCCCGGCGCAGTGTAGACGACCGCCTCCGAATCCGGCGACCACGAGGGCCGCTCGTCCTCCATCGGGCCGAGGTCTCGCGCGCTGCCCGTAGCCACGTCGTAGAGCCGGAGGTGCCGGTCGGCGTCCACGCTCGCGATGGTGGCGCCGTCGGGTGAAAGGGAGAAGACCCCGGACGCGGACTCCGCCACACGCTGCTCGGCGCTCCCGTCGAGCGCTGCCACGCACAGCCACCCCTCGCGGCGATACGCGAGGCGCGTGGGGGCGGGCAGCGCGTCGGGACCGGCCACCGGCGGTGCGGAGCTGCTCTCAACGCTGGAGGTCCCGGTGGGCTCGTACGACGGGATCGGGCCGGTCGCCTCGGCGGCCTGCTCGGCGGGCGTGATCGTGCGGGTCGTCTCATCGTCCGGCACGGCGCCAGGCTCCCCGCCGGACAACGCGACAGCCCCCGCGACGACCGCTGCGAGCACGACGGCGACACCAAGCAAGATGCCCGCCCGATGCCGCCTGTCGATGTCACGCCAGCCTGACGGTGTCGTGCCCTCGTCCACCGGCGTCCCGCCTTCCAGTCGCTACAGACGCTCGATGAGCGCGTCGGCGTACGCCTGCGTGCCCACGCATCCCGCCGTGCTGCCAGTCACCGAGCGCTTGATGTCGTAGGTGACCTCGTCGCCATCGCCGATGACCCCGCGTACCGCATTGAGGATCCGCTCGGCCGCGTCACGCTCGCCGAGGTGGTTCAGCATGAGGACCGCCGAGAGGATCTCGGCAGTCGGGTTCGCCATGTCCTTGCCCGCGTACTTGGGCGCCGAGCCGTGTGTGGGCTCGAAGACCGCGCAGTCAGCGCCGATGTTGGCGCCCGGCGCGATGCCGAGGCCGCCGATAAGACCCGCCGCGAGGTCCGAGAGGATGTCGCCGTAGAGGTTGGGCAGTACGAGCACGTCCCACCACTCGGGGTGCAGCACCAGCTGCATGCAGGTGGCATCCACGATGTAGTCCTCGAACTCGATGCCCGAGTCCTTGTACTCCGCAGCCACCTCACGCGCGACTTTGAGGAACAGGCCGTCGGAGTACTTGAGGATGTTGGCCTTGTGCACGGCCGTGACCTTCTTGCGGCCGTTGGCGATGGCGTAGTCGAAGGCGTACTCGACGATGCGGCGGCTGCGGGAAATGCTGATCGGCTTGAGCGAGATGCCCGAGTCGGGTCGGATGATACCCGCACCCTCTGCGGCGGCGAACTCGATCAGCTTGCGGGCGCCCTCACTCCCCTCCTCGAACTCGATGCCGGCATACAGATCCTCGGTGTTCTCACGCACGATCACGAGATCGATGTCGTCGTAGCGCGCGCCGTTGCCAGGGATCGAGAACGCCGGACGCAGGCAGGCGTACAGATCGAGTTCCTTGCGGATCGAGACGTTCACGCTGCGGAAACCGGTGCCGACGGGCGTGGTGATGGGACCCTTGATGGCGACCTTGTTCTTGCGGATGGAGTCGAGCACTTGCTCGGGCAGCGGCGTGCCGTACTTCTCCATCACGTCTGCACCAGCCTCGGCGATCTCCCACTCGATGTCGACGCCGGTCGCCTCGACAACACGCGTCATGGCGGTGGTGAGCTCCGGCCCGATGCCGTCGCCGGGGATGAGGGTCACAGTGTGCTTGGCCATACGGAAAAACCTCCAGAGTGTTCGCGATGTGTGTGGCGATTGTACGGCAGTGGGCCAGGGCGCGTCAGGGGTTTAGAGAATGGTGATACATCGGTATACTTTCTGTAAGTACATTCCTCTACGCTCATGCGTGGAGGTGGGACAGATGGGACGTGCAACGGCCATGCGCAAGAAACTCGTGAAGCACGGCAACAGCAGGGCACTCGTGATCGACAAGGCGATCCTCGAACTCCTCAACCTCGGAGACGACGAAGAAGTGATCGTGAGCACCGATGGTCACTCGCTTACGGTCACGCCGGCGGATGCGGGGGCACGTCGAGAACGACTGCTGGCGATATCCGAGCGCCTCATGGATGAGAACGATGACCTCCTCCGTAGGCTGGCGCAGTGAGCGCATCGCCGAGGTTCCTGAGTGTCGAGGAGATACTCGACCTCCACGAACAACTCGTACGACGATTCGGTGGCAGCCATGGTCTGCGCGACATCGGCATGCTCGACTCAGCGGTTGCGATGCCTCAAGCGGGATTCGGAAACGCATATCTGCATGAGGACATCTTCGAAATGGCAGCCGCGTACCTGTACCACATCGTGATGAACCATCCGTTCATCGACGGGAACAAACGAGCGGGGACACATGCCGCGCTGGTCTTCCTCGCGGACAACGGCTACGCCGTCACGCTCTCTCAGGATGAGAAATACGACCTCGTGATCGGCGTCTGCGAAGGCACTGTCACGAAGAAGGCGCTCGCCGCCGCGCTCCGCGAGAACGCCGCGCCGTTCGAGGCGTAGCGCGCTAGAGCAGCCCCATCCCTCGCAACGTGCCCGCGTGGTAGGCCACCAGTCCGCCGAAGAGGGCAACGGCCACAAGCGCCAGGGCGAGTATCGACCGCTTGTGGCGCCCGAACCAGATCGTCGTGCTCACCACCGCCATCGCGCCGAACTTCACCGCGATCGCTGTCAGCGGTCCCTGTCGGTTGGCTGCCGCAAGCACGGGATTCCCCTCGCGGGCGATGCCCAGCCCCAGCTCGGCTGCGGTGAACCAGCCGTCGAGGAACGAAAGCACGTTGATCAGCAGGATCGTGAAGACGACGAGCCACGCGTGGTCACGCATGGTGCCGAGGATCGGATACCGCCCCCGACGGTCGAAGCCGTGCCGCCGATCGATGAATCGGTACCTCCGATGATGACGGCGCTTCGTGACCCGCCGCTCGATGCCGTCCCACGTGGTCTTCTCTGTGTTCGTCATGGGTCCAGTATCCAGCCGTGACGTCATTTCTGTCACCGGCGCACCCATCAGTACCGGTTATCGAACACCCGCGGCGTTTTCTTCTCCGACCGCGGCAACTCCCCGACCGCCACCGCCATTGGCACGATCGTGAGCCCGATCCTGTCTTTGATCTTCTGCCGCACGGCTGCCTCGACACCCTCACGGTGCTTGCCCTCGAGCGCTTCGAAGAAGACGGTCATGACATCCTTGCCCTCGAGGTGATCGATCATGATCTGGAACTCGCTCGAAGCGCCCTCGACCTCGCGCAGGCACTCGTCGATCTGCGCGGGGAAGATGTTCACGCCCTTGACCTTCACCATGTCGTCGGTGCGGCCGAGGATGGTGTCGATGCGCGGGTACGGCGAGCCGCACGCACACTTGCCGGGTACGAACCGCGTGAGATCGTGCGTGCGGTACCGGATGAGCGGCGCCCCCTGCTTGCGGAGCGTCGTGATGACGAGCTCGCCGATCTCGCCCTCGGGCACCTGCTCGCCCGTGTTGCGGTCGACGATCTCGAAGTACACGTAGTCGTCCCAGTAGTGCATCCCGCATTCGTGATCGCAGCTGATGCCGATACCCGGCCCGTAGATCTCGGTGAGGCCGTAGATGTCGTAGAGGGTCACGCCGAGCTCGTCGGCGATCCGGCGGCGCATCTTCTCACCCCAGCGCTCGGAGCCGATGATGCCCGTGCGCAGGTGGATCTTGTCCCCCACGCCGCGCTTCTCGATCTCCTCGGCGAGCAGCAACGCGTATGAGGACGTGGCGCACAGCACCGTGGTCTTGAGGTCGATCATCATCTGGATCTGCTTGTCGGTGTTGCCCGGGCCGGTGGGCACGACCATCGCACCGATGCGCTCGGCGCCGGCCTGGAAGCCGATGCCCGCCGTCCACAGGCCGTAACCGGGAGTCACCTGCACGCGATCGAGGTTCGTGACACCCGCCATCTCGTAGCAGCGCGCGAACTGGATCGCCCAGTCCTCAACGTCGCGAGCGGTGTACGGAATGATGATGGGGGTTCCCGTGGTGCCCGACGACGAGTGGATGCGGACGATCTCCTCCTCGGGGACCGCGGCAAGCCCGAGCGGATACGCGTCGCGCAGGTCGGCCTTCTCGGTGAAGGGAAGCTGCTCGAAGCTCTGCCAATCGGTCACGTTACCGAGGTCGACCCCGTCGTACTTGGCGCGGTAGAAGGGGCTCCGGTCGGCGAGACCGTCGAGCACGTGCGTGATCGCGTCGAACGCAGCCTGTGACTTCACGTGGTATCCCCTCGTGTGTAGCCCGCGCCGAGCGCGAGCGCCTGCACGTTCATCTCGATGAACCGTTCCGGCAGCGTGCGCCGGATGACGCGCCCGAGCTCTTCGGCCGAGAAGCCGAGCACCCCGGCTTCGGCCGCCGCTCCCAGAAGCGCGGTGTTGAGCACCTTCGGCGAGCCGCACGCGGCACACACCTCGTCACCATCGACCACGATCACCCGCTCGCCGCACTCGCGAAGGTAGCCGAGCATCTCACGTCCGTCGTACTCGAGTCGTGCCAGTGCGGCTGTCACCGGCGGCACCGCGCGCCTGCTTACCACCACCGCGCCACGTCCGGGGGCGAGATACGGCAGGCACCGCACCGCCTCGGCGGGCTCGAACGCGATGATCGCGTCGGCGGTGCCGAGCGGGACGAGCGGTGAGTGGACGTCCGCGCCGATCCGGACGTGACTGGTGACCGATCCGCCGCGCTGCGCCATACCGATCGTCTCGGCGGTGCGGACCGGCAGACCAGCGTCGAGCGCGGCCTGAGACACGAGCTTCGAGGCGAGCACGATACCCTGGCCGCCGACGCCGCAGAAGATGAGATCACGGGAGGTCTTGCCGATGCCACCCGACGCTGCGCTCATCGCGCCACCCCGATCGCCCCGGTGGGACACACCTGCGCGCAGATGGAGCAGCCGTAACAGAGCGACGTGTCGATGCTCACCACGCCCCCCGATCGCACGATCGCGGGACAGCCGAGACGCTGGATGCACACCTGGCAGTCGGTGCACGCCTGGGCATCGACCTCATACATCGGTCCAGGAACGGTGACCGCGATGCACGGCGACTCGAAGATGATCGCCGAGACGCCACCGGCCTCCACGGCCCGCTTCACCGCTGCCTCGGCCTCGGCCAGCTGCATCGGGTCGCACGTCTCGATGTGCGATACGCCAAGCGAGGCGAGCACCGGTGCGATGGCGATCTTGGCTGCCACCTCTCCCTGCGCCGTACGCCCAAGCCCCGGGTGCGTCTGGTGGCCGGTCATGGCCGTCGTTGAGTTGTCGAGCACCACGAGCACGATATCGGTACCGTTGTAGACGGCGTTCACCACGCCGGGGATCCCGGTATGGAAGAACGTCGAGTCGCCGATGAAGGCGAAGTGCGTGGCGTCGGGCTCGGCCCGCTCCAGGCCCTGCGCGATGGTCACGCCAGCGCCCATGCACAGGCACGTGTCCACCATCTCGAGCGGGGCCGCGTTGCCAAGCGTGTAGCAGCCGATGTCGCCCGAGAAGACCGCCTTCCTGCCGCGCATCGCGCGCTTCACCGCATAGAACGACGCCCGGTGCGGGCATCCCGCACAGAGCACCGGCGGACGTGCAGGCGGCGTGGGGGCCCCGGAGCACGCGGGAACGATGGGCGCGGGCATGCCGAGGAACTTTGCGATCGCAGCGGCGACCGACTCGACCGTGTTCTCGCCCGCACGCTCGGTGTGACCGCTGCGTTTGCCGCTGATCGTCACGCCGAGCCTGTCCTCGCCCGCCAGTATGAGCAGCTCACGCTCGATGACCGGATCGAGTTCCTCGATCACGAGGACCTCATCGAGTCCCGCGAGGAACTCACGAGCGGCCGCGGCCGGGAGCGGATGCGGCGTGCCGACCTTGAAAAGCCGGCAGTCGGCGCCGAGCATCGCGAGCGCCTCACTGACGTACGCATGGCTCACACCACCGGTCGCGATGCCGCGGTCGCCAGCGCTGACCGGGGTCCCGGCGACCTCACCCCCACGGACCTCCTCGATGGTATTGAACCGGTACGCCGAGAGCTCCTCGCCCAGTTGCGGCAGTCGCTCCTCGATCGCCCGGTGGTTCGCGTACGAGAGACGCGGGAAGATCACCCAGCGCGAGCCCTTCTCAAAGCCGCTGCTGGTCGGCACCACGTCCCACTCCCCCACCTCGATCGGTGCGTACCCGTGGCACACGCGCGTCGTCGGGCGGAACAGCACCGGGGTACCGAGGCGCTCGGACAGCTCGAAGGCGTCCTGGATCATCTCGTACGCCTCTTCGGGCGAGGCGGGATCGAACACCGGTAGCTTGGCGAACACCGCGAAGGTCCGCGTGTCCTGCTCGGTCTGCGAGGATATCGGGCCCGGATCGTCGGCGACCACGACCACCATGCCGCCCTTCACGCCGATGTAGGCGAGGCTCATGAGCGGGTCGGAGGCGACGTTGAGCCCCACCTGCTTCATGGTGACCATCGAGCGCACACCGGCGTACGCGGCTCCTGCTGCGACCTCGAGGGCCACCTTCTCGTTCACCGACCACTCGGCGTAGATGTCACCGGGGTTGCGCTTCACGACCGTCTCGAGGATCTCGCTCGACGGCGTGCCTGGATAGCCCGTGACAACACCGACGCCGGCGCGGATTGCGCCGGCGGCGATGGCGTGATTGCCCATGAGGAATTCGAGGCTCACTTGACGGCGAACCCTCCGTGCTCGCGGAAGTGCGCCGCCAGTCCGCCGTCGGCCAGCAGCTGCGCCATCACAGGCGGCAGCGGCGGGAACGGAATCTCCGTGCCCTGCGTGAGGTTCCTGAGCACGCCGGCCTCGAGGTCGAGCGAAAGCTCGTCGCCGTCGGTGATCAGATCGGTATCGCACTCCACCACAGGCAGGCCGGTATTGATTGCATTGCGGTAGAAGATGCGGGCGAAGCTCTTGGCCAGCACCGCCTTGGTGTTGGAGCCGATGAGCACGAGCGGCGCCTGTTCGCGGCTCGAGCCCATGCCGAAGTTGGTGCCTGCCACGAGGAAGCCGCCCTCCGGGCTGACCTTCTCGAAGTAGTGCGGGTCGAGCTCCTCCATCGCGTGCACCGACATCGCGGCCATGTCGTTGCTCTTGAACTTGTACTTGCCGCTGATGATGTAGTCGGTGTTGATGTCGTCGCCGTACTTGAACGCCTTCGCTGTGATCGCCATCTCAGGCCTCCCCTCCCGTGAAGTACTTCCGCGGATCGGTGATGACACCCTCGATGACCGAGGCGGCCACGGTCGCCGGGCTGCCGAGGTAGATGAACGCGTTGGAGTTGCCCATGCGGCCCTTGAAGTTGCGGTTCGCGGTGGAGATGACGTTCTCGCCGTCACTGGGCACACCGTTGTGCGTACCAACGCACGGACCACAGCCCGGGGTGACCATGACGGCGCCCGCCTCCACGAGGTCGCGGATATAGCCGGCCTCCATGGCGTCGAGCAGGATCTGCTTGCTCGCCGGCGCGATGATGAGGCGGACGTCGGGGTGCACCTGCCGCCCGCGGAGGATGTCCGCCGCGACCTTCAGGTCCTCCAGGCGACCGTTCGTGCAGGTGCCGATGTAGCCCTGCGCGATCGGCGTGCCGGCGACCTCCTCGATCGGCGAGACGTTGTCGACCGCATGCGGCATGGCGACGTGCGGGCCGATGGCCGACGCATCGAGCACGAGCTCGTCGGCGTAGACCGCGTCGTCATCGGGATCCACCGGATTGGGCGTGCGATCACCGCGTCCCTCGTACCAGGCGAGCGTCTTGGCGTCCGCCTTCATCAGACCGGCCTTCGCGCCCACCTCGATCGCCATGTTGGAGATCGTCATGCGAGCATCCACCGAAAGCGCATCGATCACGGGACCGTGGAACTCCAGCGCCATGTACGTGGCACCGTCCACGCCGATCCTCCCGGCGAGGGCGAGGATGAGGTCCTTGCTGAAGACGCCCGGCGGCAGCTCACCCGTGTAGGTGACCTTCATGGTGTTCGGCACCTTGAACCAGAGCTTGCCGGAGGCCATCGCCGCGGCGCCATCGGTGGAGCCGACACCCGTGGAGAACACGTTCACCGCGCCGTAGGTGCAGGTGTGGCTGTCGCAGCCGACCATGAGGTCACCTGGGACCACGTGCCCCGCCTCGGGGATGAGTTGGTGGCAGACGCCGCAACCCACGTCATAGACCTTCGCGCCGGTCTTCTTGCCGAACTCACGCATCATCGTGTGAAGCGCCGAGACGCCCTCGATCGGGCTCGGGCTCGAGTGGTCCATGACCACGGCTACCTTCGCCGGGTCGAACACGCTCTCCACGCCCATGCTTTCGAGCGCGCGGATGGCCAGCGGCGTGGTGCCGTCCTGCCCCATCACGAAGTCGACGTCCGCGACGACGATGTCGCCTGCATGCGCGTCACTGTCGGAGTGTGCCGAGAAGATCTTCTCGGCGATCGTCTTACCGGAAATCGGAACCACCATCCTTATCGTTCGTGCCTTCGGCCACCCGCCCGCGCTACTCCCCCGCGATCCGCTTCTCGGCCTTCCAGTCGTTATAGATGTAAATGAGCTCCTTGTCGAAGAGCGCCCGCTTGAGCTCGATAGCCATGGTGCGCACACGCGGCAGCAGTTCGTGCGCCACGTCTTTAGGCACCTCGATGCCGTACTCGTGGAACTTGAGCTCGAGAGAGCGCGAGCCCGAGTGCTTGCCGATGACGATCTGCCGCTCGAGGCCCACCTCGCCGGGCGCGAAGACCTCGTAGGTCTTGGGATTCTTGATGACGCCGTCGGCGTGGATACCGCTCTCGTGCGCGAACATGTTGGTACCGATGACCGACTTCCACGCGGGTATCTGGCGCCCTGCGGCCTTCATCACGTACTCGGCCACCTCGCGGAAGCGGGTGGTGTCCATGTCCAGGTCGAAGCCCTCGATGTACTTGAGCGCCATCGCCACTTCCTCGAGCGCCGCGTTGCCCGCGCGCTCCCCCAGGCCGCCGACGGTCACGTTCACCCAGGTGGCACCCGCGTGGATGCCCGCGATGGCGTTGGCGACCGCCATGCCGAAGTCGTTGTGCGTGTGCATCTCGACCTCGAGACCGCTCTCCTCGCGGAGACGCTTCACGACGTCGTAGGTTCGGAACGGCTCCATGAGGCCGATGGTGTCGCAGAAGCGGATCCGATCGGCGCCCTCGGCCTTGGCGGCCTTGGCATACTCCACCAGGAAGCCGATCTCGGTGCGCGACGCATCCTCAGCATTGACGGACACGTACAGGTCGGGCTTCTCGGCCTTGGCGAACGCGACGCTCTCGCGGATGGTGTCCAGCACCCACGCGCGGTCCTTCATCAGCTTGGTCTGGATGTGGATGTCGCTCGTGGCGAGCGAGATGGCGATCGCGTCCACGCCGCAGTCGAGGCTCGTCTTGATGTCGGCGGTGTTGGCGCGGTTCCAGCCGAGCACCGACGCCTTCAGGCCGAGGTGTGCGATCTCCTCGATCGTGTCGCGCTCGTCACCGCCCATCGCCGCGATGCCAGACTCGATCTGGTGAACGCCGATCTCATCGAGCAACCGCGCGATGCGGACCTTCTCCTTGTTGGCGAAGACCACACCGGCGGTCTGCTCCCCGTCACGCAGGGTCGTATCGTCGATACGCACCTGCACACTGCCGAGCGTGCTTTCGACCGGAAGATCCTTGGCGAGCTCGCGTTCCACCATCGCTCCTTCATCTCCGGGGCAACCACCTCTGGCGCCACCGCTGGCCGTGCGCGACCATGTATACAGCAGAGCCCGCAACGGAAGTGATAGTGTACGGCACCCGCGGACCATGCGTCCACGCGAGAAGCAGGGTGTAAGACAATCGCAATAGAGCGTGGTTGCACGCGCGGGATGCACGCAGCCGCATAGTCGCAGAGTGAGGGAGCGGAGACCGGGCACATGGAAATCAGGGATGCGACCGCGGCTGACGCGGCGGGAATCGCCGAGATCTACAACGATGCGGTACTCACCACCACCGCAAGCTTCGACATAGAACCGAAGTCGCCCGAGGACCGGATGAAGTGGCTCCTGGCGCGCTCGCCCGCACACCCCGTGCTGATTGCCGAGATAGACGGCGCCATCGCCGGATGGGGCGCGCTCTCACCGTACTCGGAGCGTCCCGCTTACGCCGCGACCGCCGAGCTCTCCGTCTACGTGGCGGCGCCTCACCGGAGCCAGGGAGTCGGCCGGGCGCTCACCTGTGCGCTCGTCGAGCGGGGTCGGCGGGCGGCCCTGCACGTCTTGCTCGCGCGGATCTGCACAGAGAACGAAGCAAGCATCGCGATGGTCCGTTCGCTGGGCTTCACCGATGCCGGGACAATGCACCAGGTGGGCTGGAAGTTCGAGAGGTGGCTCGATGTCGCCACCTGGGAGTACGACCTCGATACACCGCGCGTCGATACGAGCTGTTCGGGGGACACTCTGACGTAGGAGCCGCAACGAGGACAAGGAGGATGACGCCCATGAAGGCGAACGTCGACCGTGACCTCTGTATCGGTTGCGGGTTGTGCGAACAGACCTGTCCCGAGGTGTTCCGGATGGGCGAAGACGGCCTCGCGTTCGTGATCGACGACGATCCCCCGATCGAGACCTACCCGGACATCGAAGGCTGCGTCGAGCTCTGCCCGGTGGCCGCAATCAGCGTGAGTGGAACCTAGTCGGCCACTACCCGGCCCTGGACGCCACGGCAACCCCATAGAGCTCCTCGAGCCGGACAACGATCTCCGACAGTGCGTGCTCGTGTACGTCCTCGCGTCCTGCCGCACCCATCTCCTCGCGAAGCGCCTGGTCACCCACCACCCGTACGAGAGCATCGGCCAGTCCGGGGATGTCGCCAGGCTCCACGAGCAGTCCCGCACGACCCTCTCCGACGATCTCGGGAACCGCAAGCGCGCGCACCGCGACTATCGGCAGCCCCGCGCTCATCGCCTCGAGGAGCACGATGCCCTGCGTCTCGATCGTGCTCGCCGTGACGAACGCGTCGTAAGATCGGTAGATCCGGCCGAGAGCGGCACGGTCCACGAAACCGCGCATCTTCACCTTCGCGCCGATGCCGAGGCGCGCCGCCACGCGCTCGAGATGCTCTCGCGCCGGTCCGTCCCCGACGATGTCGAGCGTGTAGTCGGGCTCGCGCTCAAGCAGCAGAGCGAACGCCTGCAGCACCTGATCGACGTTCTTCTCGTGACCGAGCCTGCCAGCATGCAGAAGCTGCTTCGTCGGAGCGTACGTGTCTTTGGGCGTGACGATCGACGTGTCGATGCCGTTGCTCAGGTACTCGACGGGCACCGTCACGCCATGCGCCCGGAGCTCCTTCTGGAGCGTGACCGATGGGGTGATCACGACGTTCGCCCGGTTGTAGACGGTGCGTGTGAACTGCCACGCGAATCGCGCGGAGACCTCCATGCGCTCATCGGGCGGCAGATCGGCTTTCACGTCCTCGGCCACGGCGGCCACCTCATCGACGGCGCCCCGCCCGTCCCGGATCAGGTCTGCCAGGCCGTGGAACATGCCCGAGGAGAACATTCGCTCGTAGACCATCGAGTCAACGATGCGATCCTGCAGGCTGTCGAGCCGTAGCAGCCGGTGTGGCTCCAGGTACTGCATGAAGTCCGGGATATACGTGTGGTACGTCTCTACGATCGGCAGCCGCATCATCCGGGCCGTGGCGAGCCCCACCACGCCCACAGAGAGTGGCGTGTGGACGTGCACGACGTCAGGGTCGAACCGCCGCAGTGTTGCTGCCACCGACGCCATCGAGGGAAGCGCGAGGCGTGTCGCGCGGTTGGACGACACGCTGAAGCTACGGTACCGCTTGATCTGCACGTGTGGCACGACATGCAGGATCGGCTTGCGATACTTGGGACAGATGATCAGGACCTGATGGCCGCGTGCACCGAGAAGCCGCGTGTGCGAGTCGATACTCGTGACCACCCCGTTGACCTCAGGGAGATAGGTGTCGGTGAAGATGGCGATCCGCATGCGGCAGCCCGTCAGCCGAGCGCAGGGGCAACCGGCTCCTGCGCGCCCATGAAGTAGCGCGCGAACATCTCCGGGAGCGCCGCCGGCTCGATCCCGTCCAACCGCTCCGTGAAGTCGTGCGAGTCGAAGGTGTCCCAGAAGACGACTCGCTTGTCGGCGAGCGCCCCGGTCGCCGCCTCGGCCATCAGCGCGGCGAAGGCGCGGCCCGTGTACGTGCCGTCCAGCGTCAGGCCGAGCGCACGTGCACGCGCGACGGCGGCTTCGGCCTCGGGCATCGGCGTCCCGTAGCCGGCACCGTAGAAGTCC
Source organism: Coriobacteriia bacterium (assembly GCA_016938395.1). The sequence continues at coordinate 41,947 of JAFGUS010000101.1, read as the reverse complement.
TCCACCAGGCGCACCCGCGGCGCAAGATCGACGGTGCACACGCATGAGGTGTCCATCGCGCAGATCAGGTCGCGTGCGTCCTCGACAAGCGTATCCAGCACCTGGCGCGACGCCACCTCGGCGCTCGTCACGCGCACCGCGCGCACCTCGGCCTTGCACTCACCGGCCGCAAGCCCTATCGCGATGCCCACAGCGGTCCCAAGCGAGCCGGCAGCCACGAACAACACGTCCGGCACCGAGATCTCTCCCTGGAACGCCTGCATCACGAGCTCGAGCCCGGCATCCATCATCCCCGTCACGGCAAGCGCGTTGGTGCCACCGTACGGGATCACATACGGCGCGACACCAGTCTCCCGTGTACGCGACGCGACGTACTCGGCGGCGTCGCTCATGGCCGCGCCGGCGTCCTCGGCGTGGTGCATGACAGCGCCGAACGAGTGGTCGAGCAGCAGGTTGCGGCGGACGTGGTCCGAAGTCGGCTGCGGTGTGAGGAAGAGGTCGACCCGGAATCCAAGGCGTTGGCCATAGATGGCTGTCGCAAGCGCGTGATTGGAGCCCGCCCCGCCGAAGGTGACCACCTCGTGTGCCCCTGAGCGCAGCGCATCAGCGAGCAGGACCTCGAGCTTACGCACCTTGTTACCGCCGTAGATCTCACCCGAGAGGTCGTCGCGCTTGACCCACAGTTCTCCGATCCCGAGCTCGCGCGCCAGCCGATCGTGCCGCTCGACCGGCGTGGGGAACTCGCCGAGTGGGACGTGCGGCAGCTGTTCGCGCATAGCGGGGCAGCGCGAGAAGATCGGATGTGCGCTGGGGCCGGAGAGTATGGTCATCGTTTCTCCGCGAAGCCGGCCACGACCCATGTCCCGGAGCGCTGGTCGGCCCGAAGCGTGATGATGCCGAGGCGCTCGGCATCCTGAAGCAGGTCTGAGAACGTCCGGTAGCCGTAGCTGGACTCGGAGAACTGCGGCTGTTTGCGCCGCATCGTGTCCTTCACCATTGAGGCGAGCATGACGTCTTTGTTCTCGCGCTGGAGCGCCTGGACGGCCTCGATCATGAGGTTCATCGCCGGCCGCTTGGCGCGCGGGATGTCGGCCACGGGTACCACCGGCTTGGCCGGCCCCGTCACGATGTCCTCGTAGTAGATGAACTCGTCGCAACTCGATGCGAGCAGATCGCTCGTGGAGTCCTTGATGCCGAGGCCGATGACCGCCTTGCCGTTCTCCTTGAGCTTGCTGACAAGCGGCGTGAAGTCCGAATCGCCGGAGACTATGACGAACGTGTCGATGTGCTCCTTCGAGTAGCACAGGTCCATGGCATCCACGCAAAGCTGTATGTCCGCGTGGTTCTTGCCGGTCTTCCCGCGCTCCGGGATCTCCATCATCTGGATCCCCGAGTCATGCATGACCTCGCGGTACTGGTTGAAGCGACCCCAGTCGGCGTATGCACGCTTGACGATGACCTTACCCTTCTCCACAAGACGCTCGAGCACGAGCTTGATGTCGAACACGTCGGCGCTTGCCTTGGCGCGGGAGGTCCGCCCCGAAGCGGTCTTACCCGACGGTCGCTCCATCCCGATGGCAAGGTTCTCGAAGTCTATGAGCACTGCGAGCGAGTGTGATTCATCGGCCATACAGGCACGACCTTCCCCTCCAGTGGGTACGTGACCTCAATCATGCCACACGGCCGCCACTCTCACACGACATGTCGCCCATCGAGATGGCTTCAGCGGGTACATGGACCCCACCCGGATACGCGGAAGGGCGGCCGATGTCGGCCGCCCTTCGATCACGCGTGCGATCGTGATACGCCGATCGCACGGAGTCGCTACTGAGTGGCGATGCAGGAGCCGTCACGCAGGCCCTGGCCGCCCATGCCGCCCTGACCACCACGGCCACCCTGGCCGCCCATGCCGCCGCCCTGACCGGCCCAGCTCGGCCGCCCGGCCTCATCGGTGGCGACGCGCTCGGTGACACGTTCGCTCATCCGCTCGTAGGCGAGGTCCGCCTGCTCCTGGGTGATCGTGCCATCGGCGACCTTCGCGTCGAGAAGCGCCTTGCGGCTCTCGAGAGCGCTGTTCACGACTTCCTCGCTCGAGGAGCCGTTGGCCTCGGCGATGTCGGCTGCGGACTTACCCGCGGCGCGCTCAGCCTGGACTTCCTCGACCGACAGGCCGGTGAGGTCGGCCACGATATCGACAAGACGGGCGCCGGCGTCACGGATGGCCTGGCCCATGCGCATCCCTGCGCCCACGACCGGGCTCGTACTCGTGGTGTCGGTCGCCGCGTAGGAAACGCCCACGCTACCAAGCACCAGACCTGCGGTGAGGCCGAGCGCGACCAGTGCGATCATCTTCCTGCTCTTCACGGTACACACCTCCTGGGTGTTCTCTTGGATGCAGTATCGCATCCCCGAATGCCTTACAGTGATGAGTATCGCCACGCGGTTTGAAGAACCTGTGAACGCCTGATGCCGCTCGGGTGAACACGCAGCGTCGCGTGCAAACCCGGCTGTGACCACTCGACCTGCATATGACACAGGGAATTTGTGCTGCTAGCGTGTGTCACGGAGGTTGGTGGCGCATAATCTTGGTGTCGTTCCGCATAACGATTGGAGCCGATATGTCCGAAAGACGCATCGTGATCATGGGAGCCGCGGGGCGCGACTTCCACGACTTCCTCGTACGCTACCGTGATGACGAGTCAGTGCGCGTCGTGGCGTTCACCGCTACACAGATCCCCGGCATCGACTCACGTACCTTCCCCGCAGAACTCGCCGGACCACGCTACCCCGAGGGGATCCGGATCGTGCCTGAGAGCCGGCTGCTCGAGCTGATCGCCGACGAGAAGATCGACGAGGTCGTGTTCGCGTACAGCGACGTGAGCCACGACTATGTCATGCACCACGCGCAGACCGTGATCGCCGCCGGCGCGGATTTCACGCTTCTGGGCGCCGAGCCGACGATGATCGCATCGACCAAACCGGTCATATCGGTGTGCGCGGTGCGAACCGGCGTGGGCAAGAGCGGTATCAGCCGCCATTTGTTCAAGATGCTCCGCGAGCGCGGCATCAAGGCCGTGGACATACGCCACCCCATGCCGTACCGCGACCTCAACGCAATGGCCGTGGAGCGCTACGCCTCGCTCGAGGACCTGGACCGTCTCGGCTGCACCATCGAGGAGCGCGAGGAGTACGAGCCACTGATCGAGGAAGGCGCCGTGGTGATGGCCGGCGTCGACTACGAGCGCATCCTGCGCGAGGCCGAGAAAGAAGCGGACGTCATCGTATGGGACGGTGGGAACAACGACCTGCCGTTCTACCGCGCAAACCTGGAGATCGTGGCGCTCGACCCGCATCGCGCCGGTCACGAGCGTCTCTACCACCCCGGTGAGGCCAACTTCCTGCGTGCCGACATACTGGTGATCAACAAGGCCGACAGCGCCGATCCCGACGACATCGCTGCGCTCAGGGCAGCGGCGCTCGAGTACAACCCCGTCGCGCTCGTGATCCAGACGGACTCCGTGATCGATGTCGACGAGTCGGCTCTGGCGGGCAAGCGCGTGCTGGTGATCGAGGACGGCCCCACCGTCACGCACGGCGGGATGCCGTACGGCGCCGGGGCGATAGCCGCCAAGCGCGCGGGCGCTGCCGAGCTCATCGATCCGCGGCCGTTCGCCGTGGGTAGCATCAAAGACACACTCGAGAAGTTCCCACACCTCACCGAGATCCTGCCTGCGATGGGCTACTCGCCCGAGCAACTCGCCGACCTCGAGGCGACGGTCCAGGCATCCGCCGCAGATGTTGTGCTCGTAGCCACACCGGTCGACCTCTCGCGCCTGCTCGAACTGGGAAAGCCGTCGGTGCGCGCCACCTATCACATCGAGGAGCACGGCAGCGGGATCGGCTTCACGCAGGTGCTCGACATGTTCTCCCAGAAGTACGGTTTCACACAGGTCACCGACCACCGCATGCGCCGCAAAGATGTCGCAGGTCGAGCGGGACGGGACGGCGGCGCCCAGAGCTGACGTCAACAGGACGAGTGGCTGGGGGATGTCAGCGCGTCACGGAGCTGACGTCGTCCAGCCACTCGAGCAATCCCCGCGTGAGCGGCGAGGCACCGAAGAACAGCCGCGTCATATCTGCGTGGTGCGCGTCAGGGTCAGCCAGGAAGGTCGCATGGTCGCCATCGGTACCGTTGGCGCGCAAAACGAACGAGGCGGCCACCTCCACCGGCACCAGCGGGTCGCGCGAGCCGTGAAGACACAGGATCGGGATGTCCGGAGCGCCGTGCACCAGGCGCGAAGGGTCGGCCTTCTCCCAGCCATCGTAGCCGTCCATCAGGGCAGCCACGATCGGGCACATCTTCCGGTCGGGACACAGGACATCGAGGTCCAGCACGCCGCTCACGGCAAGCAGCCCCGAGACGTTCAAATCCCCGAGCCCGCGCGCCGCGCGGCTGCGCTCGTCGAACGCTGTGAGCGCTGCAAGGTGCCCGCCCGCCGACTGTCCGGCGATCACGACCGGACCGTCGGCATGCCCCGCGGAAGCGCGCCACGCCAGAGCTGCCCTGAGTCCATCGATCGAGTCATGCAGCTGTGCGGGGAAGTGCGCCCCGGGCACCAGGCGGTAACCGCCGAGCGCGGCCGTGTAGCCATGCGCCGCGAAGAAGCGCCCCACAGCACGAAACAGCGATGGTGAGCCATACCGCCAACTGCCGCCGTGGATGAAGAACACGAGGGGGTCGCCTGGACGCCGGGTCTCCGGCGTGACGAGCAGCACGTGCTGCGCGGAATCGGGTCCGGATTCGATACGCTCCTCGATGATCCCAGCCGGATGACCGGTGGCACGCGCCTTGAGCTCGGCGTAGACCACCGGAAGCGACATCCGCTCGGCGATGGCCCAGGCCCTGTGGCGCACCGTTATCAGGCCTCTCCCCAGAACACCACCGCGAGCATGCCCGGGCCGGTGTGCGCGCCAATCACGGGGCCGGTCTGCATGGTAATGACCTCGGCGACCTCGACCCTATCGGCGATGAGCTGCCTGAGGGCTTCGGCGTCTTCGGGTGCATCGCCGTGCGCGACTGCAATCGTCTGGGAGCCAGGATCGACGGCCCGCTCGGCCACGAGATCGGCAAGCGCCCGCATCGACTTACCGCGTCCGCGGACCGATCGCTTGAGCTCGAGGCGGCCGTCGTCGGTGACATGCAGTAGAGGTTTGACATCGAGGAACGTGCCCGCGGCAGCGACGGCACCGTTCAGGCGCCCGCCCCGCCGAAGCGTCTCGAGGTCGTCCACGATGAACCAGCCGTTCAGCCGCGGCCGCTCCGCAAGCACCCAGGCTTCGATCTCCTCGAGCGTCATGCCGTCGCGCCATCTCCTGGCGGCCTCGTAGACGAGCAGCCCCTCGGCGACAGCGGCGGCTTTCGTGTCCACGAGCCGTATCTCGGCATCCGGATACTGCTCGAGCACCTCGTTGCGCGCGATCCACGCGATGTCGAACGTCCCTGAAAGCGCAGAGGAGAACCCAAGGTAGAGCAGTGGCTCTCCGGTCGAAGCGCACCTGGTGAAGACCTCGATGAACGACTGCCGCGGAACCTGGATCGTGGTGGGGTGCTCGCCAGCGCGCATGGCCGAGTAGAACGCAGCGTGCGACTGTGAGCGACCGAAATCGTCGCTGTACTCGACGCCCCCCAGCGTGTACGGGAAGTTGAGCACCTCTACGCCGAGCTCTTCGACGATCGCGGCGGGCAGATCCGAGCAGGTATCGATCAGCAACACGGGGGTCTCCTGACAGAGGTCCGGCTCAACGGGCTCCGCATGGGCGCGGCGCAGTACACGTGCAGCGACGCGACACGCTATCGTGACTTGTCCACGCGGTCGTTCGTATAGTAGACGACCGCGACGGTTCCTGGACCGACGTGTGTGCCGATCACCGGCCCGATCGGAAGTATCTCCACGTCACGACCGGCGACCTCGGCGATCCTGTCCGCGAAGCGACGCCCTGCGACGGCGTCATGGATGTGATGGACGTAGACTTCGCCGAGTCCGCCCCTGTCCCGGATGTCCGCAGCGAACGTCTCCGCGATCAGGTCCTGCGCCTTCTGGGCCGTGCGCACCTTCGCGAAGGTGTCGGTGACACCATCGACCACCGTTAGGATCGGTTTGATCTGCAGCAACGTGGCGAGCAGCGCCTGCGCATTGCCGATCCGGCCCCCACGACGCAGGTACTCGAGAGTGACCGGCGTGAACAGGAACCGGGTGTGCAGTGTGCGCTCGGTGGCTGCTGCCACGACCTCCTCGACGCTCTTGCCTTCGGCAGCGGCCTCGGCAGCCGCAAGCACTGCGAATCCCAGCTCGATGGAGTTGCTTCTGCCATCCACCACGTCGATGGTGGCATCCGGGTACTTCTCCCGGACCAGGTCGCGGGCGAGCAGCGATGTCGAGTAGGTGCCGCTCATGAGTTCGGAGATGAACACGCCGACCACCTGATGCCCGGCGATGACCCGCTCCTCCATGAGGGCGACGATGTCCTGTACCGATGGCTGCGACGTCGTCGGCCACGAACTCGACTTCGCGAGGGCGTCGTAGAACGCTTCGCAGTCGTCCGGGTCATCGACGTACGTGACACCGTCCAGCAGCGACGACAGGGTCGCGATACCGATGTCGAGCTGCTCGCGCCGGGCACGCGGAATGTACGACGTGCTGTCGCTGATCACCTTCACGGCCACGGCGGCTCCTCCTAGCGGCGGTGGGACTGTCTGTATCGGACAGCCTACCACGCGCGCGCCGCTACTCGGCCGAGACGCCGCCGATCTTGAACAGGAAGCTGAGGTGTACCGTCGCGCCCGCGAGCAGACCGAGGAATGACGTGTAGGCGTCCGCCGCGCGCTTCATCGCCTCGGTGAGCGCCTCGCCTTTGCGCGCCTCCGTCACACCGTTGCCGATCCCGTCACTCATGCCGGACAGACCCTCGATGGTCGTTCCGATGCCGGGCAGCTGCTGGCCCTGGAGCGTGCCGCCTTGCGCGAGAGCGTCGAGCGCCGCCTTGAGTTCACCCATCATCTCCGGGACCTCGGCAAGCATCGCAAGGTCCGCTGACTGGCCTTGCAGACCATCCGCGACCTGCCGGAGGCCATCGGCGATCCCCGCGATCCCGTCTGCGGTGGTGCCGAGTCCCGGCATATGCGGTGCGGGGCCGGTGCCATCCGGGTCGCCACCGTCACGCAGCACCACGAGCGCGGCCCTCAGCTGGCCGAACGCGCCCGGCACCGCGCCGAGGCCCGCGGCGCCCGCCTCGAGCTGCTCGAGGCCGCCGCGCAGACCGGTCAGCCCGTCACGCACCTGAGCGAGCGAATCGCGGGTCGTGTGGAGCCCCGGCATGAAGGGCTGCGGCCCGGGGCCGTCCGGGTCACCACCATCGAGCAGGACGCCGAGCAGATGGTCCTGCGTGCCGAGTCCGGCTGCGAGCGTCTGGAAATCGCCGGCCGCCGCGAGGGCGGTGGCGTCAGTGCTGTACGCGCCGTACTCGTCCGCATACCCGGCCGCCTGCGCGAGCAGGCCCGCGTTGGAGGTCCTGATGGCCTCCGCGAGGGCGATCTGGCCGTCCAGCAGCGTGACGAGCCCGGCCGTGGCGGTCTCGAGCTGCGAGGCTGCCACGGTCATGCTTGCGATCGCACTCGTGAGCTGCCCGAGAGAGTCGAACTGCGACGTGTCGATCGAGGTGATCACGCCATCGAGGTACGCGTACTGTCCGGCCGAGAGCTGCGCGAGACCGTCAGCGCCTGAGGCGAGTTCGCCAAGCCCGGTCGTGAGCTCGCCCAACCCTTCGGCCGCTCCAGTGGCCGCCGAGATGTCGTACGCCCCCATGCCCTCCGAGATGCCCTGCACGACCTGCAGGTGTCCGCTCGAGAGCTGGCCGAGCAGACCGAGCCCATCACGGAGCTCGGCCAGCTGGTCGACCACCGAGAAGTCCGGCGAGGCGGGTAGGCCCGGGAACGCCGAGACGATCATCGGTGCGAGTTCGATGTCCCGCGCGGTCATCTCGATGGCGACCGTTTCCCGGGGAGAGGGCACCACCGGGATCGCGTACGTGCGCGTCTGTCCCGCGATAGCGAGTTGCGCACCGTCGGGCGCGACGATGTCGGTCATGCGTGTGCCGTCGAGCTCGAGCTGTGGGATGCAGAGCAGCGGCACGGTGTAGGTGACCTCGGCGGACTCGGTCGCGCCATCGGCGTCTTCAAACGTCACGAGCTCCGTGCGTTCGAGATGGTTGACGACCTCGATCTGGATGCGCAGCCTCCCCGACTCGCCCGCCAAGTCGGCGGGTGCGATCTCCTCGCCGTCGAGCTGGTAGGTGACGTTGATGTCGATGGGGAGCGCCTGTTCCGTCTCGGCACGGTAGAAGAAGTCACCGTAGCCGTCGACGGCGACCGTTGCCCCCACGACATCACCGATGATCGCAGGCGAGAAGCCGTCCGTGAGCGACTCGATCTCCCCCGCCCCTGCCGCGGGGTCGGTGAGCTCGTACGTGCCGGTGCCCTGTACCTGGAGCCAGTCGACGACGACGACCGTCTGCGGGACCCCCGTCGCGTCCGCCACCACGTACACGGTCTCGTTATCCACGATCGCATCCGGGGTACCGGGCGCGGGAGCAGATGACGCCACCGAGGCCGCGAACAGGCTCGCAGCGGTGATGGCCGCCACCACGGTCACGCGCCGGGCGATCCGGACTGATTTGAGGGGCTGCGCCATGCTACTCACCTTTCACGGTATGACGAGGCCAGCCGAAGCTGAGCCGTTCGTACACGGGCTGACCGACCACGAGGATCGCGGGAAGGATCACGAGGACGACGAAGAAGCTGATGACGGCTCCTCGTGCGATGAGCATGGTGAGCGATGAGATGATCCCGACGCTGGACATCACCGCGAGCGCGATGGTGGCCGCGAACATCGTCGAAGCGCTCACCAGGATCGATTGGCTCGACTCTGAGATCGCCACGGTGATCGCCTCGAGCCGGTCACGGGTGCGCTTGAGCTCTTCTTCGTAGCGCGTCGTGATGAGGATCGCGTAGTCCACGGTAGCGCCGAGCTGGATCGCGCCGATCGCGAGCGAAGCCACGAATATGAGCTCACCGCCACCGACGGCCTCGAAGCCCTGGTTGATGAGGATCGCGAGCTGGATGACCGCGACGAGCGCCACGGGGATCGCGATCGACTTGAAGGCGATGGCGACGATGATGAGGATCGCCGCGATCGAGATGAGATTGATGCGCACGTCGTCGCCCTCGGAGACCTGCTCCATGTCGTTCATGAGTACGGACTGACCCGTCACATACGCGGCTCCCGGCCACTCGGCCCTCGTGACGGCCCGGACCTCTTCGATGGTCTCGGCAAGGCGCGGATCGGCCATGTCATAGGCCGCGTCGAGCGTGAGGTACGTGTGTCCTCCCGAGTAGAACGACTCGCGCGCCTCGGCTGGCACGAACTCCACGGGGATGCGCGGGTCGACGAGGGAGCTGTAGCCGAAGACGCGGGTGACGCCATCGAGTTCCTCGAGGGCTGTGGTGAGTCGCTCGAGGTCGACCCCGGTGCCCGTGTCCTCCAGCGCGACGATCATGGTGCTCGCGCGACCGAACGCCTCGGAGATCACCTTGTCGGCCTTGACGGAGGGCATGTCGCTCGGGAGGCTCGTGTTGAGGTCGTACGTGATATCGAGCTGCGAGTTGGCCCACAGCGCCGGCACGAACAGCAGCACGCCGACGACCGCAACCACACCCGCATGCTTGGCGATGAAGTGGCCGAGTCTGGAGAAATCGAACGACGGTGTCTTGTGGCGGATGCGGTCGATCAACGGCAGTGCTGTGAGGATGAGCGCTGGAAGCAGCGTCACCACCGCCACGAGTGTGATGCCCACCCCTCTCGCGAGCGTGACACCCATGTCGGTGCCGAACCCGAGATGCATGGCCATCAGCGCGAGGAAGCCAGCGATGGTGGTCATCGCCGCCGCGAATATCGACTTGAACGTGGCTGCGACAGCGGTGATCATCGCCTCTTCGGGATCCGAACGGCGTCGCTCCTCATCGAAGCGGTGATAGAGGAAGAGTGCGTAGTCCATCGTGACTGCGAACTGCAGCGCGAACACGATGACCCCGGTGATGTACGACATCTCCTGGCCGATGTAGTAGCCCATCCCGAGGTTCATGATCACAGCCGCGCCGATGGTGGCAACGAAGGTGAGCGGCACCACGATCGACGGCATCGTGAGGAGCAGGACGATCGTAACGAGCACGAGCGCAACCACCGCGAAGCGCACCGTGTCCTGGTTCATGACCTCCTCGAGCTCCAGCTGCTGGTTGCCGGTGACGAGCGTCTCGTATCCCTCGAGTTCGTCGCGGATGTCGCGGATCGCCTGCTTCACGTGCGGGTCGTTGGAGCCCCCGTCGAAAGCGACCTGGAGCAGCGTCCCGCCGCCCGCGTAGTAGTTGTCGATGACGACTTCGTCCCTGAACTCAGCGGGCTGACTCACCGGCGCGAGGTCGGTGACCCAGTGGACGGCCTTCACACCCTCGACCCCCTCGATGCGCCCCTTGAGCGCGTCGACCGTGGCGTCGGTCTCGTCGTAGACGAGGATCTGGATCATCGTGCCCAGAGCGAACTCGTCATCGACGATGGTGAGACCCTTCATCGAGTCCAGGTCCGCGGGCAGGTACGACATCAGGTCGTAGTTGATGCGACTGTTCATCACGCCCCAGAGGCCGATGATGACGAGGAGGGCAGTGATCGCCATGACAACCTTGCGTCCTCGTACGATGGCAGTGGCCCACCTCAGGAGCATCGAGCAACCCCCCTCAGGAACAACTCGGTCATGAACTCGGCGCGGACCTCGACGGGGTCCCCGGAGTCCTGTCCGAGCGGGGTCTCGAGCACCCGCGCCGTGATGAGCGTGTTGACGAGAGCGAAGAGCGCCGTCGCCGCAAGGTGGGAGTCGGTGGAACGGAACTCTGCGCAGGCGATACCCTCGTCGATCACCGCCTGGAGCCGGTCAATGGTGGTGGCGCTGCGCATCAGCACATGGCCCGGAGGCGGCGTGCTGACGTCCGTGACGCTGCGGATGAGGAGGCGCATGAGCGCCGGCTGCCCCTCGAGCAGCGCCATGTACTCACAGACGAAGGCCCGGATACGGTCGATCGGGCGCTCGTCACCGCCGAGCGTCCGCACGGCGGTGTCCTCGAGCAGGTGCAGACCCTCGCGCACCACACTCTCGTAGAGGGCGGCCTTGTCCTTGAAGTGGTAGTAGACCAGACCGGTGGATGTACCGCTCGCTGCGGCGATGTCGGCGACCGAGACGCCATCGAAACCCTGCTCGGCGAACAGGCCCCCCGCCGCGGCAAGTATGCGCTCCCGTGCGGAAACGTCGCTATGAGGCACTGCGGGACCCCCGCTCACTGGTACTGACTGAACGTTCAGTCAGTACCTTGGCGCCAGACACGCCGGGTGTCAAGGGTGTGTCCGCACACGCGCAACGAGCGCCCGCCCCATCGGGGTGGACGCTCGTTGCCAGGCTCTGGGGCTGCGACGATTGCTGCTGGCCTAGATGGTCGTGGTCGCCTCGATCGTCCCGGTGGGCTCGACGGTCCCGGTTGGTTCGACCGAAGCACCGCCCTCCTCCGGATCGTCGATCGGCTCCTCAGCTACGATGCCGAGCCAGGACATGAACTTGGCGATGGCGCGCTGAAGACCCGGCGGGAGTGACGAGCGCGTGCCTGCGTCGAGATCGGCCTGCATGCGTTCGAGGTTGCTCTGCAGCCGTGAGAGTGCGTTCTCGATGCCCGGTCGTTTCGGCCCGGGCGACCCCGACGACTCCTCGCTGCGCAACCGTTCGCGAGTCTGCTCTGTGGCCCCGTCACCGGGCGCCTCTTCTTCCGAGCCACGCACGTCGCGCTTCTCGTGACCGGGAGGAACGAGCTTGTCGGCCTGCTCATCGTCCACACGATCTGTGCCGCCGCGAGCGGTGGTATCTTGCGCCGCCGCAGCGCCCTTGCCGTTCTGGCTCGCGGGGACACCGCCGCGCTTGGCGAGCGCTGAAGCCGGCAGAACGAGGGTGAGAGCGAGCGCGATGGCGAGGACAGTCGTGATGGTACGTTTCATATGCCACCTCCGGACACAGCCGTCCCCCTGGATATCTACTCCATTAGTATCGGGGCTCTCACCTGCGAGGATAAGAGCGTTGTGACAGACGGCGGAGATACCACTGCGCCGTGACCGCGCGCACGCGGACTCGACGGACGGACCGCCGCGCAGCCGCGTCTAACGCGCGTGGGCGGTCTGCTTGAGCAGCCATGCCATGTTCGTACCGAGGACGTCCATGGTGGCCATCCCCTCCTCATCGGCCTCGACCTCGCCGGGTGCTGCGCCGAGTCCGAGGTTCCAGTACCGCGACCCCGCGACGATCATCTGGCGGATCATGAACAGGTGCATGATCGAATCGAACGCGCGGACGGCTCCGGCCCGTCGCTCGACCACCACCGCGGCACCCACCTTGCGATCCAGCATGCCCGGATTGGCTCCCGCGACGTACCCGAGCCGATCGATGAGCGCCTTGGTCTCGGGTGTGATGTCGGCGAAGTAGACCGGCGAGCCGATGATGATGCCGTCAGCTTCACCGGCCTTGGTGATGCACTCGTTGATGGCGTCGTTGCGCCCGTGGCAGCGCCGGTCGGCGCGCTCGCGGCATTTCAGACACACGGTGCAGCCCTGCGCCTTCTTGCCGGCCAGCTCCACCAGCTCGGTCTCGATTCCCTCTGCTGCCAGCACGCCGAGCACGCGCTCGAGCATACGGGCGGTGTTGCCGCCCTTGCGGGCACTGCCCGAGAATGCGACGACCTTCATCGGTGTCCCCTTCCTATACGAATTCGGCGGCGGGTATCACACGCGCACCTGCCTGGCGCATCTCCATGAACGCGCGCTCCCCGTCGCCGGAGGCCACGTCCACAGCACGGCAACCATCCTCGATCACCGTCACGCCGAACCCGAGACCACACGCATCGAGCACGGTGGCGCGGACGCAGTAGTCGGTAGCGAGGCCCATGATCACGAGCTCCTCGGCGCCACGCTGCTCGAGGTAGGCCGCGAGTCCGGTGTCACGACGGCGGTCGTTGTCGAAGAACGCGCTGTAGCTGTCGACCTCAGGATCGCTCCCCTTGCGCACCACGTGGTCCACTCCGCCGATATCGAGCGCCGAGTGGAACGAGGCGCCCGGCGTGTTCTGCACGCAGTGATCGGGCCACAGCACTTGGCTCACCCCCGCAAGGTCGATGACCTCGCCGGGCACGGATCCGGGATGTACGGATGCGAAGCTGCCGTGGTCGGCAGGATGCCAGTCCTGGCTCGCGACCACAAGCGGGAACCGTGGGATGAGCGCGTTGGCGACCTCCACCACGACGTCGCCGTCGGACACGGGCAGAGAGCCGAAGGGCATGAAGTCGTTCTGCAGATCCACCAGTAGCAGCGCGCGCATGGTCATCGTCCTCCTTGATCCGACGCGAACCCACGGGCCGCCAGGATGAGCGCGGTCTTTCGCTCGTACAGCCCGAGTTCCATACCGACCTTGTACGTGTGCGGGTTGAGCAGCCGCTGATGACTCGGGTCCAGACGCGACAGCTGCTCGCGCGTGCGACCCCGTGACGCGTCGATGGGCGGTACGTCGTAGATCACGCGGCCCCCCGCGCAGACCGGCACGAGCAACTCCTCGGAGGCGTTCGTCGGGCAGTAGGATGTGCGCCGGGTCGCGTCGGCCGGATCGACCATGACGCACTGCGAATCCGGCGGTTCGAGCTCGTCGTAGACCATGTCGCCGACGAAACGGCCATCATCGTCGACAAAGCGCCGGATCTGCTGCAGCCCTGGCGTCGTCACCTTGGCGGCCTGCTCGGAGACTTTGACCCGCGGCTCCCACACACCGCCCGGCTCGCGGACGGCCGAGAGCTTGTACACGCCGCCAAGCGCTGGCTGGTCATACGCGGTCACGAGCTTGGTTCCGACGCCCCAGACGTCGATCCGGGCGCCCTGCTCCTTGAGGCTCTCGATGGTGTACTCGTCGAGCTCGTTGGAGGCGTAGATACGCGTGGCCTCGAAGCCGGCGGCATCGAGCAGTTCCCGTGCGCGCAGGGAGAGCCAGGCCAGATCGCCGGAGTCGATGCGGATGCCCGCAAGATCGCTGCCGAGTTCGCGGAGCCGCCTACCGGCCGTGACCGCGTTGCGCACACCCTCGAGGGTGTCGTAGGTGTCGACGAGCAGGACAGCGTTGTTCGGCATCGCCTCGGCATATGCGATGAACGCCTCGAGTTCGGTATCGAACAGCATCACGAGACTGTGCGCGTGCGTGCCGCCGATCGGCACGCCGTACCGCTGCCCCGTGAGCACGTTGGACGTCCCCGCGCAGCCACCGATATAGGCTGCACGGCCCGCCGAGAGGCCGCCATCGGGACCCTGTGCACGGCGCAGGCCGAACTCCAGGACCGGATCGCCGTCGGCTGCCATGACCACACGAGCAGCCTTGGTGGCCACAAGCGTCTGGAAGTTGATGATGTTGAGAAGCGCGGTCTCGACGATCTGACACGTGGCGATCGGACCGGACACGCGGAGCAGCGGTTCACCGGGGAAGACCACGGTGCCCTCGGGTACGGCGAGCACGTCGCCGTCGAACCGAAACTCGCGAAGCCAGTCGAGGAAACCCTGGCCGAACAGCGGCGTGCCGTCCGTGCCTGTCAGCGTAGCGAGGTATGCCACATCATCCGCCGAGAACGACAGTTGCTCCAGATACTCCAGCGCCTGGGCCAGCCCGCACGCGATGGAGTAGCCGCCGTCGAAGGGGTTGGAGCGGAAGTAGAGATGGAAGCATGCCTCGGTCTCGGCCACGCCCGACTCGCGGTAGGCGTTGGCCATCGTGAGCTGGTACAGGTCGGTCAGCATTCCCGGGACGGCGCGCGCCACCGCATCCTGCTCCATGCCACTCCCTTCGAACGAGGTGCACCCAAGGATAGCAGGAGCCACGGCGCAGAGGGGACGACGCCCGGCTGTAGGCCGCACGTCGTCCCCGGTGGTCCGCTCTCTTGATCGCGTGCCGTCGCTACGCGTCCATACCCATGAAATCGACCAGATACGTGTCTCCCACACGCTTGATCTCGAAGTCCTCCTGGTACTGGCTTTCACTCCAGTCACCGGAGTCGCTGAGCCGCACGAAGATCAGGTACGTCCCGTCTTCGGTGCGCGCCGCCTCGGTCATCTGCGCGAAGGTGAGTCCGTCCCCACCGGCTCGCAGATAGTCGCCCGGATGCGCGGCAAGATCGGCCTTCAGCCGGTCGGTCCCCATCGCTGCCAGAGCGTCCGGGTCGCCCGCGTACTGCGCACGGACGAAGTCCATCGCCAGACGCTGGACCGCCTCGCTCTCCTCGGCAGACAGGTCGCCCTCGGTGGTGTCGACGATCGCGACCTCCTGCCCGTCGATCGTCTCGAGCCGCACCGTGAGCTCGTCCACCTGCTGTTGAAGCTCGTCGGCACGCTCCTCGAGTGCACCGATCTCGCGGGCAACGGGAAGCGGCAGCTCACGGGCGATTGCGGGGACCGACAGTGCGCTCACGGCGGCAAGCGCGACCACCGATGCGGCGATGGCCGCAACACGCCACGCCCATCCGCCCTTCGGGCCGGTCGCGTAGGCCGGGGGAACCACGAACCGGTCTGCCGGAACGAACGCGTCTGCGATCTCCTTCAGGCCGGCGACGAGGTTCCTCGTACGCTCATAGGTGGCAGAGCACGTCGCACACTCGCTGAGATGCTCGGCGACTCTTGCCGACTCCACATCGGTGAGATCGTCGGCGATGTACGACTCGAGCATGTCTCGCACGTCACTGCAGTTCATCGTGGCACCTCCTGTCCTGTCCCGGGTCGTAGCGTGGCTTCAAGCGATCCGATCGCCCGGTTAAGGCGTGACTTGACCGTCCCGGGTGGACAGCCGAGCACCTCGGCGATCTCGGCCACCTTGAGATCCCTGAAGTAGCGGAGCGCGATGACCTCGCGGTGGTCCGGACTGAGCGTCTGGACCGCCCGCATGAGGTCGAGCCCGTCCTCGGGGCCGTCCCAGACGAACGCCTGCGGCTCAGGCGGGTCCTCCATCGGGACCACGCGTGCACGCTTTCGGAGCAGGTCGTTGCATTCGTTGACGACGATCCTGGATACCCACGCGCCGAAGCGGGCGGGGTCGCGAAGCCCCTTGATGTGGACGTATGCGTCTGCCAGTGCGTCTTGCACGGCATCGGCGGCATCCCACTGCGAACGGGTGATCGCGTAGGCCGCGGCGTACAGTGAGCGCTCGTGATGCCTCACGAGCATGGTGAACGCACGGGCGTCCCCCGATTGCGCGAGAGCCACGAGCTCGTTGTCCTCCATAGCCTCCTCCTTCCTTTCACCGTACTTGACGCGCGGTGACGCAGAAAGGTTCCCCGCCGATCCCGGACGATGCACATTCGAGGGCGGCGCACGCACGGTACTGGACTACGATACGCTTGAAGACGATGGAACAGCGGCGCCACACGCGCGGTCGCAGGAGAGGACGCACCATGGGCACGCATACGACAAGGATCGACCTCACCATCGGCATGACGCCCCTCGTCCGCCTGGGCCGCCTTGCCGCCGGTCTCCCGGCGACCGTCGCCGTGAAGCTCGAATCGCGCAACCCCGGCGGTTCGGTGAAGGACCGCATCGCGCGTTCGATGCTCGACGATGCCGAAGCGCGGGGGCTGATCGAGCCGGGGCGCTCGGTGATCGTCGAGCCCACCTCAGGCAACACCGGCGTAGCGCTCGCCATGATCGGCGCCGCACGCGGATACCGGGTCATCCTCACCATGCCCGAGTCGATGTCACGCGAACGGCGTGCGCTGCTGGCAGCGTACGGGGCCGAGCTCGTGCTGACCCCCGCCGCCGATGGCATGCGCGGTGCACTCGAGGCCGCCGATCGTATCGCCGCCGAGACCGATGGCGCCTTCCTCACACGCCAGTTCGACAACCCCGCCAACCCGGCGGCACATCACGCCACGACAGGCCCGGAGATCGACGAGACGCTCGGATCCGAGCCCCTCGGCGCCTTCGTCGCAGGCGTGGGCACCGGCGGCACGATCACCGGTGTCGGACGTTATCTGGCAGAACATCGGCCCGCGGCGCTCCGGGTCGCCGTAGAGCCAGCCGAGTCACCGATCATCGCACAGCGGCTCGCCGGCGAGGATCTCACTCCTGCCCCGCACGCCATCCAGGGAATCGGCGCCAACTTCGTGCCCACGGTGCTCGATCTCGTGCTGCTCTCAGAAGTGCAGCACGTCACAGGACCCGATGCGATCGCCATGGCTCGCCGCCTGGCTGCCGAAGAAGGCATCCTCGCGGGCATCTCCTCGGGAGCGAACGTCGTGGCTGCACTGCGGCTCGCACTCCGTCCCGAGCTTGCAGGCACCACGATCGTGACCGTGGTGCCCTCGACCGGGGAGCGCTACCTCTCGACCCCCCTCTGGGAAGGGTACGGGGCGTAACGCGAAGTCGTGCGGTGGCACAGGGGTTGCATATGCATCGCGAAGCACGATGCATCCACGACAGCGAGGACCGATGGGACGCACCGCTCTCATGACGCGACTGCTCGCGATGGCGCTTGCCGCCTTCGCGGTCGTCAGCGTTGTCACCCCCGTGTGCGCCATGCCCGAGTGTGGTGACGTTGCCACCGGTACGTGCTCGGATTTCATGCCTGCGTGTGACGACTGTCCAGACACCATCGTGATGAAGCACACCCACGACGACGCGACCAAGGGGCAGGGCCACTCGCTCGAGTCACCCGTGGCGGTGGCCTTCGTGCTGCCCGCCGCATACGTCGTTCCGGTCCAGCCGCTGCCCGAGGTGCCGGATGCGACCGCTTCACCCCCGCCGCTCGATCCGCTCGGCGTCCGTCTCACGGTCTAGAAGCACCCCTCATCGACGCGAGCCAGCACGACGCTGACTCGCAGGTATGCGCACGCATGCGTATCTCTCGACATGAGGAGTGTCCCCTGTGGATCTGTTCTTCCCGTCCCTCACGCTGGGGCTCATCACGAGCCTCCACTGCGTGTCGATGTGCGGGCCGATGGTCGTCACCTATGCCCTGAAGGGCACCGAGGACGGTACCGTCGCTCAGCGCGTCGTACCCAATCTCGCCTACCAGGCGGCCAAGATCGTGAGCTATATGCTCGTCGGCCTGCTGCTCGGCGCGGTCGGCTCGGCGTTCGATCTCGACGCCATCCGCCCGTACGTGATGCTGGTTGCCGGCGCATTCATGATCGTGCTCGCGCTCGGCATGACCGGCCGCGTGCAGTGGGCAGCGCGCTTCACCCCCAGGCCGCCCACGTTTCTTGTGCGCGCCTTCACCGCTGTGCGCCGCAAGGCCGTGACCGATGCCGAGCACGACCGCTCCACGCTCGCGACGCCGATCACGTTCGGCTTGCTCACCGGTCTCATGCCGTGTGCGCCGCTGATGGCGGCACAGCTCAACGCGGCAGCCAGCGGAAGTGCCGTGAACGGCGCGATAGCGATGTTCGCATTCGGCCTGGGCACCGCGCCGCTCATGCTCGGGTTCGGCACCGCGTCGAGTCTGATCCCCCGCAAGCTCAAGGAGCGCGTGATGGTCGCACTCGCGGTCGTCGTGCTCGTGTTCGGCGTCACCTACCTCAACCGCGGCGCGATGCTGCTCGGCTCTCCGGTGACACTGCAGTCGGTGAAGGCAGCCGTGCTCGGTGGCGAGCAGACTGCCGCTGCCGGCGACTTCACTACCGGCGCCGACGGCGTGGTGGAGGTGCCGCTCACCATCGCCAACGTGCAGTTCCAACCCGCGACCGTCGACATCCCCGCCGACGTGCCGGTGCGGCTCATCGTGGACCGGCAGGAGGCCAACGCCTGCTCCGACCAGCTCGCGGTACCGCAACTCGGCGTGCTCGTGGACCTCGCGCCCAACGCCGTGACCGTAGTGGAGTTGCCCGCCGCCGAGGCAGGCACGTACACGCTCACCTGCGGCATGGGGATGATGTCCGGTCAACTCCGCGTCGGCGCCGCTGCAGGCGGATCGGCTGGCGGCGACGGGTCGGGCGTCGTGCTCGCCCTCGCGATCGGCGGCATCCTCGCCGCTGGCGCCGCGCTGGCCCGTACCGCGCCGGCAGAAGCCGATCGCGGGCCCCTCGGCCTCACGCGACGCGAAGTCCTGCTCGCGGTGACTGGGATCGTTGTCGCCGTACTAACCGGCCTTGCATTCGGCGGCCTGCTCTGATGACAAACCCACCCCGGCATCCCTCCGGGACCGACCGAAAGGAACCACCGATGTCAGCAACCACCACCAAGTATCTGCGTGCCACCCTGATCGCGCTGATCGCCGTGCTCGCGTTCGTCGCCACCTACCAGGTCGCCGAGGCCGCCGATCGCGGCACGTCGGCCGCCGAAGAGTCCGCCGCCCTCCCGGGCGCCGACGGCTCCTCTCCCGCGTGCGCATGCTGTGGCAACAGTGGCACCGGCGACACCATCGAGGGCGCGGCGGCCGTCGAGGGCGACGTCCAGCGAATCACCGTGGACGCTACCAACGGGTATGACCCCAATGTGATCCGCCTGACCGCCGGTGTTCCCGCCGAGATCACCTTCTCGCAGGCCAGCGGCTGCATGGCGGAGGTCATGAGCGAGGATCTGGACTTCTATGCCGACCTCACGGGCGGACCTCAGACGGTGCGCCTCGAGGCTGATGTGCTGCAGCCCGGCGAGTACTCGTTCTCGTGTGGGATGCAGATGGTCTTCGGCACCATCATCGTCGAGTAGACAACGGACTCTGGAGATGACCATGGCACACACCTACCGGGTCGCCATCGATGGCATGCACTGCCATGCCTGCGAGCGACTCGTCACGATGAACCTCTCGGCGATCCCTGGCGTGACGGTGCTGACCGCCGATGCGCAGGAGGGCTTCGCGGTGATCGCCGCAGAGACCGAACCCGACCCGGCCGCAGTAAAGGCCGCCATCGTCGCCGCGGGGTTCACGCCCCGCGGTGGCGTGGTCACGCTCGAAGAGGTGGAGTGGGAGCTGCCGGAGGCGACGGTCGAGGAGCCCGATGCCTGCGACACCGGCGCCTGTCCGGTCGTGCCGCCCGCGCCGGATCCGGCGATCATGGCGGCGAGTGCCGCCGCCGCAACATCGAGCGCCACCCTCGGCATCATCGGCATGACGTGCTCGTCGTGCCAGGCCGTCATCGAGCGGACGCTCCAGCGCATGCCCGGCGTAGGCAGTGCCGTGGTCAATCTCGCGAATGAGACCGCCACGGTGGCGTACGACCCCCACACGCTGTCGGTGGATGACCTCGTCGCGGCCGTCCGCGCGGCGGGCTACGACGCCGTGCCGCGAGATGAGGACGCCGCTCCCGGCACCGCCGGTGACGCGCAGCGCGAGGCACAGCAGGAGCATATCCGCGGCCAGAAGCGGCTGTTCGTGTTCTCGCTCACACTGTCCATACCGCTGCTCCTTCTGATGGTCCCGTCCATCATGGAATCGGCGCCGCTCATCGTTTCCGAATGGCTCGCCGAGACCTTTGGCGGTGCGTGGGACCCGATGATGGTCTTCAAGTACATCAGCTTCGCGCTGGCAACGCCGGTGCAGCTGATCGCCGGAGCGCAGTTCTATCGTGGCTTCTGGCATGCCCTCGAGCGACGCACCGGCAACATGGACACGCTCGTGGCCATCGGCACGTCGTCGGCGTACTTCTACAGCCTCGCGGCCACGTTCGTGCCGGCTCTCATGGGCGAGCCGGTGTTCTTCGAAACGAGCGCGCTTCTACTCACGTTCGTCATCCTCGGAAAGCTCCTCGAGGCGCGCGCCAAGGGCAAGACGTCCGACGCCATCAAGAAGCTCATGGGGTTGCAGGCCAAGACCGCGCGGGTGGTTCGTGACGACGTCGAGATCGATGTGCCGGTGGAGCAGGTGCTCGCGGGCGACGTCGTGGTGGTGCGTCCCGGAGAGAAGGTTCCCGTAGACGGCGTGGTGACCGAAGGCTCCTCGGCGGTGGATGAATCGATGCTCACCGGCGAGTCGATCCCGGTGGAGAAGCGCGAGGGCGACACCGTCATCGGTGCCACCCTGAACAAGCTCGGCTCGTTCCGCTTCCGCGCCACCAAAGTGGGTGCCGAGACCGCGCTCGCACAGATCGTGAAGCTCGTGGAGGAGGCGCAAGGCTCCAAGGCGCCCGTGCAGCGATTCGCCGACCGCATCTCGGCCGTGTTCGTACCGGTCGTGGTCGGTTTGGCCGTGCTCACGTTCCTGGTGTGGCTGCTCGTGGTACCGCGCTTCGTGGATCCGTCCTTCTACGCCGAGGCCACCCCGTTCATCAAGGCGCTGCTCGCCGGCACCGCGGTCGTGGTGATCGCCTGCCCGTGCGCGCTCGGCCTGGCGACGCCGACCGCAATCATGGTGGGCACCGGCAAGGGTGCCGAGAACGGCATCCTCATCAAGAGCGGTGAGGCGCTCGAAACCGCGTACAAGATCAAGGCGATCATCTTCGACAAGACTGGCACGCTCACGCACGGCACGCCCGTGGTGACCGACATCGAGCTGGCCGACGGACACGATACAGACCGCGTGTTCATGCTCGCGGCGGCGCTCGAACGTGGGAGCGAGCACCCGCTGGCCGAGGCGATCATCGCCCATGCCAAAGAGCGCGCGATGCACCTGCCGCAGGTGGAGGGTTTCGCGGCGATTCCCGGACACGGCGTGGAGGGCACGGTCGACGGCACGCGTGTGGCGTTCGGCAACCGACGCCTCATGGCCGCCGAGGGCATCGACATCGCCCGCTTCGAAGAGCGCATCAACGCACTCGAGAGTGGAGGCAAGACCGTCATGCTTGTAGGCGTGAACGGCGCCAAGCTCGCCGGCATCATCGCGGTGGCCGACACGCTCAAGGAGAACTCCAAAGAGGCGATCGCCCGCCTCACGAAGATCGGCGTCGAGGTCTACATGATCACGGGCGACAACCGTCGCACGGCTGAGGCCATCGCGGCGCAGGCGGGCATTGTACCCGACCACGTACTGGCCGAGGTACTCCCCGAGCATAAGGCCGAGGAGGTCGCAAAGCTTCAGTCGCGAGGCCTCACGGTGGCGATGGTGGGCGACGGCATCAACGACACGCCGGCGCTCGCGCAGGCTGACGTGGGCATCGCGATGGGTGCAGGCACGGACATCGCCATGGAAACCGGCGGCATCGTGCTCATCAAGAACGACCTGCGCGACGTGGTGACGGCGATCGAGCTCTCACGCGCGACGATCAAGAAGATCCACCAGAACTTCTTCTGGGCGCTCGGCTATAACTCGCTCGGCATCCCCGTGGCAGCCCTGGGGCTGCTCAAGCCCGAGCTCGCCGGTGCCGCGATGGCGCTCTCGTCCGTGAGCGTTGTGACCAGCTCGCTTCTGCTCCGCCGGTTCCGGCCGAGCATGTCGAAAGGAGCCGCCCGATGAACCATACATCCAACTGCCGACGGGTGGTCCTTGCCGCCCTCGGCGTACTCACCGTAGGCGCGCTCGCACTTGGCGGCTGCACCATCGCCTCCACCGACGGCTCGCACCCCGCCGATGGTGTGTGGGGTTACGTTGCCGCCGCCGATGCCGCGCAGCTCGAGATCTCCGGTCCCGCGACCGCCGATGAGCTCGTCGTCGACCGCGTGCTCTCCCCCGGTGACGCATGGCTCGTGGTACACCTGAACGACAGCGGCAAGCCGGGTATGCGAGTGGGCTTGGAGCGGATCGACGCGGGCGAATCGCTCGCCGTGCGCATCGCCCTCGAGGATGTCACGACAGACAAGCTGATCGTGGCCGTGCACGCCGACAAGGGCGTCGCCGGTGAGTTCGACTTCTCGATGGACGACCCGATGGGCTCGCCAGACCGGCCGTACTTCGTGGACCGGGCCGAGCTGGCTGTTGTCGTAGACGTGAAATAGTCGGAGTCGGACCGGCGAGGGAGACCTAAGCGCAGCCTCCGCAGGCGCGGTTTGTGCGCCGAGGACAGCAAGCGTGGTCTACTCTCGCCGGGGCCGGCGTCGTCAGCATTACTCGGCCACTCTCAGCCTGAACACCACGGGGTTGGCGGGATCAGGGCAGCACACGAGCGCCTCGCCAGCGGCCTCCCAGGGGAAGCTCCCGCCGAAGCGCAGCGGCTGCAGGAACGGCAGCATGGCCGCGTACGCCCAGCCGCAGATGCCTGCGGGGACGAGCGCCGAGTCGACCTCCCAACGGTCGCCGACTTCGTGCCCGATCGAACATGCACCGGTGCCCTGGATCTCCACGATCTCGATTGCGACCCTGCCGCCCTCCGGAGGCACCGCGCCTCGAATGCCCTCGGCGGACTCCTCCGTCACGATCCGCCGCCGCTCGCCACGACGATCTCCTCGTACGGCTGCAGCACCACGAAGCCTTGACCGTCGAAACGCATCTGGAACGTCTCGCCGCTCGCACGGCCGATGAAGGTCTTGAGGTTCACGTCGGCCTTCACTGACGTCTGCAGGCCATCTGACCACGCCACGGTGGCATTGGGATCGGTGAAGAGCGGATAGCCCTGGGCCACGCCGAGCACGAGCGGCTTGCCGTGCGTGGTGATCGCGACATACCCGGTACCGGAGAGCTTGAGCGAGAAGAGTCCGCCCGCCATCATGCTGGCTCCACCGGTGAACACGATGTCCCAGGCGAGCGAGTCGGAGTACGCGAGGCAGTCGCTGCCGTTCACGAAGATGGACTCGTTATCGAGATACAGGATCGTGATCTCTTTGCCCTGGTCAGCGCAGTAGAGGATGCCCGAGCCGGTCACCTTGGTGGTGGCCGCCTTCTCGCCGGTCGCCATCGTCTTCAGGAACTTGCCCGCGCTGCCTGCACCGGCGCGTTCGAAGCCGAGCTGGCCGTAGTAGCCCACCATCGCGCCGAGCTTGGTGAACACGGTACTGTTATCGAGCTTGATCTCAAGCATCTTCTTGCTTTCGAGCTGCCACGTTCCGCCGGTGTCGGTCTGCGCGTGCGCCGCAACGAACTCGCCCAGCCTGACCGCCACACCCGCCCCCACGCTGTCCGCCATGACGACCCTCCCATTCGTGAACTCGCGTCCTGTCCGCCCCCGGGGTCGCCCCCGCCCGGGCGTTTCCATGCTCTCGCGTGACCCTACCCCTGAGCATCTCCCCGTTCGTAGAGCAGCCACAACGCCTGGGTGCCGAACTCTGCGCCATCAGCTTCCATCAACCGCGAGTACAGCCGCTCTGCAAGTTCGAGTCCGGGAAGCGCCAGGCCGAGGGCGTGCGCCTCCTCGATGGCGATGCGCAGATCCTTCACAAAATGCTTCACGAAGAAGCCGGGGGCGAAGTCGCCCGCGATGATCCTCGGGCCGTACGCCCCCCACGACCAGGAGTTTGCGCCGCCGCCCGCAAGCGCGGCGTGGGTCTTCTCGAGGTCGAGCCCGGCCGCCCTGGCGTATTGCAGCGCCTCGATCAGCCCGAGCATCGTACCGGCGATGCCGATCTGGTTGGCCATCTTGGTGTGCTGCCCCGCGCCGGGGCCGCCCATATGCGAGTAGGTCTTGCCCATCACCTCGAAGAGCGGCAGCGCGCGTTCGAATCCAGCCCGCTCACCGCCCGCCATGATGGTGAGCGTGGCGTTGCGCGCGCCCACATCGCCCCCGGAGACGGGCGCATCGAGCGCGGTGAGGCCGCGAGAGGCCGCGGCCTGGGCGATACGAACCGCGAGCGTGGGCGTGGACGTGGTCATGTCGATCAGCAGCGCACCGGAAGGGGCCTCGTCCACTATGCCAGCGGGGCCCAGGTACACCTGCTCCACGTCGTGCGGATACCCGACGATCGTGATCGTGATGTCCGCACGGGCTGCCGCCGCACCGGCCGACTCGGCCCACTCGGCACCCTTGTCGAGGAGCGGCTGGGCCTTCTCCCGGGTGCGGTTGTGCACCACCATCGGCAATCCCGCATCGAGCAGGTGACCGGCCATCGACGCACCCATCACGCCGGTGCCGACGAACGCGACTGTGGGTCGTTCGGTCATGCGGATACCTCCTCGGATGGTTGCCGTCACCCCCAGTATAGCGAGGCGGGGTGACCTGCTACGAGAGCGGCGTGCGTGCCCGCTCCAGCGACACGCGCGTGTACGCGACGCGGAACCCGGCGCGCTGCTGGTTGCGCTCGGAGATGCCACCCGGCGAGGCCTCGATCACCGCAAGATCGCACCCGGCCTCTCGCGCGTACGCGAGCCGGTGCGCGAGGATCGCGGTCTGCACGCCTCTCCCGCGCATGGCGGGCAGCGTGGAGTCACCGTTGAACATCGCCACACCGTCCTTGATCACGAGCATCCCGGTACCGGCAGGCTCGCCGTCCACGGAGCCGATGAACGGCAGCGAGTCGGTCCGAAGCGCGATGGCCCGGGCAAGGACGTGACCGGCGTCGTCGGCGACGTCGTCGGTGAAGCCGCGCGCCTCGAGCGTGGCCCACAGCTCACGCTCGGCCGCAGTGGATGCCAGACGCACCGCAGGCGCGCCCTCCGCGCCGCCTTCAGCCGCGCCGCACTTCTCGGCCACCTCCCTACACAACGGCTGGTACAGCACCGTTTCGAAGTCCGTGGCGACGAACCCGTACTCGGCAAGCCACCGCCTGAGCGAGGGGTCCGCGTACGGGCACACGTTCACGCTCGCGGACTCACCGTGGTCCTCGAAGAACGCGATCAGCGCCGCGATCTCCTCCTGCTCCACCGGGCCGCTCATACCGAGGCCGAACGACCCGTTCACGATGTTGCCTGGGCTGTACCAGTACGCCGCGCCTCCGCCTATGCGAAACGTGGTCGCATCAGGGTAGATTCCGCTCGCGCGCGCTTCGGCCGCATAGGCAGCGAGGTCATCCACGCCCATTCGCTCGATGCGACGGGCGAGATCGAGGGTCACCAGCGGGAAGTCGGACACAGCGCTCACCCCTTCACAGTCGCCTGGTGTATCGGTGGATTCACGCCGCGAATGACCAGCACCGACGCCACGATGAACAAGCCGAGCGATGCCAGCGCCCACGTTCTACCGAGTCCCATGACGTCGGCGATGAGCGCCCATACGAACGGGCCGAGGACTGTGGCGAACCGTCCGACGATAGCGTACAAGCCGAAGAACTCGCCGAGCTTGTCGGCGGGTGAGAGTTGCGTCATGAGCACGCGGTCGGAAGCCCAGGCGCCGCCGATACCCGCGCCACCGCCGACTGCAACAAGCCATCCGATCGCCTGCACGCCACTCACTGCGGCGATCACCGCGGCGGCGAGGCCGATGATCTGCGAGCCGAGCGCCGCAAGCAGCATTCGCTTGGAGCCGAAGCGGTCCGCGAGCCGCCCGGCGATGACCGCACCCAGGCCCGCGCACACGATGCCCAGCAGGGCCAGGCGGTCGGTCTGCGCGTCGGTGAATCCGAGCTCCATCTTGGCGAACACGGCGTTGAACAGGAACACCGTGTTGATCGCGTCGGTGTACAGGAAGCGGCCGATCAGGAACCGCACCACGCCCCGGTGCCCGGCTGCGCTCTTCCACGCATCGACCATGGCGGTGAACACGCTCATCAGCGCCGGCGGGGCGCCGTCACGCCGGGTGCGCGGACGTTCTTTGATCCACACGAACGCCGGCAGTGCGAACAGCAGGAAGGCGACCGCGAGCGCGCGGAACACAGCGGCGTACCCCGCCCGCGGCAGCAGGTAGATGCCGATGCCGAGCGCCAGCGCCGAGCCCGCGTAGCCGATGGCGACGCCCAGCCCCGAGATGAGCCCACGGGTGCGCTCTGTGCTCACATCGGGCAGGAGCGCGTCGTATACGAGCGCGCCCAGGTGGAAGCCCACGGTGCCGATGGCGTACAGCACCAGCGAGGGAACCACACCCCATGTGGCCAGCAGGGCCGTGGCCGCCACGCAGACGGCCGTGGAACCGATCAGGTACGGCACGCGCCTGCCCACATGATCGGTGAGCGCACCGATCCACGGGCCGAGGATGATGACCGCCACCATCGCCGGGATGATCGCGGCCGAGAGCATCCAATCGGAGCCCCCGCGTTCCTCGATCAACCACAGGCCGAAGTACCGGCTCCCCACGCCGAGGGCGAAGGTGGTGTTGGCGAGGTCGTAGAGCACCCAGGCGATGACGCTCTTGCGCGGAGGCGTCCACGCGGCCGTGCTGGTGTCCTCGCCCATCGAGCTCCCGTCGTCGCGATGTCGAGTGGCAGTGTAACGCAAGTGGCAAGCGTGACGGCGATTCAGGGCCAGGCGCATGGACACCTGCCGACGCCCCTGGGAACATACTGCTCAGAGCGACCTCGAAGGGAGTTCACATGGAAGCGATCGACCGGTGGCGCGAGTCGCTGCCTGAAGGTGCGCAGGTCGAGGCCGTGACCGCGGCAGCGGTCATCGGTGGCGGACTGCTGATTGGCGCACTCACGCTCACCCACAGACGCCGGGGCTTCTTCGCCTGGGCGATCCCGGGTGCCATCCTCGGTCTGGGCGCGGTGCTTCTCGCCGACGTTCTCCTCGACACACGGAACGAGCGCATCGAGGAGGCCGAAGGGCGCATCGCCGAGGAGCTTGCCTCGCTCGACCCTATCGCACGTGCGCAGGTGCTGAAGTCGGTGAGCGAGCAACAGCTTGGCGCGGTGTTCGGCTCGTAGCCGGAGTCACACCCGCGCCCACGGCAGGGACGCCCCACCCTGCGATTTCGGGCGCCCCTGCACGTGAGCCGACGGAGCCGCCCGGTCCTTACGTGTACGCCACGCCAATCGGACCGTCAGTGATGATGTCGATGGCTGACTCCAGCGCCATAAGCGTCTTGGCGAGAACCTTGATCTCACGTCCATCGAGATCCGGCTGCGCCGCTCGTGTCCGGATCTCAGCCACGACAGTGGCATGTGCCTCGAGCAACGTGTCCACCGGATCGGGAAGTCCCGCCGCGGCGCCCGCGTCCATCATCAGGATCCTCGCCGACTCGGCTCCTCCCGCTCCCCTCTCCTCGCGACGACCACTCTCCTCTTGCATCGGGTACACCCCCTGGTGTCCGCGGCGTCTCCGCCGCACTGCTCCTGTGCCCCTGGGCAGACCCTAGCAGCGGGGTCTGACACGATTCAGGGAGAGGGGTTGGGTGGGCGTCGCTTCGGGGTGCTGGACGACGCCTCCGCTGGCGCGGTCTGTCCGCCGCGCACAGCGAGCCGAGCGTCCCCGGAGTGGTGCCCTGTGGTACTTACCCGAGCATGCGCCGCAAGACCTCGTTCACAACGGCGGGATTGCCCTGGCCGCGCATCTCGCGCATGACCTGGCCGACGAAGAAGCCGATCACCGACGTCTTGCCGGCGCGGTAGCTCTCGACCTCGGCAGGATTCGCCTCAAGCACCACGGCCACGACGGCCTCGATCGCACCGGTGTCGGAGACCTGCTTCATCCCGCGCGCCTCGACGATCGCGCCCGGCGCATCGCCGGTCTCGGCAGCCTCGGCAAAGACCTGCTTGGCCTGCTTGCCGCTGATGGCGCCATCCTCGACGAGCCCGATGAGCTCGGCAAGAAGCGCGGGCGTCACGCGTGCGTCACCCATGCCGATGCCCGCCGCGTTCACATGCGCCGTCAGATCGCCGAGCATCCAGTTGGCCACCTGCTTGGCGCGGTCGGCGCCGGCGATGTCCACGGTCGCATCGAAGTAGCAGCCCGTCGCGGTGTCGGCCGCGAGCATAGCGGCATCACCCTTTGGTAGCGCGTAGTCGACCATATAGCGGTCGCGGCGCGCATCGGGAAGTTCGGGAAGCCCGGCCGCGAGTCCCTCGATCCACTCGGGCGTGAAGCTGAACGGCACCATGTCGGGCTCGGGGAAGTACCGGTAGTCGTGCGCCTCTTCCTTGCTGCGAAGACCGCTCGTACGGCGCGCGGTGGCGTCCCAGTGACGCGTCTCCTGCACCACGACCTCCCCCGCATCCAACAGGTCGGCCTGACGGACGATCTCGTAGGCGAGCGCGTCGTGGAGCGCCTTGAACGAGTTCATGTTCTTGACCTCGCTCTTGGTCCCCAGCTCGGTGGCGCCGCGCGGGCGGATGGACACGTTGCCGTCCACCCGCATCGAGCCCTCCTCCATGCTGCAATCGCTGACGCCGAGCGCAAGCCAGATGCTGCGCAGCTTCTGCGCGAAGCGGCGCGCCTCCTCGGGCGTGCGGATGTCGGGCTCGCTCACAAGCTCCATGAGCGGCGTGCCCGCGCGGTTGAAGTCCACGAGTGAATGTGTGGCGCCTGCGATACGGCCTTCCGAGCCGCCCACGTGCACCATCTTGCCGGTGTCCTCCTCGAGGTGGATGCGCGTGATGCCTATGCGCGTGCGGTAGCCACCATCCTCGGCAACAGCTCCGGGCCCTACGGACACGGCATCGCCGCCGAGGTCGATCCGCTCGGCCACACCGGGTCCGTCGACCTCGACCTCGATCACACCGCCCGAGCAGAACGGCAGGTCGTATTGTGAGATCTGGTAGTCCTTGGGCATGTCGGGATAGAAGTACTGCTTGCGGTGGAACTGGCTCCAGAGCGCGATGTCGCAGTCTGTCGCGAGGCCTGCGAGCACGGTCCACTCGATGGCGGCTTCGTTGGGCACCGGCAATGCGCCGGGCAGACCGAGGCATACCGGGCACACCCGTGTGTTGGGCTCGCCACCGAAGGCGACCGGGCAGCCGCAGAACATCTTCGTGTTCGCGGCGGTGATCTCAGTATGAATCTCGAGGCCGATGACGGCTTCGTAGCGTTCGAGCACGTCGAGCAAACGGTCCTTCGCCAAGACGGGACTCCTCACACGGACGCGGGGCGGATGCACAGGTATCGATTCTACCCGAGCAAGCGCCCAACGCGCTGCGCTACCAGAGAAGTGCCCTGGCCGAGGTCCGCACCGCCGGCGTGAGCACGCCCGTCCCGCCGAGGTAGCGGATCTCGTAGATCATGTCTTTGTGCTCGGTCAGCACGGCAGCAGCATGCGGGCTGAGCACGGAGCCCCGGGTAAGGAGCACCGGGCACGCGTCGCTCCCCTGCAGCACGCCGCCAGCAAGCGCATCGGGAAAGTCCTCGCCCGTGGCCAGCGCCGGACGCGACATGAGCATCCCGAGCCCGCTGAAGCCGATCCTTGCCACCTCGGCGGAAGTCTCATAGCGGTCGTCGCCCCAGATGCGCATGTAGCCCATGAACGGGGCCTCGTTGAGCGCATCGGCGACCGTCTCACTCACGGCTCCCGTTCCCCCGATGATGTAGCCATGGTTGGAGGGGTTGCCGCCGTACATCGCCATCATCGCGTCCGCCACCTCGGTCGGCAGGTGATCCGGGGGTGTGAGGTAGATAGGCCAGCCGTTGGCCGCCGCCACCGGAGCCGCCGACAGAGCATCGGGGAAGTCGAGGCCAGTGCAGACGAACGCGGTCCCATCGTACCGCGAACCGCGCATCGCCTTGACCTCGGCGGCGATGGCGATGGCTGTCTCGTAGCGATCACCACCGGGCAGCCGCGTCGCGATGTCTTCCGATGTGAGTGCCTGGGCCGCGTCCATCACGGCGTCGCTGACCGCTCCGGTGCCGCCGAGCACGTAGACGCGCTTGGGCGCGAGGCGCGTGATCTCCGCCGCGACCTCGGCAGGCAACATATTCGCAGGGGTCAGCAGCAGCGGTCCGTGCACCGCGCCGGCCAGCGCGGCACCGCCGAGAGCGTCGGGCCAGTTGTACGCCGTCGCGAGAATCACGATGTCCACGCTGCCATCTACCGGATACGCCTTCTTCGATGCCTCGATCGCCGTGGAGATGCGGGTCGCCCCCGCTACCTCCAGCTCATCGGTGGCCACGGCCACGTTCCACTTCGACACGCGGTGGTTGGCCGAGTCGGCGATGTAGACCGTGCGATCGGGGCCGAGTGCGATCCCCCGCGGATGCGAGAACTGCGTGTCCCCGGAGCCGAATGAGCCGAACACCTGTAGTACTTGTCCCTCGGCACCAAAGACCTGGACGCGATGCCCGTCGGTCTCGACGACGAAGGAGCGGCCGACCGGGTCGACGGCGACACTGGCGGGCGAGAGGAAATCACCCCAGGCGATCCCGTGGCCGCCCCAGACGAGCGGTGGTGTCGCCGGGTCGTCGTCGTAGACGACGACCGACTCCGTGGTGCCATCCATCGTTCCGGTCGTGGTGAAGACCAGTCCGTCCTCGGACACATCCAACCCGGTCGTCGGTATGCCTTCTGGCGTCCAGGAACCGAATCCGACACCGTACGAATCCCAGATCTGGATGTTGTGGAGCACCGTATCCGTCAGGTATACGTGACCGTCGAGCGATACCCCGAGACCTTCGGGGGCGCTGATGGGTGTTCAACCGGTCGCCTCGTCGAAGGACGGCGAGGGCAGCGTGAGCAGTGGAAGGTAGCGATTGACGAGTCCGCCGTTGCCCATCTGCCCCACGAAGACGTTCCCCCGCCGGTCGCAGGCGAGCGAGCGGGGCGATGAGAGCGGCTGGCCGTCCCACCCCTGGGTCGTCTTGCCGAGGAACACGCCATCAGAGTCGAATACCTGCACACGCTTGTCGGCGACGTCCGTCACACCGGTCACATACACACGGCCCATCTTGTCCACCTCGACATCGAGTGGACCGCTGAACTGCCCGTCGAGCGCACCGAAGCTCCCCCAGTTGCGCTCCCAGGTGGCCGTCAGAGCGCCGTTCATGGGTGCTGCGGGCGACATCATCCCCGCAGCGGGCGTCACCCCAACGAGCACGACGAGCAGCACGAAGGACAGTGCCAACGGACGAGACCATCGCCTCATGGCGCACCCCCAAACCCAGGCGCCCGCGTCCGCGGACGCTCCACTCCCCTGGGATGATGCTACCCGCGTGGCGTCTATCGCACGCATGCACGCCGACGAACGGCAAACCACACCTCCGCAGAGCCCGTCGTACGGGTTACACGCGCCCCCGGACGAGCGGCGGAGTGGTATCGAACCCGAGTGCCTTCTCGTACGCCACAGCGGCCCGCAACACCGTCGTCTCGGCGAAGTGATCACCGATGATCTGCAGGCCGAGCGGCATGCCGCTTTCCGAGCACAGACCGCTTGGAACGCTGATAGCGCAGTTGCCGGCAAGGTTCACGGGAATCGTATAGAAGTCGTTCAGGTACATCGTATACGGGTCCGACTTCTCCCCGAAGCGGAACGCGGGCTCCGGTGTCGTTGGCGTGAGAAGCACGTCGAACTGCTCGAACGCCTTGCGGAAGTCCTGGATGATGAGCGTCCGGGCCTTCTGTGCCTGCCCGTAGTATGCATCGTAGTATCCGGCAGAAAGCGCATACGTCCCGAGCATGATGCGGCGGATGGTCTCGGGGCCGAAGCCTTCGGTTCGCGAACGTGAATAGAGATCGATCACGTCCGCCGCATCGTCGACACGGTGTCCGTAACGGATCCCGTCGAAGCGTGCGAGATTCGATGACGCCTCGGCGGGGCCGATGACGTAGTATGCCGCGAGGCCGTGCTTGGCACTCGGCAGCGTGACCTCCGCCACATCCGCACCGAGTGCGGCGAACATCTTCGCCGCGTCGAGCACGCTCTGCCTCACCTCGGCAGCACATCCCTCGACCTCAAGGATGTCGGTCACCAGACCGACGCGCAGCCCGCGCACATCACCGTCGAGTACCGCCGCATACGGCTCCACAGTCGCCGCTGCCGACGTTGCATCGTACGGATCCTCGCCGGCGATGGCCTCGAGTGCGAGCGCGGCGTCATCGACGGTCTTGCCGAAGGGGCCGATCTGGTCGAGCGAAGAGCCAAACGCCACCACCCCGTACCGGCTCACCCGCCCGTAGGTGGGCTTGAGTCCGACGGTGCCGGTGAGAGCTGCTGGCTGACGGATCGAACCGCCCGTATCGCTGCCCAGCGAGATGCTGACCATTCCGGCGGCGACCGATGCGGCACTCCCCCCGCTCGAGCCCCCAGGGACGCAATCAAGGCTCCACGGATTACGGGTGGGGCCGAACGCCGAGTTCTCGGTCGAGGAGCCAAACGCGAACTCGTCCATATTGAGCTTGCCGATCGGCAGCGCACCCGCATCGAGCAGTCGGCGTACGGCTGTGCAGTCGTAGACGCTTTCGTAGCTCTCAAGCATGCGGCTCGCACAGGTCGTGCGCGTGCCGATGAGGTTCATGTTGTCCTTGATGCCGGCGGGAACCCCCGCAAGCGGCGGGAGCTCCTCACCAGCGACACGGGCGGCATCGATGCGGTCGGCTGCCTCATATGCGAGTGCCGGCGTGAGCTGCAGGAACGCGTGCACGTCAGCGTCCAGGGCCTGTATGCGCGCATAGGAGGCATCCGCCAGCTCACGTGCCGAGAAGTCACCCGCCGCGACACCGTCGCGCACCTGACGCGCGCTTAGGGAGGAGAGGTCGAGCGCGCTCATGAAACATCCCCTCCACCCGTGATTGCCGGAACCACGAACGCGGCGCCATCGGTATCCGGGGCGTTCCTGAGCGCTTCTTCACGCGCGAGACCGTGAACGACCACGTCCTCACGCATGCGGTTCGTCATCGCGAGCGGATGAGCGGTGGGCTCGACTCCGTCCAGATCAAGCTTGCGCAGCTCGTCGATGTGGCCGAGGAGCGAGCCGAGCTCGGCCGTGAGTGACCCGACCTGCTGGTCGGTGAGCGCCAGGCGGGCAAGCATCGCGACGTGGCGTACGTCGGCTTCGGTGATCGCCATACGAGGATCCTCCGTGGGAGAGATGGTGCTATAAGACGCGCTCCATCATACCCGAGAGGAACGTCATGGATACCCTACGCCGTGATACTCGCCGGCCGGGAGCGCTCGCTCAGCCGCGCAGTATCGACTGGGCCTGTTCGACGTCGGACGGGTAGAGATCGGAGGGCACGCCCTCCCTGCCCAAACGCACGAAGACCATATGCCGGGCACAGTGCGTGTTGTCCGCAGTCGGCCCGGAGCAGAACTTCTTCTTGATCAGTTCCGCAGTCGACGGCATGTTGGCCATCTGATCGTGGAAGAACGGACACCGAGGCAGGCACTCACATTCGAACACTCGGACTCCCCCCATCTTGTCGCGCCGCTTACCGTACCGAATCGCGTTTAGTGTACACGAACTCCGCGCTTTGCGAGAACTAGTGATCGCCCCGTGCACCTGCAGATCCGCTCGCCACGATCCCCCGATGACGGACTCATGCCGACGGTGCTGAGACCAGGAACGCCGCGACCACGGTTATCGCGTTGTAGAGCGCATGCAGTGCGATCGGCGGCCAGAGGCTGTCACGACGCTCGGCCAGATAGCCGAGCACCACGCCGAGGATGAAGGTGGGCACCAGCAGCCACCAGCTCCGGTGGAACGCCGCGAACAGCGCCGCCTGCACCACGATCGCCGGCCACACTCCGAAGCGGGCCGCGAGACCCTCCTGCAGGGCGCCTCTGAACACGAGCTCTTCCACCGTCGGGCCGATGAGCACCACCATGAGCACGGCGAGCATGAAGCCCGCACCACCTCCGCCGAAGACCGATGGCAGATCGGTGACCGAGTGGGGCAACAGGCCCATCTCGCGCGTGACGAGGGCATAGACCGACGCCAACGCCCGGGTGACCACAAGGCCGACGATCACGGACCCTGCGGATCCCAGCACCTCCTGCCACGGATGACTCTCATGGCGGATGCCGAGCGCCAGCGCGGGGTCACCCCCGCGGCGGTGCACCAGCCAGACGATGACGCCCACCTGTGCAGCGTAGTAGAGCGCCAGCACGAGCACCCGCACGAGCAGCTGCGCCTGCGCATCGAGCGCAGTCACCCACTCTGAGACCGAGATCGCCTCCTTCATCATGAACACGGAGAACGTCACGGAGAGCATCGCGGCCGCCTCGAGCAGCGTCCACTGGAACCCTCCCCGCGAACCACCACGGGGCGCGCGCTTCGGCGTCATGCTCGCGGCCTTGGCGGCCGCGCTCCGTGTGCGAGGCGTGGGGCCGACGACCGCCACGCCGCTCGAGCGCTTGCGCGCCACCGGCTGGGTGCGCGTGCGCGTGCCCAGCGATGATGTGGCAGCCCGCGAGACGATCGCACGGCGGGGACAGACGCGGGCGCAGGCCCCACATCCGTCGCAGCGTGCCCAGTCGACCTTCAGGTACGTCCGGCCGACTTTCAGCGCATCATGCGGACAGACAGCGAGACATGCCCCGCAGCGATCGCAGGCGCGAGCATCAAGCGAGAGCGGCGGTCCCTGCCTCACCGCACGTCCATCCGCCGACACGCCCCGAGCCCGAACCGGCTCACCGGCCGACCTCCGGCGCCGTGCCCGACTCCAGAACCACCGCGAGCTCGTCCTCCGAGAGAACCGGGACACCGAGCTCGAGCGCGGTGGTGTACTTGCTGCCAGGATCGGTGCCCGCCACCACGAACGTGG
The DNA here is from genome assembly GCA_016938395.1 of Coriobacteriia bacterium. The sequence continues at coordinate 6,441 of JAFGUS010000101.1, read as the reverse complement.
TCTTCTTGCTGACGCTCCCACTCACCTTCGCGCCGAGCGCCTTGAGCGCCTCGCTTGCCTCGGTGCGTGTGAAGCCCTCGAGTGACCCGGTGAGCACCCAGGTGGTACCGGTGAGCGTCTGTTCGCGCCCCGGGCCGCGTGGTTCGTCAGCGGTCCGAACACCAGCTTCGGCCAGACGTCCCACGATCGCGATGTTCTCCGGGTTGTCCGCGAACGCACGGACCGCTTCGGCGATCTTCGGCCCGACCTGCTCGACTGCGGCGAGATCCTCCCCCGTGGCCGAAAGCAGCGCGTCAAGCTCGGGGAACGCACGCGCGAGCGCCTCGGCCACCGTCGCGCCGACGTGCCGGATCCCGAGCCCGAAGACGAGCCGGGAGAGCTGCCGGTTCTTGCTCGCATCGATGCTCGCCAGCAGCTTGCGCGCCATCGTCTCGCCGAGGAGGACCGGGGAACCGTCCTTCTTCATCCGGCCGAGATCCAGTGCGGCGAGCTGGTCAAAGGTGAGCGAGTAGTAGTCGGCCACGTCGTGGAGCAGCCCCGCCTCCACCAGCCGCCCGATGATCTCAGGCCCCATGCCCTCGATGTCGAGCGCCCCGCGCGATGCCCAGTGGCTGAGCCGCTCGAGTCGCTGCGCCGGACAACCCGCGTTCGTGCACCGCGGAACGACCTCACCCTCCTCGCGCCACACCGGGCTTCCGCAACTCGGGCACGCGACGGGCATCCGCCACTCACGCTCGCTGCCGTCGCGGAGCCGCTCGACCGCGCCGACGACCTCGGGTATCACGTCACCCGCTTTGCGCACGATGATAGTGTCGCCTATGCGCACGCCCTTGCGGCGGACTTCGTCCTCGTTGTGGAGCGTCGCGCGCGCGATCGTCGAACCCGCCACCAACACCGGGTCGAACTCGGCGACCGGCGTGAGTGCGCCGGTGCGGCCCACCTGGATGCGGATGTCGCGCAGGATGGTGGTCTTCTCTTCAGGTGGGAACTTGAACGCGATCGCCCAGCGGGGTGCTTTGGACGTGAAGCCGAGCTCTTCCTGAAGCGCGAAGGAGTCCACCTTCACGACCACACCGTCGATCTCGTACGGCAGCTCGCCGCGGCGGGCGATAGCACGCTCGCAGTACGCGTGCACCTCATCGGGAGTGGCACAGAACTCGACATCGGGGTTGACCCGGAAACCGGCGTCGCGGAGCCACTGGAGCGCCTCGCGCTGGCTCGTGACCCCGAACGCGCGGACCTGCACCATCTGATACATGAAGGTGGCCAGGTCGCGCGAAGCGGTCACCGACGGGTCCTTCTGACGGACGGCGCCGGCGGCGGCGTTGCGCGGGTTCGCATACGGTGGCTGCCCGACGGCCTCCTGCTCCTCGTTCAGGCGCTCGAAGCTCGCCTTGGGCATGTAGACCTCGCCGCGGACCTCGAGACGCCACGCCTCGGTCTCGTGACCGAAGAGCGGCATGTCGTTGAGGTTCGGCCATGGCACCCCGATCCTGAGCGGGACGTCCTTGACCGTGCGGACGTTGGCCGTGATGTCCTCGCCCGTGGTACCGTCGCCGCGCGTGGCAGCCCTGACCAACTCCCCGTCCTCGAACGTGAGCGCGAGCGAGCTTCCGTCGATCTTGAGCTCGCACACGAACCCGAGATCGCGACCCGCGGTCTCGCGAGCGACCCGCTCGAGCCACGTATCGAGCTCACCGAGATCCATCGCATTGTCGAGCGAGTACATCCTCCCGGCGTGGGTGACCGGTGCGAACGCATCCAGCGGAGGCGCGCCGATGCGCTGCGTGGGCGAGTCGGAGGTGACGAGATCGGGATACACCTCCTCGATCGCCTCGAGCTCACGCACCAGTGCATCGTACGCGGCATCGGAGATCTCCGGCTGGTCGAGCACGTAGTAGCGCCAGGCGTGGTGCCGGATCTCCGCGCGCAGCTTCTCGGCGCGCAGATCGGCGTCATCATGTGATGTTGGCGCGCACGGTCCTTCAGCGCTCATCCGCTGCCTACTCCTCGCCCTTGAGGGTCTGCACGTGGACGTCGTTGACGGAGTAGATGACCGCTTCGGGTACAAAGCGGTTCATGCGCTCGGCCTCGTAGATCCACACGTCGGTCAGCGTGACTTTGAAGTAGATGCCGCCGGAGCTGTTGACGGGCTCCACGTCGACACCGTTGGCGAGATACGCCCTGAGCTCCGTCTCGATGTAGTAGGTGAAGACACGTGCCGCATCACGATACTCGTTGTAGAGCGCGAGGCGACGGTCCGCTTCGAACATGTCCAGCTCGTCGATGCTGTCCATTCGCACACCCCTTTCCGAACCGGTGACACCTACCGGTGGCCTATCAGCCTACCGGCTCCAACCGCACGTCTCCACGCGCGCCGATCGCATCTCCTGCTATCACCACGGCACCCCGTATACCCGGAACCCCGCATGCCCACGCGAGCGCCCTCTCCAGATCATCCTGCCCGTGCACCCGGTTGCCGAGCGCGGTCGCCACAGCGTCCGCAAGCGCACCATCAGTCGCGATGACGGTAGCCGCGTGCGCGGAGCCGAGGCTGACACTATGCCCTACTTTGCCTGAAGACGTGCAGACCGCGACCGGACAGGCGTCGGCGTCCAGCGCAAGCACCACCCGACCCGAGAGCGGAGAGTCCCCGGCCACGAGCAGCACGCGGCGCGGCGCGTGCCCGATCAGGAAGATATCACCGCCGTTCTCGACAATCACCTCGGCCGATGACGGCTCGAGCGCACGTGCCACACGCTCCGCGATCGCCCCTGCGACAGCAGCCATCGGACCGCAGCCGGCCGCCTCGGCCGCCGTCGCCATGGCTCGAACCATCTCGGGCGCATCCGCCTCCACGGCCACCGGTACGTAGCTCTCGGCGAAACGCGGATGCAGCGCGAGGTATCGCTGGAGGTCGTATCGCAGGATCTCGACCGTCCGCAACGCGTCATCCGAGAGATCGCGGCGTGTGAGCACCTGCAGATCGGTCTCACCGAGCGTGACGGCTGACGCCACCAGGCCGGAGGCGTCCACGACGTGCCGGTATGTTCGGGGCTCCCACACCATCGGTCCATGGTAGCAGTCCGGGGGATATACTCTCATCAGGGAGTCATCCGACTGGTGGAGGTCCATATGCGCGAGATCCTCGAGCTCTGCGTGAAGATGGACGTCTTCGCCGACCGGCTCTATCAGTCACTCGCACGCGACTGCGCAGAGCCCGAACTCGCCGCGTTCTTTGGCCGAATGGCCGAGGACGAGGCGCAGCACACCGATTGGTGGGAGGGCCTGCTGGAGGCCTGGGAGAACGGGCTTCTGCCCGATCTCGTCAACGACACCACCGGTCTCACGGAGCGCCTGAACGATCTCTACGCGGAGCTCGAGACGATCGACCTCGATTCCCTCGGGTCGCTCGATGTCGAGCAGACGCTCGCGCTTGCGGCGCGGGTCGAGTTCTTCATGATCGACCCGGTATTCGGCGAGTTGATCGAACTGACCGAGCCGGCGCAGGCGGTCAAGCGCCACGCCGTCTACCAGGTGCACGTGCAGCGGCTGGTGAACGAGATCGCGCGCAGGTTCCCCGCCGACTCACTCGCGGCGCTTCTCGCGGCGAGCCTCACGCGCTCCTGGAGCGACACGATGCGCCTGGCAGCCTACGCGACGCATGACCCCTTGACCGGCGTGTACAACCGTCGTGCGCTGTACACACATCTCCCGCAGTGGACCGCGTGGTCCGCTCGGTACGGGCACCCGCTCGCGGTGCTGCTGGTCGACATCGATCACTTCAAACACGTGAACGACCAGTACGGCCACGCCATGGGCGACGCGGCGCTCCAGGCGGTCGCAGCCGCGCTGCGCGCGGGCGTGCGCGGCTCGGACCTCGTCGTGCGGTACGGCGGAGACGAGTTCGCGGTCATCGCCCCCGAGACGGCGGAGACCGACTGCACGGAGCTCTCCACGCGGCTCCTCGACTCGGTGCGTTCGATATCGGTCACCGCCCCCAACGGTGACACCCTGCGATTCACCGTGAGCATCGGTGTCGTCGTGAGCCACGACGTCGCAGGTTCGGAGCCGCGCAGCGTAGAGGGCCTGCTCGCAGCGGCCGACCAGTCGCTCTACGGCGCCAAGCAGGCCGGTCGCGACCGCTCTGGCGCGTGCATCCTTTTCGAGAAGGTCTAGGGGCCGGACGGCCCTAGCCCAGTAGTTCGGCCGCGTGATAGCTCGAACGTACGAGCGGTGCGCTCGCCACACCTGAGAATCCGAGTCGACGTCCGACCCGCGCGAGCTCGGCGAACTCCGACGGTTCGACGAACTCGGCGACCGGCAGGTGCGCCGCGCTCGGACGCAGATACTGTCCGAGGGTCAGCAGTTCGCAACCCGCCTCGCGAAGATCGCGCATCACGGCTACGACCTCGTCGTGTGTCTCACCGAGTCCAAGCATCAGGCCCGACTTCACTGGTATCTGCGGCACGCGCCCTTTGACGCGCGCCAGTACGCCGAGGCTCCGGCGGTAGTCAGCGCCGGGCCGCACCGTCTCGTAGAGCCTGGGTACGGTCTCGACGTTGTGATTGAAGACGTCAGGGAGCGCATCCACCACGGTGTCGATGGCCTCCGGCTGCCCGCGGAGATCACTCACCAGGACCTCGATCGCGACCTCCGGCGTGCGGTCCCGAACCGCGACGATGGTCGCAGCCACGTGCCCTGCGGCCCCATCTGCGAGATCGTCGCGCGTCACCATGGTGATGACCGCGTGCCGCAGGCCCATCCGCGCGATCGCCTCGGCCACGCGTGCGGGCTCATCGGGGTCGAGTGGTGCGGGGTGGCGCGACTCGACCGCGCAGAACCGGCATCCGCGCGTGCAGACGTCGCCCGCGATCAGGAACGTGGCAGTGCCGCTGGCGTAGCACTCACCGCGGTTAGGGCACTTGGCCTCACGACAGACGGTGGAAAGGTGCAACTCGTCGAGCAGCCCCTCCACTGCCGCGTACTCACCGCCGTGCGCGATCGGGCGCCGGAGCCATTCAGGCAGCCGCCGTGCCCCCACTCCATGCTCGTAAGCCACGCTAGCAACCGCACTTGGCTGCGGCGTCCGCGCACGCCATGCGGATGACCTCGGAGACGGTGGGGTGCGCGTGCACGGTCTCGGCAAGCTGCCGTACCGTGAGATCGTGACGCATCGCGAGCGCCACCTCGTGGATCGTCTCCACCGCGTGTGGTCCGACGATCTGGCAGCCGATGATCCGCCCGGAGCCCTTCTCGGCCACGAGCTGCACGAATCCGTCGCTCTCCCCCTCGCCGAGCGCTTTTCCGTTGGCGGCGAACTTGGCCACGGACTGCGTCACGTCGAGCCCGCGCTCCTTGGCCGCGTCGCGAGCGCTGCCCACGACCGCGACCTCGGGGAACGTGTAGACGCAGGCGGGTATGCAGTCGTAGCGCACGCTCTCCATATGCGTCCCCGCGCCGGAGAGTTCGGCCACCGCGTTCCGCGCAGCGACGACACCCTCCTCCTCGGCCACATGCGCGAGCATCATCCCGCCGATGAGGTCACCCACCGCATACACGCCTGGCACTGAGGTGCGGAGGTGCGCATCCACTTTCACCGCACGTCGATCGAACTCGACGCCGGCCTCCTCGAAGCCGAAGCCTGCCGAGTTGGGCACGCGACCGACCGCGCTCATGACGATGTCGCTCTCGAGCACGGCGCCGCTTCTGAGCGTGGACCGCATCCGCCCGTCGACCCGCTCCACCACTTCGACGGCATCGCCGAGATGGAAGACCACGCCCATCTCCTCGAGGGCGGCCTGCGTCTGCTTCACCACGCGCTTGTCGTTGCCGGGAAGCACCTGCTCCATGAGCTCCACGACATTGACCACGCTGCCGAAGGCTGCGTACGCGCACGCGAACTCCAGTCCGATCACGCCTCCACCGATGATGACGATGTTCTTCGGGATCTCAGGGAGCGTGACCGCATCGTCGCTCGTCCACACACCCTCGAGCTCGTGATCGATCGAGGGAAGACGGAACACGTCGGAGCCCGTCGCAAGGATCACCGCATCGGCCTCGATCGTCTCGCGCGAACCGTCGGCCAGCGTGGCCTCGACGCTCCGCGGGCCGCTCAGCCGGCCGTCGCCCTCTACCACGCGCACCTTCAGCCTCTTCGCGCTCGACTCGACCTGGCCGACGAGCTCGTCGACGACCCCCTCTTTGCGCTGCCTGAGCGCATCGATATCAACCGACGCGACCGCGGAGTTGAGGCCGTAGGTCGCCGCCTCACGGGTATCGGCGACGATACGCGCCGAGCGCAGGATCGTCTTGGTGGGGATGCACCCCCAATTAAGGCACGTGCCGCCGAGGCGCGCACGCTCGACGAGTGTGGCCTCGGCACCAAGCCGGGCAGCCTCGAAAGCCGCGCCGAAGCCGCCAGGACCGCCGCCGAGCACG
>JAFGUS010000100.1 GCA_016938395.1 Coriobacteriia bacterium | reverse complement strand
GGGCCTGGTGGCTTCCGCGGTCTTCAAAACCGTCGTGGGGCGTGAAGAGCGTCCCGGGTGTGTTCGATTCGCACACGCCTCCGCCATGAGGCCCCGGACCCGCAGTGCGGCTCCGGGGCCCCTCTGTCGGTGGCCGCTATCGGGTACTAGTCGAGTGCGGCGAGTACCGCTGTTCGCACCGCTTCACTGATGGCGTTGATGCCGCCGTACACATCCACTACGTAGATCGCACTGGCGTGCACGGTCAGGAACTCGTGGGTGGGCACAGAGAGCGTCGCGGGATCGGTCAGCAGCAGCGTACCGCGGGCCGCGCCGCAGGCGGCGCCACCGGCGAGCGCATCGGGGAAGTCCGTACCGGTCGCCAGACCGATGCGGTGATAGGTGAGCGGACAGGGTACGTCGGACTGGAACTCGGCAACGAGCCGTGCCGTGTCGTAGCGGTTGGACCCCGCACAGCGGCTGGCCGACTCGCCCGTGATCGCCTCAACGGCGCTCTCCACGACCGCACTCACCGCAACGGTGCCCCCGGGGATGAGCACGTGCTCGATACCGAGGTCTTCAAGGGCGTCCGCGCTGGGATCGGGCAAGACCGTGGGTCGCGTGAGGATCACCGGCGTGCCCCCGGCATACGCCCATGCCGAGACCGCGAGGGCGTCGGGGAAGGTGTCGCCGCGTGCCACGAACGCGCTCTTCGAGAAGCTGCTGCCCATGAGCCTCGCCACCTCGCGGGCCACCTCAGCGGCGGTCTCGTAGCGGTCCACACCCGCAATGCGGCTGACCGGGTACCCCGCCCCCTCGAGATCGCTGGCCACGGCGGCCGAGACCGCGCTCGTTCCGCCGACGACGTAGACACGTTCGACGTACAGGTCATCGAGCGTCTGCACGACGATGTCGGGTACCGTGTCGCGCCGCACGAGGAGCAGCGGCCCGTCCACCGCCCCGGCGAGCGCCGAGGCGGAAAGCGCATCCGGGAAGTTCTCGCCGGTGGCGATGACCGCTATCTCAGCGTAGTCGATCGTGCTGGTCCACACCTCGCATGCGGTCTCGTATCGGGTCTCACCATCGAGTCGGAACACGCCGAACTCGGGTACCTCGTAAGCGCCCATGTCGGTACGCGCGGTGCCGTCGCCCGTACCGTCGAGCGGGCGCGGCGTGTTCTCGATGTCCTCGCCGGAGTACTCGTTCACCGGGTCACCGGTGTCGATGCAGGGCGAGCCGCGCAGCACGTGCAGGTCCGGCGGACCATCACCCGGGATGGAGGTGAACTGCGGGTCGTCGTGGATGACGCCGGTGCCCGAGATGCCGTCGTCCTCGATACACGAGTAGGTGCAGGTCCAGCCGTTCGTGAGGTCGGCTTCGCCGTGGCCCCACATGATCGAGTTCATCATCCCCCAGTCGGAAGGTAGGACGCTCGTGCTCAGGATGCCGGCGAAGTCCGGTGCCTCGTTACCGAAGATCGTGCAGTTGGTGAGCCACGCGTAGTCGTTGTCGATCGCGAGAGCGCCGCCCGACTCGTCGGCCATGTTGCCGGCGATGATGCAGTCGGTGACGTCGAGATCCGAGTTCGCGGAGTAGATGCCGCCGCCGCGTTTGCCTGCGGCATTGTGCGACACGGAGGTGTTGTCGAGGATCACGTACGACCACAAGGCGTAGATGCCGCCCCCGTGGTCTGCGGCCTCGTTGTCTTCGATCACACAGTCGAAGATGGCGACCGGATGCGACTCCATGACGGTTATCGCGCCACCGTTGGAGATGCTCATGTTGTCTGTGATCACACAGTTGCCGATGGTCATGCCGTCGGCACCGCCGGCGCTGATGGCGCTCGTGGCTCCTGATATGTCGATGTTGTCGTGGATGTAGCAGTCCCAGATCTGGACGCTCGTGTTGCCGTCATCGTCTCCGATGCCGATCGCGAGGCCGCCCGCAAAGAAGCTGTTGCCACCGCCGGTCAGCTCTAACCCCCGGATGAGGCTGAAGTCGGTCGCCGCGTATAGCGTGATCGTGGTATGCACGCCGTCGCCAGCGATGTGGGGAAGCGGTGGTCCCTCCCCGAGGAGTGATACGTGCTGGGGGATGTCGAGCGGGAAGGTCTCCCCGAGCGCCGTGTTGTACGTGCCGGGCATGACGTGGATGTCATCAAACGCGGCCGCCACCGAGAGCGCCTTGGTGATGGTCTTGAATGGCGCCGCCGCGCTGCCGTCGCCCGTGGTGTCGCTGCCGGTGGTCGCGCTCACCCAGATGTCCGCCGGTGCCGCTGCCGCGGCGGACGGCGGCCCGAGCGCCGGAATCATGGAGAACAGCAGGATGGCGGCTAGCAGCAGACCGAGCCGCCGGTGCGCTGCGCGTAACATGTGGATCCCCCCTTGCCGACGAGGTTGCCGTTGCGGGCATCCGTCGCAGCCACCTCTGTGCTTACCCGCGAGGTGCCCTCGGCGAAACGGCGTGTCACAGCCGTGAGCCATGCTGGCGATGCGGTATGCTTCTGCCGAGTCCGTCGACCATCTGGAGCGGCCCCATGCGCGAGTGTGTTCTGCGGCGACACGTCCGCGACCTCGGCCTGCCGTGTGATGAGGACTCGTGCCTCTTCTGGGCTCACGTGGGCCCGGCAGATGCCGAGCCTCAGTGCGCGGTGGAGTACTTCGGGTTGCTCGGCGAGGCCGGCAACGAGATCGCCGAGTGGCTGCTCAGCTTGAAAGAGCGCACCGACGTGGCCGAGATACTCGGCCTCGAGCGGAAGGGCAGCACTCTCACTCGGCGGTGACCGCGGGCTGCTGCCGTTGGCGCGTCACGTCTGAGCGGAATGGACACCGGGGCGGTGTGTGCCTGCGCCCAGCGCTCGATCAGCGCCCTACCTTCTTAACCGCCCGCACCGCGTCGTACGCCGCAAGTGCCCGCAGGCGTGCCTCGGCGTGATCGAGGAGCGGACGCGGGTAGGTCCCGTCGAGCGCGACGCCCGCCGCGTCGAGCACTTCGGGGGGTGCCTCGTGCGGCCGGTGGATCCAGCGGGCAGGTATCTGCGCGAGTTCCGGTGCCCACGCGCGCACGTAGGCGCCGTCGGGATCGAAGCGTTCGCCCTGCGTGATGGGGTTGAACACGCGGAAGTACGGCGCCGCATCGGCGCCGCTGCCGGCAACCCACTGCCAGCCGAGCGTGTTGTTGCCCGGGTCGGCGTCAACCAGTGAATCCCAGAAGAAGCGCTCGCCGTCTTGCCACGGGACGAGCAGGTCCTTGGTGAGAAACGACGCGGCGAGCATCCGCACCCGGTTGTGCATCCAGCCGGTGGCCGCAAGCTCCCGCATGCCGGCGTCGATCATCGGGAACCCGGTGCGCCCGGCGCGCCACGCGTCCCGGCCCGCGGCGTCCTCGGCCCACGGCATCGCCCCGAACTCCTCCTTCAGGGGCTCCGTCGCGGTGTGCGGGAAGTGATGCAGCAGGTAGCCGCCGAACTCGCGCCAGTGGATCTGACGGATGAAGGGCTCGGCGCTCGCGCCGGGTGACGAGCCGTCCGGACCGGCCGCGATGCCCCCAGAAGCCCCCTCCACGCGCGCTATCACGCGCCATGGCGCGATCTCTCCGAAGGCGAGATGCGGCGAGAGCCGCGACGTGCCCGCGACGTCCGGCCGATCGCGGCCGTCGGCGTAGTCCTCGAGCGCGTCGGCGACGAACCGCTCCAGCGCGGCGGCCGCTCCGGCTTCGCCGGGCGTGAAGTAGTCGAGGAGCCGAGGCGGGATGGGGGCGCCGTCTGCGACCGAGGCGATCGGGATACCGTCCGGAAGTCCGGCGGGCAGCAGCAGCGCCGCGGGTGCGGGAAGTGGCGTGTGTGCCACGGGCTGCCGTCGGCAGGCGTTGAAGTAGGGGGTGAAGACCGTGTACGGCGTGCCCGAGCCGGTTAGTGGCGTCTCCGGCGGGCGCAGGTACGTGCAATCGTGAGCCGTGGCCGACACACCAGCGGATGCAAGCGCTGCGGCCACCCGCGCGTCGGCCTCGGCGATCTCGGGCACATACGAGCGGTCGTGGTGGACCACCCGTGCCCCGAGGGTGGACGCGAGCGCGGGCAGGGCATCCTTGGCGGGTCCGTCGAGCACGAGGAGGCGCGAGCCACGCGAGCGCAGGTCGGCGTCGAGCGCGGCGAGCGAGTGCGCGAGCCACGCGAGCGCGGCGGCTCCGGGTGCCCACCGAGAGCGCGTCTCGCGCACGTACACGATGGCGACCGGCCCTCCGGTGTCGGCCGCGTTGACGAGCGCGGGGTTGTCGAGCAAGCGCAGCGCGCGCCGCAGCCAGACGATCGCGGTGTCGGTGCTCACGGCGTCCTCTCATCTCGGCTGTGCTCACCCTACGCATCCGCGTGGCAGCCGCGCAAGCATCGTGACGGGTAGAATCGTAGACGACATGCCGCCCGGGCCGCTTGCGCCCCCGACCCCAAGGAGTGATTCGCGTGGACGCACTCGAGGCCATCTTCGGCCGACGCAGCATCCGGAAGTACACTGCCGAGCCGGTGTCCGAAGCCGACATCGAACCCATCCTGCGCGCCGCGATGGCTGCGCCCTCGGCGGGCAACCAGCAGCCGTGGCACTTCGTGGTCACCACCGATCGCGCCCAGCTCGACGCGATGGCCGAGACCACGCCGTACGGGAAGATGCTCCGCGAGGCGCCGCTCGCCATCACGGTCCTGGCCCACGTGGGCGACCTCAAGCACGACATGATGTGGCAGCAGGACTGCGGCGCGGCCACGGAAAACGCGCTCGTGGCGATCCACGCGCTCGGCCTGGGGGCGGTGTGGCTCGGCTTCTGGCCTAAGGCGGAGCGCGTAGAGCCGCTCAAGAAGGTGCTCGGCCTGCCCGAGGGGGTCGAGCCGTTCTGCGTGCTCGCGGTGGGGCATCCTGCCGAGGCCAAACCGCCGGCGGAGCGCTTCGATCCGTCGCGCGTGCACCGGGACCGCTGGTGAGCGACCCCGTGCCCGCCAGCTCCGCCGCGCCGCTTCTCGAAGCGCGCGGCCTGCGCGCGGTCCGCGCCGGAGACGACGGCCCCCTCGTCGTGCTTGACGGAGTGGACCTCGTCCTCGCGCCCGGCACCCTCTCGGAGGTGACCGGCCCCTCGGGGTCGGGCAAGACCACGCTCCTGCTCGCGCTCGCTCGCCTGCTCCCCGGCGTCGAGGGCGACCTCGTGCTCGATGGCACGCCGGCAGCCGAGATCGCCCCGCACGTCTGGCGAACCCGGGTGGCGCTCCTCCCGCAGCGGCCGGCGCTCGTGCCGGGAACGGTGACCGAGAACCTGCTGCTGCCCTGGTCGCTCAAGGCCCGCCACGGGCAGGAGCCGCCCTCGTCAGAGGCGCTTGCTGACGCGCTCGCCGGGGTCGGCCTCGGCGGTGTGGCAGCCGACCGCGACGTGAGCCGTCTCTCGGTGGGGCAGATCGCACGCATCGCGCTCCTGCGGGTGATGCTCACCGGCCCAAGCGTGCTGTTGCTCGACGAGCCCGACGCGAGTCTCGATGACGCGAGCGCGGCCGAGGTGGTGCGTCTCACTGGCGCTTTCGTGGCCGACGGCGGTGCCGTCGTGCGCGTGAGTCACGTGCGGGCCGATGTGAGCGCGACCGCCCGCTACCGGCTCGAGGGCGGACGGCTCACCGTGCTCGGCGGTTCGGCGACACCGCGTTCCGATGCGTCCCCGAGTACAGACCGCAACGTCTCGCAGGAGGCCGCCGATGCCTGAGACCACGATCGGCGGCGTCATCCCCATCGGCACGTGGGAGCTGCTGTTCGCCACGGTGTTCGTGATTGCGGCAGGCGCGCTCTCGCTCAGGATGGGCCTGAAGCTCGAGCGCGACCTCGCGATCGCCACCGTGCGCACGTACCTGCAGCTCTTCGCGCTCGGCTTCGTGCTCCGCTGGGTGTTCGTGAACCAGACGTGGCCCATGGTGCTCGCACTTCTCGGCGTGATGGTCGTCTCCGCGGCGCGCGTGGTGCTCAAGCGCGCCGGCAACGCGCCGCCGGGCGTGTTCGGCAGCTCGGTGGTGGCGATGGCGCTCACCGGGTTCACCGTGACCTTCGCCGTGACCGCGCTCGTGATCCGCGTGCCGGTGTGGTACGAGGCGCGCTACGTGCTGCCGATCGCCGGCATGGTCATCGGCAACTCGATGACAGGGATCGCGCTCGCGGTGGAGCGCCTCTTCGCCGACCTCGACGCGCGCTCGGCCGAGCTGCTCGGTCTCACGGCGCTCGGGGCGGGTGTGTGGGAGTCGGCGCGCCCCAGCGTGCGGACAGCGCTCACCGCCGGGCTCGTGCCGACGATCAACGCGATGGCGGCCGCCGGTGTGGTATTTATCCCCGGGATGATGACCGGTCAGGTGATCGCCGGCGCCGATCCGCTCGAGGCTGCCAAGTACCAGATCGTCGTGATGCTCATGATCGCGGCGGCCACATCGATCGGGGCGATCGCCTCGGTGATGCTCATGTACCGCAAGCGCTTCACGGCCGACGGTGTGTATCTCGAGAAGGGATACCGGGAGCCGGCGGCGTAGTACCCGGTTAGGGCTCACATCGCAGCTGGCACCCCGCCTGGCCCCGGTCAGCCGCCGTGCCGAGGCGGGTTGCCCGCGTCGGGTCCGGCCCCTACACTATGACGGGCCGCAGCCCGGCCGACCGCGGCTCCCCGGGAGGGTCATGACCGCCTTCGAGCTCTACCTCAAGCGCAACTCGAAGAAGTTCGACGCCTACCTGGCCGAGTTCTTCCGAAACGGCGTCCACAGCGATATGCGCCGGTATCTCTACGACCCACTTTCCGGCTACACCAAGAACGCTGGCAAGCGGCACCGGCCGCTCATCTGCCTGCTCGCGTGCGAGGCGGTCGGCGGGGATCCCAAGCGCGCCTGGCCGTCGGCGGCGGCCATCGAGCACTTCCACACCGCCGCGCTCATCCACGACGACATCATGGACAGCTCGCTCACGCGTCGCGGTGAGCCGTGCCTGCACGTGGTCGAAGGCGAAGGGCTCGCCATCAACGCGGGCGACCTCGCGCTCTCGCTCGTCACCGGCACCGTCGTCGATGACGAGGGCCTCGAGCCCACGTGCCGGCTGCGCGTGCTCAAGGAGCTCGTGGACATGACCACGCGCACCATCGAGGGCCAGGCCCTCGACATCGGCTGGGCGCGCGATGACCGCTTCGACCTCACCGTCGACGACTATCTCATCATGGCCAACCACAAGACGGCGTTCTACTCGGGCGCCGTGCCGCTTGCCGTGGGCGCCATCATCGGTGGCGGCACCGAGGAGCAGATCGCGGCGCTTCGCGCATTCGGCCTGGCAGCAGGGCTCGCGTTCCAGATCCAAGACGACGTCTTGAACCTGGTGGGCACGCGCGAGGCCACCAAAAAGGACTTCAGGAGCGATCTCACCGAAGGCAAGCGCACGCTTGCGGCGGTGCATGCGCTCCAGCACGCGGAGAAGCGCGACCGGCTGCTCGCAATCCTCGCGTCACGCGCCGAGGATCCGGCGGCACTCCAGGAGGCCGTGGACATCATGGTCGAGGCGGGAAGCATCGACTTCGCCCGTGCCTATGGTCGCGACCTCGTGCTCTCGGCCAAGACCGAGCTCGAGGCGGCGCTGCCGAGGTCGAAGGCGCGCGATCTGCTGCTCTCGATGGCCGACTTCTTCGTGGAGAGAGACAGCTAGATCTTCCCGTCGCGGCGAGTGCCGGTGAGGCCCTCGTCGCTGTCCTCGCGCACAGACCGCGCTGCGGCGGCTTCCTCGGACCTCCCGGCACTCGCCGCTACACGCAGCCCCCGGTGAGGCTCTCGGCGCAGTCCTCGGGCACAACCCGCCCTGCGGAGGCTGCCTCAGACCCTCCGCCCCCGCCACGCGAGCCGTCTCACGTCTGAGGAGGCTGCCTCAGACCTCCCCGGGGTCTCCGCACCGCCCGGCGCGGGTATCATGTAGGGGAACACCCGACTTCGAACGGAGGCTGCATCATGCGTGCTACTCAAGTGACCGACGGGATCTGGTGGGTCGGCGCGATCGATTGGGGTCTGCGCGACTTCCACGGGTTCGAGACCCCGGAGGGCACCACCTACAACTGCTACCTCGTGGTGGGCGAGACCGGCATCGCGCTCGTCGACACCACCAAGGCCCCGTTCGTCCCCGAGCTGCTCGCGCGCATCCAGAGCGTGGTGCCGCTCGAGCGCGTGACGCACATCATCGTCAACCACGTGGAGCCCGACCACAACGGCGGCCTGCCCGAGGTGATGGCCGCCATCCCGCACGCGCGTGTGGTGGCGTCGCCTTCAGGCGTGCGCGGCGTGGCCGACTACCACAACGGCCTCGTGGTCGAGGCCGTGAAGGCGGACGACGTGATCGACCTCGGCGGCAAGATGCTGCACTTCATGGCGCAGCCGATGGTGCATTGGCCCGACTCGATGTTCACGTACTGTCCCGAGGCGGCCACGCTCATGCCCAACGACGCGTTCGGGCAGCACGTGGCGAGCGAGGAGCGGTTCGCCGACGAGTTCGGCCTCGACGGTGCTCTTTCCGAGCTCGGCATCTACTACGCCAACATCCTGCTGCCGCTCGATACCGCGGTGGGCAAGGCCGTGTCCAAGGTGGTCGACGCGGGCTGGAAGCTCGACATCGTGGCCCCGAGCCATGGACTCATCTGGCGCGGCGACGATATCGGCGCGATCCTCGACGCGTACGCGCGCTGGGGCGCGGGCGAGAAGCGCGACAAGGCGCTCGTGGTCTTCTCCACGATGTGGGGCTCCACCGACGCGATCGCGCGGAGCGTGGCCGAGGGTATCGGTGCCGCCGGTGTTGAGGTGGAAGTCTACGACCTCGCGTTGAGTCCGCTCGCGCACATCACCGCGGAGCTGCTGGAGGCCAAGGCCCTCGTGCTCGGCTCGCCCACGTTCCACCACGGGATGCTCTACCGGGTGGCCGGCTACCTGCAGTACCTCTCGGGCCTTAAGCCCACCGACCGCATTGCGGCCACCTTCGGCTCGTACGGCTGGAGCAAGGGGGCCGACAAGGAGATGCGCGCGCGTCTGGAGGAGATCGGGTTCGAGCTGCCGTTCGAAGACTTCCTGGTGAAGTTCCGGCCCACGGCCGACGACCTCGCGGCCGCCGAGGCGTGGGGCCGCGAGATCGGCGAGGCGGTCAAGGCGAAAGCGTAGACACCGTCTACCGTGCGCTCTTCAGCGTGCTGATGCCGGGCACCGCGTAGCGTGTGCTGAACGCTCCCGGCAGTTGTGTTCGGTTGGTTCTGGTTAAGCGCACGTTATGCCTGACGTGCGCATCATGGTGCGTTGACACCACCATTCCGGAGTCCATCATGTCCGATGCGCAGGCGCCACGGCTACTCGACCTTCTGGCCGCTGAGCTTCGGGCGCGGCACTACAGCCTGCGCACCGAGAAGGCGTACCTCATGTGGGTGCGACGCTTCATCGTGTTCCACAGCCTGCGCCATCCGGGCGAGATGGCCGAGGCGGAGGTCAACGCGTACCTCACCCACCTGGCGGTGGACCTCGGCGTGAGCGCGTCCACGCAGACGCAGGCGCTCTCGGCGCTGCTGTTCCTGTACCGGCACGTGCTCGGGCTGGACATCGGGTCGCTCGGGCAGGTCGTACGTGCTCGCAGACCCGAGCGGCTGCCGGTGGTGATGACGCGTGCCGAGGTGCGGGCGGTTCTCGCGCAGCTCTCGGGGGAGTGCCGCCTGGCGGCGGGCATCATGTACGGCTGCGGCCTCAGGCTCTCCGAGTGCCTGCGCCTGCGTGTGCAGGATATCGACTTCGGCGCCAACGAGATCCTAGTCCGGGACGGCAAGGGCGCCAAGGACCGCGTGACGATGCTGCCCGAGAAGCTGAAGGCGCCGTTGCACGCTCAGCTACGCCGCGCTCGTGTGGTGCACGAGGCGGACCTCGCCGCGGGGTGGGGCAGGGTGGTGCTCCCGGGCGCGCTCGATCGCAAGTACCCGAACGCGGCAGCCGAGTGGCGCTGGCAGTGGGTGTTCCCACAGGAGCGGCGGTGGAAGAACATGCGCACCGGCGAGCAGGGGCGCCACCACATGCACCCGACCGTGTTGCAGCGGGCGGTCAAGGAGGCCGTGCGCAGGGCCGGGGTGCAGAAGAACGTCGGATGCCACACGTTCAGACACTCGTTTGCGACGCATCTACTGGAGAGCGGCTACGACATCCGGACGATCCAGGAGTTGCTGGGTCACAAGGATGTACGCACGACGATGATCTACACGCACGTGCTCAACCGCGGTGGGTGTGGTGTGAGGAGTCCGCTCGACGAGTTCTGAGGGGTGGGCTGGTGGGCTTACACAGACTGGCAGGCAGCAGTTGCGAACCGTTACGCGCAGCGGGGCCACCGTTGTTATGAAGTACGTGGTTTCCTACACTGAGGCTGCTTGGAAGACTGGATACTTGTTGTTAG
>JAFGUS010000012.1 GCA_016938395.1 Coriobacteriia bacterium | reverse complement strand
GACACAATCCACGTTCCGTCGGGGCTGACCGCACAGTCGTAGACCACCTGACCGTGTCCAGTGAGTGTGCGAAGCTCCCGTCCGCTCGCCACATCCCAGATCTTCAGCGAGTGATCGAAACTCGCCGAGACGATCCACGTCCCGTCTGGGCTGACCGCGCAGGCGGTGACAGGCGCATCGTGGCCAGAGAGCGTGCGGGACAAGCTCCCAGACTCACGGAAAGGCGTCCGTGTGCGGATCCAGGGAGCGCAGCCGGGCACGCTGCGTCGCTCCCGCTCGGCCGCCGTCAACTCGGCTACCGGACCGTCGACCCACTGCAGCCGGTTATGCAGTTGCTGCCACGTGTGGTGGGCCTGGCCGGCGAGTACGTGCGCCTCCTGCCCCAGCGCTCGCTGGAACGCCCCGAGCGCTACCCGCTGTTCGGTGGTGCTTTGCGCGGCGCTGCTGCTCATGCGCCGGGACCTCCCATCCTCAGCACACGCTGTACCCATGGGGGCCGATCGAGTCTCAGGCGGCCCCCACCGCCCAACCCTCACATCGACCCTAGCACACCTCCCGTGCGTCAACCCTCGGAGCGCGGGTATGAACACCTCGATGTGCGGGGGCATCGGCCGTCCGCTATACGCGAGGGGGCGCGCGATGAAACAGCACTGGCCTGATGACGATGTGATGGTCAAGCTGCTCGACCTCTACAAAGGACGCAGGGCCGCCGCGCCCGGAGAGGAGTTCGGCTGGATCCAGTGGCTCTACAGCACCGGCGAGGAGTCGAAGGTCTCGCCCGAAGCGGTCGTGAAGGCCGTCATGTCGCTCATGGAAGACCGCGCCGTCTTGGTGGTGGACGTTGTCAACGGCGTCATCCTGGTGCAGTCCGCGATCTTCGAGTTCGCGGTGACCACGGGTAACGAACAGCTCTTCACCGATGTGGGATTCAAGGATCTCCTGAAGCTTCTCAAGGACCAGGGTATGGCTGTTCACGTCATCGAGGTGCGCAAGAACGGGTCGATCAAGTACCTGGACTGAGACCTCGGACCATCCCGGCTGTCCCGAGGAGGCTCATGCCCACTCAACCCGACCGGAAGCAGCAGCGGCTCGTGCTGGAGCCTGTCGCGGACGCACTCGGACGCGAGGCGCACCGGCTGCTCCTCTCCCCCGAGCTGCTCTGGCAGCAGCTGTATAACCGCCTGGAATGGGACGACGACGCGGGCGATGCGCGGCCACTCGGCATTGTGCTGAAGCGCGAGCGTGAGGCGCGGGACAGGCACGGCAGATCCTGGCTACGTCTGACAACTCCGCCGCGGGAGTCATCCGTTCTGCGCCGGACGCTCAGCGGACACGATATGCAGGTCCGCTCCGCCGTGGTGTCCGCTGACGCCACCACCGTGGCTTCGGTGAGTTTCGACCGCACGCTACGGCTCTGGGACGCCGCCACCGGGCGGGAACGGGCTCGTATCACCACCGAGCCCGACCTGAACACCGCTATCCTTGCGGGCTGCGCCTCGAGGAACCTGCTCGCGTGCGTGCGCGCCGACTTCGCGGTCTGCCTCCGGGACGCGGTCACGGGCGAGCCGGTGCAGACGCTTGTAGGTCACACAGCCGCCGTCACACGGTGCGCGTTCTCAGCCGATGGGCGGCGGTGCGCCTCGGTGGGCGAGGACGGGACCCTCCGAGTCTGGGAGGTCGCCGACGGTCGCCCGATCGCGGTGCTGGAAGGCGACGCCGGGCGATTGCGACACCTCGCACTGTCATCCGACGGGAGGCGCGCCGTCTCGGTGGGAACGGGTGAGGCGGCGACCCTCTGGGACGTCGACGGGGGCCGGCCCGTCGCCGTCCTGACCGGGCACGCCGACTGCGTGAACTGGTGCGCCTTCTCGCCGGACGACCGGCTCATCGCCACCGCGAGCGACGACGAGACGCTGCGCCTGTGGGACGCCACGACCGGCGGACCCCGCGGCGTGCTCGAAGGACATGATGACGCGGTCCTCGCGGCGTCCTTCTCCCCCGAGAGCGACCGGCTGGTATCGGCCTCGCTCGACGACACGCTGCGGCTGTGGGACACGGCCTCCGGCACCGAACTCGGCGTGCTCGAGGGACACACAGGTGCGGTCAACTGCTGCGCGTTCTCTCCCGACGGACGCTTCGTGGCCTCGGTCAGCGACGATGAACGGCTGGGTGTGTGGGACGGCCGGAGCGGCGCGCTCAACGCGATGCTCGAGGGGCACTCGGACGCCCTGAACACGTGCGTCTTCGCACCGGATGGCTCCTTCATAGTGACCGCCAGCGACGACAAGTCCGCCAAGGTGTGGAGCGTGCCAAGTGCTGGCACGCGGCACGGGTGGAGTGGACACAGCGACTGGGTCGTCTCGGTCGCCTTCTCCGGCGACAGCACGTGGGCGGCCACCGGCGGGCGCGACACCACGATCCGCCTCTGGGACCCGTCGTCCGGCAGCGTCACGGCGGTTCTCGAAGGACACACCAAGACGCCGGAATCGTGCGACACCCTGCCCAACGGGCCCGTGTTGGCCTCGGCATCCAGCGACGAGACGCTCGTGTGGCTGAGGCGACCGGACGGCGGAGCGGACATCGTCGGGCGGATGCCCGGTTCCGAGATCGCGTCGTTCTCGCACGACGCACGCTACCTGCTGCTCGCGCAGGAACACACTGTGGTACTCCTCGACCTGCACGAGGCCGAGGAGGCGATGCGGTACCTCGGCCATACGGATTTGGTCACCTGCGGGTGCTTCTCGCCCGACGATCGGCTGATCGTCTCGGGCAGCAGAGACCGCACGCTCAGGATCTGGGACCGCGCGAGCGGCGAGGAGATCGCGGTGCTCGCGGGGCACACCGACATCATCGCCGACTGCGCCTTCTCTCCCAACGGCGACCTCGTGGCGTCGGCGAGTTGGGACCACTTGGTCCGCGTGTGGGACGTGCCGGGCGGGCGGGAGCGGATGACGCTCACCGGGCACACGCTGTCCTGCCGCGCCTGCGCATTCACTGCAGACGGACGCGCAGTTGTCTCGGCAGGCTCGGACACAACGGTGCGGCTCTGGGATGTAGCTTCAGGCAAGGGCCGGGTGATCTTCTACGCGCTCGGCTGCATCGAGTGTCTGGCGTTCAGCCCCGACGGCAGGTGGCTGGGCGTGGGTGACTGGGGCGGCAACGCGTACCTGCTCGCGGTTGAAGGGTCGCAGCCGATGGGGCTCGAGCCGAGCGCGCCCGATGAGGAGTCGGACGCCTCGGCGATCATCGACTTCTATGCCGAGGACCTCCTGCACAAGTTCGGGTTCGGCGACGGCGACATGCTCTACGACTTCGTCGAGGAGCACGGCTTAGACGTAGACGACCGCGACCTCCTGGTTGCCGTGATTGAGCACCTCGTCGTGCCACGGCTCGAACAGGCGGTGGAGACCTACACCCTCTGCACGCTCCACAACCCTATCCGGGCACGCACCATCGACGGCGAAGAGGCGAGCATCTACTCCACCTTGACGCCCGAGTTCATCGAGGTCCGCGAGGCGGACATCATCCGCATCGCGCAGACGCTGCCCCCGTCTGATGACGACCGAGAGGTATAGAATCGAGGTGCCGGCGTGCGACCGGCACCGTGACGGAGGGGGCCTCATGGATCGTCCACTCGGCGTGGCAGGCAAGGCGATCGTGCGGGACGGCGCCGGAAAGATGCTGCTGCTCCAGCGCGCGTCCGCCAGCAGCCACGACCCCGGCCTGTGGGAGCTTCCCGGCGGCAAGATGGAGTACGGCGAGCAGCTGCCCGAGGCCCTCGCACGCGAGGTAACCGAGGAGACGGGGCTCACCGTGTCGGTCGGCCGACCTATCCTCACCTGGCACTTCACCAAGGAGCCGTTCTGGGTCACCGGCGTGACCTTCGTCTGCGACCTCGTCACAGGCGAGATCGCTCTCAGCCGCGAGCACGACGACGCGGTGTGGCTCACTCCGGCGGCGGCCCTCGCCTACCCACTCAGCATGCGCATGGCCGAGCAGATCGAAGCGTACCGGCGCGAAGCCGAGAGCTCCTAGACGATCCGGCCCAGCACGCAAAGGAGGAACTCCGTGGCTGACCCGAGTCGCCGCCGACGCACGAGACTGGCCGAGTGGTGGGGAGAGGTGCACTGGTACGCTCTGGCGGGGCTAGCGGCAGTCGCGTTCGTGCTCGGCGTCATCGGTTTCCAGCAGTGGTATGCCGTCCACGGCATCACCGACGCCACCCTCGCAGACGCCGTCTACCGGTCGCTGCAGCTGTTCACCCTCGAGTCCGGCTCGGCCGAGACACCCGTGCCGATCGCGTTGAACGTCGCGCGTTTCCTCGCGATCATCGCCGCCCTCTACGGCGCAACCGCAGCCGTTCTTGCGGTGTTCGGCGAGCACCTGTCCCGGCTCCGCATCCGCAGGGCCAAGGGACACACGGTCGTCTGCGGGCTGGGCGACCGCGGGCTACACATCACCGAGCATCTGCGTCAGGAAGGCCGCCGCGTTGTGGTGGTGGAGCGGGCCGAGGACGCACCGCTGCTGGATCGCGTACGCGCGGCGGGAGCGGTTCCCGTCATCGGAGACGCGACCGACCCGGCGGTGCTTCGCACGGTGCGCGCCGACCGTGCGAAATATGTGATCGCCGTATGCCCGGAGGACGGCGACAACGCCGAGATCGCCGTCCGCGTTCGCGAGCTCGCCAGCGGCACACCCGCCGGACCGCCGGTCACCGTGATCGCGCACATCTATGACACGGAACTCTGCACGCTGCTGCGCGACCGCACACCTGACGGACAGACAGGCCGTGTGCGTCTGCGGTTCTTCAACGTCCCCGAGAGCGGTGCGCGCGCGATGCTCGACGCCGTGCCCCCCGTGGCGCGCGCCGCAGACCACGCCCTCCACATCGTGGTGGTGGGCATGGGCAAACTCGGCCGGAGCCTCGTGACCATGGCTGCCGCGCAGTGGCTCGCGGATCGCCAGCCGGACGGCCCGCGGCCCCGCGTGACCCTGATCGACCAGGGCGCGGCCGCGAAGGCAGACCTGCTGCGCGTAAGGCTCCCCCGGATCGACGAGGCGTGCGAACTCGTGCCGCTTACGATGCCGAAAAACGCGCCCGAGTTCGAGCGCGGGGCGTTCCTCTACACGGCCGCGGGCGCTCTCGACGTGGATGCGGTGTACGTGTGTCCCGATGACGACGTCCACTCGCTCGCCGCGGCGCTCACGATCCAGCGACACACGCACGACGCAGGTGTCCCGATCGCAGTCCGGATGACACGCGAGGGCGGACTCGCGACGCTTCTTGCCGATGAACACGCGGACGCGTTCACGGACCTGAAGGCCGTCGGAGTGCTTGATCGGGCGTGCGATCCGGACACTCTGCTGGGACAGGCCTGAGCGGTCGCGCGCGGTCGAAGAATCTTGAGCACCCCAGCCATCGGCGAACACTGGCCCACGACCGCTCCGAGAACCGCGGGCTGAAGCCTCTGTTACCCGGGCTGGCGGCTTTCATCTCACCGGGGCCTGTTCCGGCGAAGTTGCGATGGTCGGTTGGCCGTCCGCGATACAGGAGCCGATGAGAACGACTGTGCTGGTCCGAGATCAGAACAGGCCCGGAGCCGATTGGCGTCCGAGCCTGCGTATGTGTTGGTCGCGGGGCTAGGATTCGAACCTAGGACCTTCGGGTTATGAGCCCGACGAGCTACCAGCTGCTCCACCCCGCAATGGGACGACAGACTAACACGGTCCACAGGTGGATGCAACCCGGGTCGGAGTGCATACAGTCCGGCCCGGGTATCGCGCACTGCTGCCCATCCGGCAGCACCTTACCTGCAGTTCACATCTCGGCAAGGTATTCGCAAGAGCCGGTTATGTGCCGTGTGCGATCGTGCAGATGCACGCCCGAAACGCATCAGACAGGAAATCATCCGTATGGATGACTCGAATCTCAACCTGACGAAACCCGGGCGCACGGCGTAACATGAATAGTGGCTCCGTCCCCCCGGCCCTGTCGCAACAGGACGCGGAGCCCGGCCCGCCAGGAAGGTTGCATGCAAACGCGCTCCGCCAGCCGGTCATCTGTCCGAGTCGCCTCGGCACTGTTCGTCGTACTCAGCCTTGTCGCGCCGCCCGCTCTCGCAGCACCCTCGACCGAGACGACTGCGACACCAGGCGCACCCGAGGTTCCGGCGTCGTCCGAGAGCCCCATCCCCGAGCCCGACGACGCCGCCACTGCGGCTTTCCGGGCCGAGTTGGCCCGCCGGCAGGCACTCCTCGACGAGCTCGAGGCGCAGCTCGACGAGCTCGACCGCGAGCTCGCCATCGCGTCTGAGGCCTACAACCGGGCGGTCGTGGAGCTTCAGGCCACGCGCACCCGCCTCGACGTGACCCGCGTCGACCTCACAAACGCCGAGTTCGCCTACGCCATCCAGCAGGACATCCTCTCGGACCGCGCGCGCGACATCTACCGCGACGGCGAGATGAACATCATGTCGGTGCTTCTGAGTGCGAAATCGGTGGGCGACTTCGTCGCGCGCATCCGCTTCCTGCACGCCATCGGCACGAGTGACGCCGAGATCGCAGCCACCCTTGCCGCGCAGCGCGACCAGATCGCAGCCGTGGCCGCCGAACTCGAGGGCGCCGAGAAGAAGGCGAGTTCGCTCGAGTTCGAGATGGAGGCCCGCAAGATCGAAGTGCTCATCCGCATCCAGGAGCGGGAGGCGCTGCTTGCAACGGCACAGGCCGACCTCCTCGCGCTCCTCGATGAGCAGGCCGAGCAGCGTCAGGCCGAGGAGGCCACCCTCCTGCGCGCGGTGCTCTCCGGCGCTAATCGCGCGGGCATCGTCGTTGAGCCCGGCTCGCCGGTGGAGACCGCACTCGGCTATCACGGCGTGCCATACCTGTGGGGAGGCGCCTCGGTTCGAGGGTTCGACTGCTCGGGCCTCGTGCTCTACGTCTTCAGGCAGCACGGCGTGAACCTGCCCCACTACTCGGGTGCGCAGTTCCAGCTCGGTGAGAAGGTCGTGCCGGCCGACCTGCAGCCCGGTGACGCGGTCTTCTTCGGCTCGCCCGTGTATCACGTGGGCATCTACGTCGGCGCCGGGTACTTCATCCACGCGCCGCGCACCGGCGACTACGTGAAGCTTTCGCGCCTCGCGGACCGCCGGGACTACGCGGGGGCCCGCCGCTACGACTGGGAGTACCGCACCGGTCGAATCGACAACGCGGTGGTGGACCCGGCCGACGTGCTGCAGTAGCGCAACCTCCCCGCTCTGCTATCGTCTGAACGTACACACGACGCCCGACTGCGCGCTCGACTCTCACGTGCCGACCAACAGGGGGACGCATGAAGAACATCATCGCCGAGGCGCTCGACGCCGCCGCGATAGCCGGTGCAACGTACGCAGACGCACGCGTGGTCGAAACACGGGAGCAGGAGCTCTCCGTGCGCACCGGGCGCGTGGATGCGATCGGGTCGAGCGAATCGTTCGGCCTCGGCATCCGCGTGATCGCCGACGGCGCCTGGGGTTTTGCCGCCACCGCCGACATGAGCGGGGACGGCATCGGCACGGCAGCACGCGAGGCGGTCGCGCTCGCACGCGCAGCGGCCACCTCACTCCGCGAGCCGGTCCGCCTCGCGCCCGTGGACGCCTACCGCGACACGTGGACCGGCCCCTGCGAGATCGATCCGTTCACCGTGCCGGTCGACGACAAGCTCGCGATCCTGCTCGCGGCCGATGAAGCGCTGCGTGCCGAGGCCGCAGTCCGCGTCTCGGCGGCGCGTATGGCGTTCCTCGGCGTGCACAAGATGTTCGGCTCGAGCGCGGGTTCGCTCATCGAGCAGTCGTACACCGAGTCGCAGGCGGGCATCGTCGCCTACGCCATCGGCGAGGGCGAGATGCTCCCCCGCTCGTACCCCAACTCGCACGGCGGACAGGCAGTGCAGGGCGGCTGGGAGGCCGTACTCGCGCTCGACATCGCGGGGCATGCCCCGCGCGTGGGTGAGCAGGCAGCCGCGCTCCTCTCGGCCGACAGCTGCCCATCGGAGACGACCACCGTCATCATCGACGGGTCGCAGGTGGCCCTGCAGGTGCACGAGTCGATCGGACACCCCACCGAGCTCGACCGCGTGCTCGGCGACGAGGCCGCCTTCGCGGGAACGTCGTTCCTCGGTCTCGACGACCTCGGGACGCTGAGGTACGGCTCCGAGAAGGTGACGGTGACTGCCGATGCCACGGTGCCCGGCTCGCTCGGCAGCTTCGGATGGGATGACGAGGGCGTACCGGCGCAGCGCGACTTCCTCATCCGCGACGGCATCCTCACCGGCTTCCAGAGCTCGCGCGAGTCAGCGCTCGCCATCGGGCGCACATCGAACGGCTGCATGCGGGCCGACGGATGGAACCGCCAGCCGCTCGTGCGCATGACGACGATCAGTCTCGAGCCGGGGTCGTGGGGCTTCGACGAGCTTGTCGCCGACACCGACGACGGCATCTACGTCGAGACGAACAACTCGTGGTCCATCGACGACCGGCGCCTCAACTTCCAGTTCGCATGCGAGATCGGCTGGGAGATCAAAGACGGGAAGCTCGGCCGGATGATCAAGAACCCTAACTACACGGGCATCACGCCGCAGTTCTGGGGCTCGTGCGACGCGGTGTGCTCGCCCAAGCATTGGCAGGTGTGGGGCATCCCCAACTGCGGGAAGGGCGAGCCGATGCAGGTGGCACACGTTGCGCATGGCGCGGCTCCCGCGAGATTCCGCAACGTCCGGGTGGGGGTGGGACGATGAGACTCTCACTCGAAGACGCCCGCACGCTTGCCGACCGCGCCGCACACGTGACACCTGCCGACGCAGCCGAGGCGGTCGTCACGTCCTCGGCATCCGCACTCACGCGCTTCGCGGGCAACCGCATCCACCAGAACGTGGCCGAGAGCGACACGCACCTCTCGATCAGAGCGGTCCTCGGCACGCGTACCGGCGTGGCGAGCACGAACCGCCTCGATGACGACGCCCTGGTGCGCTGTGCCGCTGCAGCGGTCGAGGCGGCCCGGCACGCTCCGGAGGATCCGGACTTCCCGGGCCTGCCGGAGGCACAACCGGTGTCCGTGGCCGATCGCGTGAACCCGGCGACGCTCGGCTACGACGCCGACCGCCGTGCCGAAGCGGCGCGCGCGATCATCGGCCAGTCCGAGGCGCGCGGCCTTACGGCGGCAGGGACCGTGGCCGTGAACGACTACGCCGTGGCGATCGCGAGCACACAGGGCGTGGACGCGGCGATGGAGGCGGGCGACCTGCGAGCCACCGTGCTCTCCATGGGCGAGGCCGGCGGCAACGGCTGGGCCTCCTTCCTCGGCGCCGACGCGGCGTCATTCGCGCCAGCGGCCCTCGGCGGCCGGGCGGCTCGCACTGCGGAGCGCTCGGAGAACCCGGCCTCACTCGAGCCCGGCGTGTACACCGTTGTGCTCGCACCGGAAGCGGTCGCCGACATCGTCGACTTCCTCGGCTACGTAGGCTTCAGCGGCAAGGCGTTCGCCGAGGGCGGTTCGTTTTTGTGCGACGCACTCGGTACCTCGATCATGGACGGTCGCATCAGCATCTACGACGACGCGCTTGCACCCGGAACGGTCGGCATCTCGTTCGATTACGAGGGGCAGCCGAAGCATCGGACGCCACTCATCGAGGGCGGCGTGGCGGTGGGCCCGGTGACCGACTCCTACTACGCGCACAAGCTGTCGCTGCCCAACACGGGGCACGCGCTGCCGGCGCCGAACCCGTACGGTCCGATCGCGCTCAACCTCGAGATGGCCGCGGGCGACGCCACCGTGGAAGACATGATCGCGTCAGTGGAGCGCGGCATCTACGTCACGCGGTTCCACTACGTGAACGTGGAAGACCCGATGAAGGTCGTGCTCACCGGGATGACCCGCGACGGCACCTTCCTCATCGAGGACGGCCAGCTCACGTCGGCGGTGCGCAATCAGCGCTTCACGCAGGGCGCGCTCGAAGCGCTCTCGCATGTGCGGTCGGTCGGAGCTCAGCGGACCCTCATCGGCCCCGGAGAGGGCGGCGCCACGCTCGTACCGGCGCTGCTCCTCGAGCGCTGGGAGTTCACCGGCGAGACGGGGTAAGCGGCGCGGCCGGCCGAGCGAGTGCGGAGTCCGGCTGGAGAGGCACATCGCCCGCACTGAGCGCGCGGCACCCGGGAATACTTGAGGCCCCGGGGTTCTTCGCCACCCCGGGGCCTGTTGCGGGTCCTGTCCGACCCTCCGGATGGAGGGGCGCCACCATTGGGCCGGACGAGTCGTCAGGTGGTGTTTGCTTGGCCTGACACTCCTGTAATCGGAGCGCGCGAGCGCGGACTTTAGATGTCGCCGCCCGGCATCCGACAACCGCAGATGCGGATGCGACGGACGGTCGGAATGGCGGGCTGAACGGCCGGACACACTGGTGGCGAGCCACGCGCGACGGGTGCGGTGCGCCCGTCGTCCCCTAGGGGCGCGTCTGTGTGCGGGATGCGAGCAGCCGCGCGAGGTCGGCCTGGTCGAGGTCCCGCACGAGCCCGAGCACGAGCCGGCCGGCCGCGGCCACCCTCTCCGACGACACGTGCCCCGCCGTGTCCTGCGCCGTGTGGTACACGGGGTCGTCGCGCCACTCGATCCAGGAGACGGGGACGCCGCCGAGCTCGTACGCCTCGTGATCACTCCACCCGCTCGCGCCGGGATCCGCACGGTAGGTCATCGGCACGCCCGTCGTGCGAGCACGCTCGAGCACCATATCCGAGAGGTCCTGAGGGCCCTCGCCCATCGTGCGCGAGTGGAAGTCGGGACCGTAGCCGATCATGTCGATGGAGATCATGCCGGCCACCGTCGCCCACTCGGCATGCGTCATGTTCGCCGCGCGGTAGCGCGAGCCGAAGTGGTGATCGTCCGGGTCGCTGCCGATGACCTCCTCGGCGCCGAAGAAGACGATCTCGACCGTGGGCGCTACCGGCTCCTGCGCCACGAGCCGCGCGATCTCGAGCAGCGCCGCGCAGCCCGAGGCGTTGTCATTGGCACCCGGCGATGGCGGCTTCGTGTCGTAGTGAGCGCCCAGCACGATGACCGTATCGCTCGAGCCGGGAACGCGCGCGATCACGTTGCTGCTCGTAGCCCCGCCCGGCAGCGGGAACTCCTCAACACGCACCGCCAGTCCGAGTCCCGCCAGGCGCTCGCCGAGATATGCGGCCGTCCGTGCCTCGGCGTCACTGCCACCACCCCGTACGCCGAAGGCTTCGAGCTCCCGGATCGTGCGCATCGCAGCATCCGCGTCGAACTCCCGCGAGCCCACCGGGGTGGCGTCGCGGGGCTGCGGGGCCGCGGGCAGCGCCGAGGTTGCGGCATCGCGCGCCGAGGCGATCGACCCGCCGTCGTCAGCCGCCTCGGGGAGCGCCTGCAACGTCAGTTCCACCGTGTCACCGCCGAGAACGACGAGCAGCCCCCAGGCGGTCAGTGCGGCAACGGCGAGAACCGCGACGACCGCCAGCGCGCGGGCCGCCGTCCTCGTCACGGCAGGTCAGCCCCGCCTTCGGCGGCCTCCTGCTGCTGCGCGATCATGTCCTTCACCTTCATGAGGCGTGTGAGGTTCCCGCGCTCGGCCTCGTCGAGCTTCATCTGGATGTCGCGCACCGTCTCGTTGATCGACGGGATGAGCACGTACTCGAGCGCGTTCACGCGACGGCGGGTGCGCTCGATCTCGGCCGCGAGAAGCTCGATCGCTTTCTCACGCGCGGCGAGTTCGAGCATCTTGGGCGCCACGGCACCGAGTGCACCGAGCGCCTCGTCGAGAACCACCGGCATCGTAGCGAGCGAGTAGCCGCCCGGCTCCGGCAGCTCGCCGAGCGTGAACTCGGGCACGCGCACGCTCATCACGTTGCGTTCCGAGGTCTCGACGATGTCTCCCGGGGCGCCGGAGAGCAGCGCTTCGTCGATAGCCGAGCGGCCCGCCTCGCCGCGCGCCACCGCGAACAGGCCGTAGGCGACCGCGAGTTCGCGTTCCACCTCGGCGCGCATCCGGCGGTTCTCGCTGATGCGCGCGATGAACTCCTTCAGGAGCTCGTCGAACTTGTCCTTGAGCAGCTTGTGGCCGCGCTTGGCCACGTCGCGGCGACGCCGGAGCTTGAGGAGTTCCATGCGGTTGGGGTTCACGCGCATCTTGGTCATCGCATCAGCCCCCGAACCGGTCCCAGAGCAGCCACGTGATGAGCGCGACCACCGCGACGGCGTTCACTGCCCTCAGCACGATCGCCGGCGTGGCCGACCGCCCGCCGATGCGCTGGGCAGCGCGCGCGGAGACGACCTGCACCACGAGGAGCACGGCGAGAGCCCCCAGCACGATCGCGATGAGGAGTCCGTCGCTCACGCAGACGCCCCGCCTTCCGCGTCGTCGGGACGAGGCAGATACTTCTCCACGAACTCGTCCTTGATGCGCTTGAGTTCGCTCCGCGGCAGACGGCTCGCGAGATCCCAACCGATGGCCAGCGTGTCACCCACCGAGCGCTCCTCGTGCGGCCCCTGCCGGATGAAGCGGTCCTCGAACGCGTCGGCGAACGCGACGAACGCCTTGTCCTCGTCGGAGAGCGCCGCCTCGCCGAGGATGACCGCGAGCTCCTTGGCCTGCAGGCCGCGCGCGTACGCGCCGAACAGCTGGTTGGAGAGGTCGGCGTGGTCCTCGCGCGTCTTGCCCGGGCCGATACCCTTCTGCTTGAGGCGCGACAGACTGGGCAAGACGGCCACCGGCGGGTAGATGCCGCGCCGGTGCAAGTTGCGGTCGAGCACGATCTGCCCCTCGGTGATGTAGCCGGTGAGGTCGGGGATCGGGTGCGTCTTGTCGTCGTCGGGCATGGTGAGGATCGGTACCTGCGTGATCGAGCCCTTGCGGCCCTTCACGCGACCGGCGCGCTCGTAGATGGTGGCGAGGTCGGTGTAGAGGTAGCCCGGATAGCCGCGGCGGCCGGGCACCTCCTTGCGTGCGGCCGAGACCTCGCGCAGCGCCTCGCAGTAGTAGGTCATGTCGGTGAGGATGACGAGCACGTGCATGTCGCAGTCGTACGCGAGGTACTCGGCAGCGGTGAGCGCCATGCGCGGCGTGGCGATGCGCTCAACGGCCGGGTCGTCCGCGAGGTTGAGGAAGAGCACCGCGCGCTCGATGGCCGAGGTGTTCCGGAACTCATCGATGAAGAAGTCGGCGTCCTCGAAGGTGATGCCCATGGCGGCGAACACCACGGCGAAGTCACCTTCGGCCTTACCGCCGATGGTGTCTTCGGCCGACCGCTCGAGCACCGCGCTCTGGCGCGCGATCTGGGCCGCGAGCTGGTTGTGCGGCAGGCCCGAGCCCGAGAAGATGGGCAGCTTCTGGCCGCGCACGAGCGGGTTCAGCCCGTCGATGGCCGAGACGCCGGTCTGGATGAAGTCGTCGGGGAAGTCGCGCGCGGTGGGGTTGATCGGCGAGCCGTAGATCGACCGCCGGGTGTCGGGGATGATCTCGGGCCCGCCGTCGGCCGGACGCCCGAGGCCGTCGAACACACGCCCGAGCATGTCGCGCGAGACGCCGAGCTCGAGGGACCGGCCGAGGAAGCGCACCTTGGTCTGCGACGGGTTGGAGCCGCGGGTCCCCTCGAACGCCTGGACAAGCGCGACGTCCTGGTTCACCTCAAGGACGTTGCCGAGCGAGCGCGTGCCGTCCGGGAACTCGAGCTCCACGAGCTCGCCGTACGTCACGTCGGTCACGCTCTCGATGAGCAGTAGCGGCCCGACGATGTCGCGGGTGGTCATGTACTCGCGCACTACCGCTCACCTCCCGCGTACACGGCACTCTCCGGATCAGGCGTGCCCGACCCGACGAGCTGCGTCTCGATCTCCGAGGCGATCTCGTCGAACTCGGCGTGGCGCTCCTCGGTGAGGTACTTGGCGCGGGCGATGTGCTCGCGCACGGGAGCGGCGAAGATCTCCTTGAGCGACGCGCCGTGATCGTGCGCCCTGATCGCCGTGTGGTGGAACAGCAGCACGATCTCAAGGAGGCGGTCCTGCTCGTGAAGCGATGAGAACTGGTCGTCGTCGCGGAACGCATTCTGCTGCAGGAAGTCCTCGCGTATCGACTTGGCGGTCTCCATGAGGATCTGCTCCTCGGGGGAGAGCGCCTCCACGCCCACGAGCCGTACGATCTCGGCCAGTTCGTTCTCGCGCTGGAGGATCGCCATGCACTCGTCGCGGCGCGCCCGGAACGAGTCGGAGACCTCGACCGCCCAGTGCGGGGTGATCTTGTCGAGGTACAGCGAGTAGCTCGTGAGCCAGTCGATGGCCGGGAAGTGCCGCTGGAACGCGAGCTGGTCCTGCAGCGCCCAGAAGACCTTCACGACGCGCAGCGTGTTCTGTACGACCGGTTCCGAGAGGTCACCGCCCGGAGGAGACACGCTGCCGACGACGGAGATGGAGCCGGTACGGGGCGCGCCTGCCACAGGCGCTGCCGCGGAGTCTGAGGAAGCCTCCGCAGGGCGGGTTGTGCCCGAGGACAGCGACGAAGACTCCGACGGCAGCGCACTCTGGAGGCACTCCACCTTCCCGGCTCGCTCGTAGAACGACGCCAGCCGCGTGCCGAGGTAGGCGGGGAAGCCCTCGTCGCCCGGCATCTCCTCGAGCCGGCCGGAGATCTCGCGCATCGCCTCGGCCCAGCGGCTCGTGGAGTCGGCCTGCAACACCACGTCGTAGCCCATGTCGCGGAAGTACTCGGCCATGGTGATGCCGGTGTAGACGCTCGCCTCGCGAGCGGCAACCGGCATGTTGGACGTGTTGGCCACGAGCACGGTGCGCTT
>JAFGUS010000099.1 GCA_016938395.1 Coriobacteriia bacterium | reverse complement strand
GTGCGCGTTCGCAAGCAGGTGCGGTTCTACCTGATGCGCGCCACCGGTGGCGACGTCTCCAACCACGACGACGAGATGGAGGACGTGCGCTGGTTTCCCGCACGGCGAGCGGTCAAACGCACGAGCTTCCGCGGTGAGCGCGAGCTCGTCGAACGTGCGGTCGAGCTGCTTTCGTGAACCCGCTCCAGATCGCGCTCGGCGTCGTCGTCGGGCTCATCGCCGGGACGCTGTCGGGACTGTTCGGTGTGGGCGGCGGCGTGATCACGCAACCGGCGGTGTACGCGCTCCTCGGTGGTACGCCCATCCAGGCCGTGGCGACGCCGCTGCCCGTGATCTTCCCCACGTCGGTCATGGCAGCGTACGCATACGCGCGCGCGGGGGAGGTGAGCTACCGCGCCGCGCGGTGGGGAGCCGGACCGGGCGTCGTCGGCGCGACGATCGGCGCTTACCTCACGAAGTTCGTGAACCCACACGTGCTGCTGCTCGTTGCCTCGACTCTGATCGGGCTGTCCGGCACGCAGGTCATCCGGGGACGAACTCCGTCGACGCCGTGGGAGAAAGGCAAGACGCCGGTGTGGAAATACGGCTTGATCGCGTTCGGGGCGGGATTCGCATCGGGCCTGCTCGGCGTGGGAGGCGGAATCATCATCGTCCCGGCGCTCACGTTGCTGATCGGCATGCCGCTCAAACGCGCGCTCGGGACGTCGCTCGTGCTCATCGCAGCGCTCGTCGTTCCTGGGACGCTCGTCCACGCCGCTCTCGGTCACATCGACTGGACGATCTTCCTCGTGCTCGTAGTGGGCGTTATCCCCGGCGCGTGGCTTGGATCACGGATCGCGCTCGGGGCACGGGAACGCACGCTGCGGCTCGCCGTCGGTGCGTTCCTCGTCGCCATCGCCGTGGTCTACGGCATCGAGCAGATCGTCTCCCTCACCGGAGACGGCGGATAGGATGACGCGGCCGGCGATGCGCAAGCTCGTGCTCTTCCTGTCTCTTCTCTTGCTCGGCGTCGTCTTGGACATGCCGGTCGTTGCCGCGCAGCAGACGACGTCGATCCGGCTCACGCTCCTGTCACAGACGCCGTGGAACTCCTCGTACGAAGAGGACGGACGTGAGCTCCTCATCCGGTTCCGCGCCGACAACTTG
>JAFGUS010000098.1 GCA_016938395.1 Coriobacteriia bacterium | reverse complement strand
CTAGACCCCAGGCTCCGCGGTCGCGGAGCGAGGACGTCAGGTACTCGGAGGAGATGAGCCGCACGTGAAGACGATCGGCCTGATCGGTGGGATGAGCTGGGAGTCGACGCTGCCGTACTACCGGCGCATCAACGAGCTCGTCCAGCAGCGCCTTGGTGGTCTGCACTCGGCTCGCCTGGTGCTACTCAGCGTTGACTTCCACGACGTCGAGGTTCTGCAGTCCTCCGGCGACTGGGAAGGGGCCGGCCGCATGCTTGCCGAGGCGGCCCGCTCGGTGGAGGCCGCCGGTGCCGACTGCCTGGTACTCGCCAGCAACACGATGCACAAGGTCGCGCACACCGTCGAGGGCGCCGTCGGCATCCCGCTGCTGCACATCGCGGACGTGACGGCGGCGGCCATCGAGCGTTCGGGGCTGACGACCGTCGGTTTGCTCGGCACGCGCTTCACGATGGAGGAGGACTTCTACCGGGAGCGCCTCAAGGCCGGCTTCGGCATCTCCGCCGTCATCCCGGAGGCGGCGGACCGGGAGTTCGTCAACCGCGTCATCTATAGCGAGCTTTGCTGTGGGGTCATCTCGGAGGCCTCCCGCGCGAGGTTCTACGAGATCATCGGGCGGCTCGTCGAGCAGGGCGCGGAGGGCATCATCCTCGGCTGCACCGAGATCCCGCTGCTCGTGCGCCCCGACGACGTCGCCGTGCCGGTGTTCGACACGGGCGAGCTGCACGCGCGGGCCGCGGTGGACTTCGCGCTGGCCGAGGTCTGAGCCGGAGGAGGCGCGCCATGGCGAACCGTTCGACAGCGGCTTCGATCGACGAGTACATCGCGGAGTTCCCCGTCGAGACACAGGCGGCCCTGCGCGAGGTTCGGGAGCTCATCGGCTAGTCCGCCCCCGGGGCGACCGAAACGATCAGTTACGCGATCCCCACGTTCGACCTCAAGCCGTACGTGAGGGGGGAAGGGCTCGGTGCGGTTCCCCCTCGGCGAACCTCTGCCGACCGATCTCATTCGCAGGATCGTCGAGTTCAGGGTGGGAGAGGTCGGCGGCTGACACCACGGCCCGAGGCGCTTGCAGCGATCTCCGAGCGGTGCTGCAGTCGCCCTCGAGCGCGACTTGTGCTATAGTGCGCACAGGCGAGCCACAGGGGCTCGTGGGATTGCGACGTGACACACCGCATTCTAGCGGCGGTCACGTCGTTTTGTTTTGCCCCGTTGGGGCAAGAGAGTAGGTTTTCATGTCTGAAGGTAAGGTCAAGTGGTTCAACGCTGACAAGGGTTACGGCTTCATCGAGCGCGAGGGTGGCGACGATCTGTTCGTTCACTTCTCCGAGATCCAGGGCGAGGGCTTCAAGAGCCTCGACGAGGGTCAGGCTGTCTCCTTCACCGAGGCCACCGGCCAGAACGGCAAGCAGCAGGCCACGCAGGTGCGTGCCATCTAGCACCCGCTGCACGTTCGCGTGACACGAGCAGGGCGGTCCTTCGGGGCCGCCCTGCTCTGTTCGTATCCGGGAAGTCCCAGCGTTGCAGCCTCAGTAGCCCCAGTCGGTCACCAGCCACGTTCCGCTCGCATCACGCTCGAGGAACCAGTGCCAGGCGAGCGTTTGTCCGTCGGCGGGCGCACCGTCGGTATCGGCCGCATAGTAGAAGGTGACGTCGGCCTGGAAGCAGCGCACGTCCTCCGCCGCCACGCCGGTCACGGTGCCGAACCCGTTGGTCAGGTAGTCGTCGACCCAGTCGGGGTCCTCGCGTATCGGGCCGAACTCCACGCGATCGATCCGCTCGAA
Source organism: Coriobacteriia bacterium (assembly GCA_016938395.1). The sequence goes on along the minus strand of JAFGUS010000098.1, from coordinate 1,721 downwards.
CTCCCAGGTCATTCCGCGACGGCTCTCGGCGAGGAACGACTCAGCAGCCGCTTCGTCTTCGGCACTCCACGCCTCGAAAAATCTGCCGAGCGTGGCTTCGGCATCGGCTGTGGCATCCTCGGCTGACGCACCCGGGTCACGGGCAGGCTCCGTGTCGGTGGATGCAGCGCAACCGGTTCCCGCAACGAGCAGTGCCGCGAGAGCCAGGACGACCATGCGTGTCAGATGCGTGTTCACCGGACCTTCGTACCCACGTCGGGGTGCAGCGTCACGATGAGCGCCTGTGGCGTACCCGTGCGACAATAGACGGCGACCCCGACCCGGAGTGTGCCGATGAGCCACATACCCCGCTGCATGAGCACGCAGCACCCCGATAACGCCTCGGTCCCGTTCTTCGCGTCCTCGGCCGTGCTCGCCGGTGAGGACGAGATCCGCGAGGCGTACTACGCCTTCTCGCACCTCGGCTGCGACGAGCAGATGTGGGACGTCGAGGGCAAGGAGATCGACACCTACGTCGTCAAGAAGCTGCTCAGCTACTACCCCGAGTACTTCCGCGAGAACGTGCTCGGCGAGGACCTGCGCATCACGCTTCGCGTGCCCAATCCCACCGTGGAGACCGCCGAGGCCAAGATCCTCCTCGAGACGCTCGAATCGATTCCGCGCTCGTATGACGCCGCGCGGCTCTTCTACGATCGCGACGTTCCGCCGATCTTCGAGGTCATCCTGCCGATGACCACCTCGGCACGATGTATCGACCGCATCTACCGCTACTACGCCGACCACATCATCGGCAGGCAGCACGAGCGCTTCGGCCCCGACGACATCACGATCGCCGAGTGGATCGGCGCGTTCGCGCCCGAGCGCATCCAGGTGATCCCGCTCTTCGAGGACGTGCCGACGATGCTCAAGGCTGCCGACATCGTGGAGGAGTACCTCGCCGACAAGGACACGGCCGACCAGCGGGTCTTCCTGGCGCGCTCGGACACCGCGATGAACTACGGTGTCGTTGCGGCGGCGCTCGCGAACAAGATCGCGCTCGCCGACCTTGACGCGCTCGCCGCGCGGACCGGCGTGCGCATCCACCCCATCCTCGGCATGGGATCCGCGCCGTTCCGCGGCGGGCTCGCGCCGGACACTGCCGAGCGGGTGGGGCACGAATACCCGAGCGTGGTGACGTTCAGCATCCAGTCGGCGTTCAAGTTCGACCATCCCGTGGAGAAGGTCCGCACGGCGTGCGACCACCTGCGCGGGCGGGAGATCGGCCACGCCGCGCCGGTTGACGTGGAGCGCGCGGTAGCGCTCATCGAGAACTACAGTGCGGTGTACCGTCAGCGCATTGTCGAGCTCGCGCCGCAGATCAACCGTATGGCGAAGCACGTCCCGTCACGTCGCGCCCGGAAGCTGCACGTGGGCCTCTTCGGCTACGCGCGCGACCTCGGCGGCGTCACGCTGCCGCGTGCCATCTCGTTCACGTGCGCGCTCTACTCGCTCGGCCTGCCGCCGGAACTTATCGCGTTTGACGCACTCTCGGAGAGCGACCTCACGTTCGTTGACGCCGCCTATCCATCGTTCGCCCTCAAGGTCACCGAGGCCCTCCGGTACGCGGATCCCGAAGGGCCGCTCATGACGCCCGCGCTGCGCCGGGCGCTCGACCGGGCCGGATACGTGGCCGAGCCAGACGAGGAACACCTGGCCATCGTCAGGCGCATTCGCGAGTGCGT
>JAFGUS010000097.1 GCA_016938395.1 Coriobacteriia bacterium | reverse complement strand
CGGGTGGGTGCCGTGTGACCCCATCGGCTGGAACGACGACTACAACGCGGCGTTCATGCCGATCGCGTTCGTGCTCGCCTCTTGTGCCTGGAAGACCCTCTGTCCCAGGGGCACCGGGCGAGAGGACTGACCTCCCCGGCCTGCTGGTATACTCGCTACTCGGCCGTCACCGATCGCAGAAGGGGCATCTTCGCCATGCAGCACGCACACTGCTCCGACCTGTTCGCCCGCGCGCAGCGCGTGATTCCCGGTGGCGTCAACTCGCCGGTCCGCGCGTTCAAGAGCGTGGGCTGCGATCCGCTTTTCTACGAGCGTGCGAAGGGCTCGCGCGTGTGGGACGCCGACGGCAACGAGTACATCGACTTCGTGGCGTCGTGGGGCCCGATGATCCTCGGTCATGCGCCCGACGTGGTGCTCGACGCGGTTCGCGACCAGCTCGAGCGCGGCACCAGCTACGGCGCGCCCACCGAGATCGAAGTAAAGATGGCCGAGGCGGTCTGCGCAGCCGTGCCCTCGATCGAGATGGTGCGCATGGTCTCGAGCGGCACCGAGGCCACCATGAGCGCCATCCGCCTCGCGCGCGGCTACACCGGCCGGCACAAGTTCATCAAGTTCGACGGCAACTACCACGGTCACTCCGACGCGCTGCTCGTCGCCGCCGGTAGCGGCCTGCTCACCCTCGGCATCCCCGGCACGCCCGGTGTGACTCCCGGTGCCACGGCCGACACGATCGTGCTGCCGTACAACAACCTTGAGACGGTCGCCGAGGCGCTCGACGCGTATCCCGAGCAGATTGCGGCGATCATCGTGGAGCCGGTCGCCGGCAACATGGGCGTGGTGCCGCCCGCCGAAGGCTTCCTGCAGGGTCTGCGCGATCTCTGCGACGCGCACGGTACCGTGCTCATCTTCGACGAGGTCATCACGGGCTTCCGCGTCGCGCTCGGTGGCGCACAGGAGCGCTACGGCGTGACGCCTGACCTCACCACGCTCGGCAAGATCATCGGCGGCGGCTTCCCCGTGGGAGCCTTCGGCGGCAAGCGCAAGATCATGGAGCGCCTCGCACCGGTCGGGCCGGTGTACCAGGCCGGCACGCTCTCGGGCAACCCCGTTGCGATGGTGGCGGGCCTCGCGCTCATCGGCGAGCTGTCCAAGCCCGGCGTGTACGACGAGCTCGAGCGCAAGGGCGCGCGTCTCGAGCACGGGCTGCGCGTGGCCGTGGAGGCCGCCGGGATCGACGCCTACCTCACCCGGGTGGGTGCGATGGCGTGCATGTTCTTCACCGCCGAGGAGGTCCGCGACTGGCCGAGTGCTGCCACGAGCGACACCGACCGCTACGCAGCGTACTTCCGCGGGATGCTCGACCGCGGCATCGTGCTTGCGCCGAGTCAGTTCGAAGCGACCTTCGTAGGCATGGCCCACAGCGACGCGGACATCGACGCGATGACTGCGGCGGCGGCCGAGGTGCTTGCGGCGCTGTAGGCTGCGTGTCACTGCTGTCGGGGCCATGTCCGACAGCCGGGCTGGCCGATACCAGCGGCCAGACCACCCTGTGCGTGACGGACTCCAGTTGCGCTCCAGCCCGCCCCACGGTACCAGCGATTCCCCGAGTGGGGTATCGTAGTGGGTCGGGGCCGCGCGCCCTCCAGACCCGACAGACACCAGGAGATGCCAGACACATGAAAGCGATCATTCCCGCCGCAGGCCTCGGCACGCGGTTCTTGCCTGCCACCAAGGAGCAGCCCAAGGAGATGCTGCCGGTTGTGGCCAAGCCGGTCATCCAGTACGTGGTTGAGGAGGCCGTCTCGGCAGGCGCCGACGACATCCTCATCATCACGGGTCGCGGCAAGCGCGCCATCGAGGACCACTTCGATCGCTCCGTGGAGCTGGAGGACCTGCTCGAGCGCGCGGGCAACACCGAGAAGCTGCGCCAGGTGCGCAACATCCCGGACCTCGCCAACGTGTTCTACGTACGTCAGGGCCGTCCGCGCGGCCTCGGCCACGCGGTGCTCTGCGGCGCGCCGCACACGCTCGACGAGCCGTTCTACGTGCTGCTCGGCGACGTGATCGTGCCGGACAACCACTGCCTTCCGAGGCTGAACGAGGTCTACGAGAAGTACGGTGCGTCTGTGATCGCGGTGGAGCCGGTGGAGCAGCAGTACGTGAGCCGTTACGGCGTCATCGCCGGTCACGAGGTGGAGCCCGGCGTGTGGAAGCTCACCGACCTGGTGGAGAAGCCACCGGTGAACGAAGCCCCGAGCAACCTTGCCATCTTCGGCAGGTACCTGCTCACGCCCAAGGTGATGGAGATCCTGCCAAAGGTCGAGGCAGGGCGCGGCGGCGAGATTCAGCTGACCGACGCGCTTAAGGCGCTGCTCAAGAGCGAGGACATCTACGCGGTCACGATGAACTGTCGCGGCTACGATACCGGCAACGTGCTCTCATGGATCGAGTCGAACGTGTCGCTCGCG
>JAFGUS010000096.1 GCA_016938395.1 Coriobacteriia bacterium | reverse complement strand
GATGAGGGATACCGCAAGCGCGATGAGGGCCGCGTTGGTGACGTTCGCGCCCCAACCGGGACCGATCGTCGTCACGTTGGCTTCCTGATCCGGCAGACCGAGCGCTCCGACCACCGCGCCGAACTGCGCGGCCGCATCATCTGCATCCTGCTCGCTCGTGCGCACAATGAAGTCGCCATCATCGGTCTGCTGCACGACCGCCGTGCCCGCATCCGCGATGCCCGCCTCGCGCAGGCCGTCCCGCATCTGCTCGACGGTGACTCCCTGCGTTCCCGTGAAAGTCATGACGGAGCCGCCCTGGAACTCGATGCCAAAGGCGAGTCCACGGATGAGCAGCGCTGCGACGCTGATGACGATCAGCACGCCGGAGAATGCGAACAGCCACTTCTTGTTGCCCATGAAGTCGATGGTGAGCCTACGCACGCTGATCGCCCCCCTTCATGCCGAAGAGCGCGGGCGCCTTGGCGATCACCGACTCCGCGAGAAGCACGATAGCCGTACGCGTGAACAACGTCATGACGACGATGTCGATGAGGATGCCGATCATGAGCGTGAGCGCGAACCCGCGCACCGGTCCGATGGCGAAGAGGTAGATGGCCGCAGCCGACACGAGCGTGACGACGTCGGCGTCGATGCTCGTCCCGATGGCGTGTCGGGTACCCGACTTCGCCGCCGAACGGAACGTCTTGCCCAGACGCACTTCTTCTTTGAAGCGCTCGAACTGCAGAATCGACGAGTCGGCTGCCAGACCGATCGTCAAGACCATACCGGCGATACCCGGGAGCGACAGGGCGAACGCCCCGAGGCGCGAGAGCAGCGCGAGAACCCCGAGGAAGATCGATGCGAAAATGAGCAGAGAGAACCAACTGATGACACCAAGACCGCGGTAGTACACGGCCATGAAGACCGCCACCAGCCCGAGGCCGAGCAGCGCCGCGAGCAAACCCTGGCGCAGCGAGTCCTGACCGAGAGTCGGACCCACCACACGAGATTCATCGATGCTGATCTCGACCGGGAGCGCACCGGACTGCAGGACGGCGGCGAGGCGCTTTGCCTCATCGAACGTGAAGGAGCCGGTGATCTGGGTGTCGCCGGTGAGGATCGGCTCCTGGACCGCCGGGGCCGATTTGGCAAGCCCGTCGAGCACGATGAGGATCTGACCACGGGTCGGGTACAGACGTGTCGTCACATCGGCCCATAGGTCACTCCCCTCCTTGCTCATCGAGATGCTCACTGCAGCATTGTTGAACTGGTCCGTCGTCACCTGCGCCGCGGTGATGACCTCGCCCGTCATGAACGGCTCGTACATGCTCCCATCGAGCTTGGGAAGGTCGGTCGTGTCGCCCGAGCGGTCGACCTCGATCTGCCGTGTGGCAAGATCGAGTGTCGCCGTATCGGTGATGCTCGCAAGTTCGACGAACTCGAGCTTGCCCGGCTTGCCGAGCAAGTCGAGCGCCTCCCTGGCATCCCGCACGCCCGGCAGCTGGATCAGGAAGGCGTTGGCGCCCTGTCGCTGAACGGTCGCCTCGCTCACGCCGAAACCGTTAACGCGCTCGACGAGGATGGTCTCCACGCGCTCGATTGCGTCTTCGGTGAGCGGGGCCGTGCCGAGCGGTTCGGCGGTGAGGATGACCGAGAGGCCGCCCTTGATGTCGAGGCCCTGCGTGATCTTGGCGTCCAAGGGTAGCGCCTGCCACAGCGCCAGCCCCACGAGCGTCACGATCACCACGAGGGCGAGTGCGTTGCGTGTCTTCGGATCCATCGTCTTCGGCTCTCTCCTTGTTCCTCACGCCCCGCAGGGCAGGTGTCACGTGCGGAAACCGCCCTAGAGTAGGCGGGTCTCGTTGATCACGAGGCTGAACGTCGCGTCAAGCGCATCGGCTGCCTTGCGGCTGATCTGCATCCGCGACAGGAAGATCTCGAAGTACTCCATCACCTGACTGACGGCGGTGTCGATGTCGATCTCGAGCGTGATCACCCGCGTCTCGGAATCGACCCGCAGGAACGACCGCTTCGCAGCGTAGTTGACCCGGTCGTGGATGTCGAACTGCGCCGGATCCTGGCAACGGACCCGCGTATGGTGGACATCGGCCTTATCGGCGAGGATCGCGGCGGCAGCCACCGGGGTGGCGGGCGTCCCGTGCTCCTCTTCGTGGTTGCCGAGCGCGTTCATCACCACCGCAAGCTCCCGCGGCTCGATGCCGAGTTCTACGAGCGGGTCCTTGGCCAGAAGGGCCGCCGACACGCCGTGGAAGTCCCGCGAGATGCAGTTGCCGATGTCGTGCATGAACCCGGCAATCGACGCGAGCTCGGCATCCCGGTCGCTGAATCCCAGCCTGCGAAGCGTGTTGCCGGCGATGTGCGCCGTGAGGCTCGCATGCCTGAGCCCGTGCTCGGTGTAGCCGAGTGAGCCGAGGTAGGCGTCGCCCATCTCGAGATAGGCGAGCACCGCGGGGTGGCCCTGGACGTCGTCCAGTGTCACGAGGCCGTGCGCGTCAGGCATCGGTCACGCGTCCTGGATCTTGCTCGCTACGGCCGCGCGCGCAACGTCGATGACCACGCCCGGCGCGACTTCAAGACCCACGCGGTCGTCATCGAGGCTCGCCACGGTACCGTGGATGCCGCCGATGGTGACCACATGGTCGCCCTCCGCGAGTGCGGCCATCAGCGCGCGGTGCGCCTTCTGCCGCGTCTGCTGAGGACGGATGATCAGAAAGTAGAATGCTACGCCGAGAACGACGAGGGGCAGCACCTGGTTCAGCGTATCCATCGAAACGACCTCCGGGTTTCCGGGCACAGAAGCACTGCGCCCCGGCCTGCCGGCGCGCATCAACGAATCATACCATCACGCGCACGTCACGACGCGTCTTAGTAGTCGTCGGCGCCCGGGCCCGATCGCCACTCGGTCAGGAACGCTCCGTACCGGCCCTCACAGACCGCGTCGCGAGCCTGCCGCGCCAGGTCGATCAGCACGTGCAGGTTGTGTATCGACAGCAGGATCGCGCCGAGCATCTCCTTCACCGTGACGAGATGCCGCAGGTAAGCACGGGTGTACGTGGTGCACACGGGGCATGAGCACGCAGGGTCGAGCGGACCGAAGTCCCGCGCGTACTGCGCGTTCTTGAGGTTCATGCGCCCCTGAGACGAGAACGCCGTGCCCGTGCGCGCCGTGCGCGTGGGCAAGACGCAGTCGAACAGATCGACGCCGAGCGCGATCGCCTCGAGCATCGTGGTGGGGTTCCCGACCCCCATGAGGTAGCGCGGTCGATCGGCGGGCAGCAACTCGGCCACCGGCGCGAGGCTCGCGAGCATAAGGTCGTGCGGCTCCCCCACCGAGTAGCCGCCGATGCCGTAGCCCTGAAAGCCCATCTGGGTCAGGCGCGCCACGCTCTCGGCCCGCAGGTCCTCGAAGACGCCGCCCTGGACGATACCGAAGAGCGCCTGGTCCTCACGAGTGTGTGCCGCCTTGCAGCGAGCGGCCCACTCGGCCGAGCGACGCACGGCGTTCGCCACGAACTCCTTCTCCGCAGGGTACGGCGGGCACTGGTCGAGTTGCATGATGATGTCCGCGCCAAGATCCTCCTGGATGCGGACGTTATCCTCGGGTGTCCAGAAGTGCTTCGCACCATCGACGATCGAACGGAACTCGACGCCATCGTCGGTGAGCTTGAGGGTGTCAGCGAGGCTGAAGACCTGAAAGCCGCCCGAGTCGGTGAGGATCGGCCCACCCCAGCCCATGAATCGGTGAAGCCCCCCTGCCTCGGCGATGAGCCCCGACCCGGGGCGCAGGAAGAGGTGGTAGGTGTTTGCGAGCACAATGCGCGCGCCGATCTCGCGGAGCTGGTCCGGCGTGACGCCCTTGACGGTGGCGCGTGTTCCCACCGGCATGAACATCGGGGTCTCCACCACGCCGTGGGGGGTGTGGAACGTGGCGGCCCGGGCCGCGGTGGTCGCATCCCGGGCGTTCACGGTGAAGTCGAAGTGAGTCATAGGCGGATTCTACCAGGGCGAACAGGGTATGCTTCTTCCGACGAACCTCACGGCCAACGCACGCGTCTTATGGGAGTGAACGATGGTCACTCGGGCGATGAGCGACCCGGAGCTCGTGGCACAGGCCGCCGCGGGTGATGAGCAGGCGTTCGCCTCGCTCGTGCGGGTGCACGCCGACGCGGTGTACGGTCACGCGTTCCGCTTCTTCGGTGATCGTCAGACCGCGGAAGACGCGACGCAGGAGGTGTTCGCCAAGGTGTTCCGCACGATCACGACGTTCGACGGGAGGGCCAAGTTCAGCACCTGGCTCTACCGCGTGACGCGGAACGTCTGCCTGGACATGGCGCGGGCGGGCCGGCGAGTACCACAGCCCGTCGATCCGGTCACGCTGGAGCCGCTTTCGACGGCCGACTTCGCCGACGACGTGGTGCTCGCAGACGCGCTCGAGCGCGCGATGCGGGTGCTCGCCCCGGAGGACCGGGACGCCCTCGGCGCTGTCACGCTGTTCGGACTCTCGTACGCCGATGCCGCCGAGACACTCGGGGTCCCGGTCGGCACGGTCAAGTCGCGCGTGTTCCGTGCGCGAAGGACACTGTGGCTGACGCTTCGAGGAGCGGAAGGAGGTGTGGATGATGGACTGCCTGCACGCGGCTGAGACGCTCTCGGCGTCATACGATCGCGAGCCGGTCGAGCCGGAGGAACTCGCCGAGGCCCACGAGCACTGCGGCTCGTGCGCGGAGTGCGCCTCCCTGCTCGACACAGTGTCGCGGCTCGACGCTATCCCCACACCTCGTGCGTCCGCCGAACTCGTCGCGGTCCTGGTGGCGCGAAGCGCGGCTACCGCCGCGGAGATCCGCTCAGCCGCCAGCGTGCCCGAGAACGCCGGGCAGACCGGAGCGCATCCGGACCTCGTGCGAACCCCCGACACGGATAGCCTATCGGCACCGCAGTCCCCCACGCACGCGGTCCGCCGCTGGCTCCCGTCTGCAACGTGGACGCCGAGGTTCGCCGCGTTCGCAGCGGCCGCCGCTGTTCTCATCGTCGCCCTCAGCGTCGGCGCCGTCGGTCTGCTCGGTTCGCTCGGCGGGCAAACGGCCGCAGACGATTCGATAGTGCTCATGGAGTCAACCGGCGAGCGGGCTGCGGAGTCCGGGCCGACAGACGGCGACGTCGCAGCGGTCGCTCCGCCCAAGAGCGAGGAGTGGTCCAGTGCTGACGAGCAGCGGGCCGCACCCCCCTACGTCGTCCTCACCGGCGCCGTGTGGGCGCTCCAGGGTCCGGCGACCCCCGACAAATCGCTGCTCACGACTGCGGGAGTCGTCGCCACAAGCCTGGACGGGACCGGCGATGTCACCGAGCGCACCGCATTCCTCGACACATCCGAGAGAGGCAGGCTGTGGATCGCTACCGATGACGGAGGCTGGCTCGCATTCGCGCGGGTCGTCCGCGAACTCGGGCGGCGCCCCTTCGGACTCGTGACCGAAAGCGCCATCGGCCGCTTCGGCGAATGGCCGTCGCTCCCAGCGCGCTTCGAGCAGCCGACCTCACCTGACGGATCGCCGGCGTTTCGCTACTACGGCTTCGACGACAGGGGCGTCGACGTCTTCGTGCCACTCACCGGGCGCGCCGAAGACGGGTTCGCGGTGGCCCCCGGAACAGCGCCCGACGACCCCGCGGCGGGGAATCCCGGCTGGACGTGGTGGGAACCGCTCGACTAGGACGCCGGCGGCACACCTGCTCACAGGATGAGCATCGCGTCCCCGAAGCTCAGGAACCGGTAGTGCTGCTCTCTGGCGGTAGCGTATGACCGCATGACGAGCTCGCGTCCCGCGAACGCGCTCACCATCATGAGCAGCGTCGATCGGGGCATGTGGAAGTTCGTGATGAGCGCGTCGACGACGGCGAACGTGAATCCGGGCAGGATGAAGAGGTCCGTGATGCCATCCGCGGCCTCGAGCAGACCCGTTTCTTCGTTGAACGCGCTCTCCAAGGCGCGAACCGTCGTCGTGCCCACCGCGACGATGCGGCTGCCCCGCGCCCGAGCGTCGTTGATCGCCTTCGCCGTGTGGTCCGGCACACGGAAATGCTCGGTGTGGATCGTGTGCTCGTGGGGATCGTCGACGGCGACGGGCCGGAACGTGTCCAGTCCGACATCGAGCTCCACCGTCGCGAGATGGACGCCGCTACGCTGCAGCGAGTCGAGCATCTCCTCGGTGAAGTGCAGGCCCGCTGTCGGCGCCGCGACACTGTGCTCGTCGGTGGCATACACGGTCTGGTACTGGGAGGGATCGCTCAGCGGCTCGGTGATGTAGGGGGGCAGCGGCATCTCGCCGAGACGGTGGACCGCGTCGAGGAAGGTGCCCGAGCGCACTTTGAACTGGATGAGCCTCGCTCCCGATTCCTCGATGATATCGACGACGAGTCCGGTGAGCTCGCCGTCACCGAACACGATGTGGGCGCCCGGCTTGAACCGCCGTCCCGGCTTCACCAGACACTCCCAGGCGTCCTCGTAGCGCCTCCGGAGCAGCAGTACCTCGACCGCTCCGCCCGTCTCGTCCTTGGCGCCATGGAGACGTGCGGGCAGGACCCGCGTTTGGTTCACCACGAGCACGTCGCCAGCGTGCAGGTATTCGACGATGTCGTGGAACGAACGGTGCTCCACCATGCCGCTGGCACGCTCCACCACGAGCAGCCGACATGCATCGCGCGGCTCGGCCGGGTGCTGAGCGATCAGCCCCGTGGGCAGCTCGTAGTCGAAATCATCGGTCCTCACGTCACGGAGCCTCTCCCTCGGCATCGGATGGAAGTGTACCGCAGCCCGCCGACACGCCGTGGCTCACGCTTCGCCCCCGCTGCCTCGGGACGCCTCGCTCTGCGCCGCCGCACGCGCGGCCATGCGTGCGGCCCGGCGCTGCTCCCGCTCGGCGGCGGCCTCCGCCTGACTCGGCAGGCACCCACAGTAGTTCTGGCGATACATGCCGAGCTCGCGAGACCGCCGGGTGGCATCGGGGTAGCGATCCCGGAAGTCAGCCGCGATGAAACGCACGCCGGCGGTGGCACACACAGCCTCACCCGCCGTGCGGATCGCATCGGGATCTTGGTAGGGACTCACCGCGAGCGTTGTGGCGACCGCATCGTAACCACGTGAGGCGGCTTCGACGGCGACCATGCCGATCCGCAGCTCGTAGCAGGCCCGGCACCGGGCGGCGCGGTCCCCTTCGGTGCCCGCCACCGCTGCAGCCCAGCGCTCGGGCGCGTACGGCACCTCGATAACCTCGATGCCCTCGCCCGCGGCGTATGCCAGCAGCGTATCCCGGCGGCGTTCGTACTCCGCAGCAGGCGCGATGTTGGGATTGGCGTAGCAGACGGCCACCTCGGCATCAGCCGAGAGCACGTCGTAGGGCTCGAGCAGGCAGGGCCCGCAGCACGCGTGGAGCAACACCCGCATGGCACACCTCCGCAGACAGTCTAGCGCGGGGCATGGCGACGTGCGCTACGGGCCAACGAACGCGGAGGCGAGCGTCACGATGCCGAAGCCCACGAACGCGACCGCCGACACGCGCGCGAGTGTGTGCGCGGGAAGGCGCCTCCCGAGCGCCACACCGATGCCGACGGCGAGGGCGTCCGCCGCAAGCATGCCGAGTGACGAACCGAGCCACACGCCTGCGGCCGCAGCCGCGGAACCGGCCGCGGGTGGCACCGTCGCAGGCGCCAGGGCGCCGAGGGTCCTGAGCGCCGCGGCCGGGTCGGCCGCGATCGACATCGTCATGAGTTGGGTCTTGTCTCCGAACTCGGCGACGAAGAAGGCGGCGGCGACCGTGAGCACCGGCCCGAGTCGTGCCGGCTGAGGGGCCTTCGCGTCAGCCGCCTCTTCGGCCCCGTCGCGCCACGCGATCACGCCGAACACGATGAAAACCACGCCCGCGACGACAGCCACCGGCCGCGCCGGGATGAGCGAACCGACCACCCGGCCCAACGTCACCGCGATCAGTTGTAGAACCGCGATGGCGATGGCCGCGCCCACGAGAACGGGCACGGGCCGATAGCGCGTCGCGAAACCCACGAGCAGGAGCTGGCTCTTGTCACCCAGCTCGGCGAGCATCACGAGCGTGAACGCGATGAGGAACGCCGTGCCCATCTCTTAGCGGCCGCGCGTTGTCACGGTGCGCTCAGTCCGCACTCGCCGCGAAGCGCCTGGCGCGCGTGCGTTCGCGGGCGACCACGACCACGAGCGCCACGACTGCGATGACCAGGCCCCCGATCAGCAGCGGAAGGAGTGGCGACTCGGCAGCGCCGGTGGCCCCGCCACGCCTCCACGATGCCTCGACGGTAAGCGTCCCTCCCGACGCAAGACGCTGACCGCCGAGCGAGTGGAGCGTCTCGCCGATCTCGTTCTCCTGGACCGCCCCCGACGTCGGAGGTGTGGTCTTCACGTCCGTGGCGCCCGGCTCGGCCACCACCGACACGTTCACGAGAACCTCGTCGCCAGGGTTCGTCCACGTGAACCCGCTCGACACACGACTGCCGGAGATCGTGGGCGCACCCAGTGCGAGCTCGACCTGGGCCAGTCCTGACTGCTCGAGCGTGAACGTGTAGAGGTCCATACCGCCGATCGTCTCGCGCGTTGCCTCGCGGAACACGTCGTCTTCGGGTGTGCTGCCGAGCAACTCGCCCGACCACAACAGGGTTGCGCCGGCAGGCACCGGCACGGTCACCGACGCGGGGAGTGACTCGGCCGGATCGAGGACAGCCGTGACGATGAGCAGGGACTGCCCGATTGCGCCGACGGGTGAGAGCTGGAGCTGGTACTCGCGCACCTGTCCGGCCATCGCAGAGGAGGGCAGGAGTATGACGAGTGAGAGCACGGTGGCAAGCAGACGCCCTATCCGCACCATCGATAGACCTCCAGAGTCGAGTGAGTGGGAATCTGTCGTGCCGCGGCGGCGCCTCACGTCATGCCACCGCGACCGCGCGCGCGGCCCGAACCGTGTTGATCATGAGCATCGCGCGCGTCATCGGGCCGACGCCGCCAGGTACCGGCGTGATCGCCGACGCGATCGGCTCCACACTCGCGTAGTCCACGTCACCCACAAGGCCCGCATCGGTGCGGTTGATGCCGACATCGATGACCACGGCACCGGGCTTCACGTACGAGGCGTCGATCATCCCCGCCCGCCCGATGGCAGCGACGAGCAGGTCCGCTTCACGACAGACCCCGGGCAGATCGACGGTGCGAGAGTGGCACACCGTCACGGTCGCGTTCGCCTCGAGCAGCAACAGCGCCATCGGCTTCCCGACGATGGTCGAACGGCCGATGACGACGGCGCGCATGCCCTTCGGGTCGATGTCGTACGCCCGCAGCAGCTCCATGACACCTGCCGGCGTGCATGCGCGAAAGCCCGGCAGGCCCCGCACGAGCAGCCCGAGGCTCTCGGGGTGGAATCCGTCGACGTCCTTCGTGGGTGCGATCCGCTCGATGACCGACTCGGCGTCCAGATGGCCGGGCAGTGGCATCTGCACGAGGATGCCATGCACGGCCGGATCGGCGTTGAGGCGGTCGATGAGAGCATCGAGCTCGGCCTGGGACGTCGAGGCCGGAAGGCGGTGGTCGAGCGAGACGATGCCTACCTGCTCGCAGTCGCGCTCCTTCATCCGCACGTAGCTCGCGGACGCGGGATCGTCACCTACGAGCACGACCGCGAGATGCGGTGTCACGCCGAGCGCCACGAGCTCGCGCACATCGGCCGCCGCCCGTTCGCGCACGGACGCCGCTACCGCCACGCCGTCGATGATGGTGGCCATGTTCCGCTCCCCAGGATCTCGTCCGATTACCGCGTGGCACTCCGAGTACAGTAGCGCGGTGTCAGTGTACCCGAGGGCACGGGGTGGGTCACCCCGGCGCGCCGGCCTTCACGATCTCGAGGAGCGCCCTGAACTCGGCCGTCCCCGCCTCACCGAGCGCCTCGTAGATGACCGACTCGCTCGTCGTCACCGTCACTCCCGCCGCCCGGAGACGGTCGAGTGCGACGTCGCGGTCCGCATCGCGTCGCGAGCAGACCGCATCGGCGACCACGTGGACATCGTAGCCACCAGCGCCGAGCGAGAGCGCGGTCTGTGTCACGCAGATGTGCGCCTCCATGCCGGCGATGATCACCTGTGTACGACCGAGGGCCTCCAGCCCGTGCGAGAACGCCGGCTCGCGTGCGCAGTCGAAGGCCACCTTGTCCACCGGTTCGTGCGGCCCCACCGCCTCGACGATCTCCGGAACCGTATCGCCGAGCCCGCGCGGATACTGCCGCGTGACCACCATCGGCATCCCGAGCACACGGGCGGCGCGCGCCAGCAGCGCCATCGTGTTCACGACCGCATCGCGATGCGGCATCACATCGGCAAGCCGCTCCTGAGCGTCGATCAGCACGAGGGCCGCACTTGTTCTGTCGATGAGCCCTGCGGTTCCAGCCATGATGCGCTACCTCGCTTCTCCCCGTCTAGGATGCGTCGCCGGAGGACGCCAGGGTTTACCGTGCACCGCCGGTACAGCTTCTGTGCGCCTCGGTGACTCCATTCTACCCGGCACGCATGTCTGCAATGGGTATGTTCTGTGTGTACACTCCCGACACCTCAAGGAGGACCCTATGTCCGACGCACCGATCCTCGGTCCGATCAACCACGTCACCGACCTCGAGACTGCCGGTGACTTCGAGAAGAAGCACACGCCCCACATCGACATCGATGAGGTGGACGGCGGGCTACTCGTGACGGTCACGGTGGGCTGGGACGTGCCACACCCCAACCAGCCCGATCACTACATCGCCTGGATCGAGCTCTACGCGAACGGAGCGCCGATCGCCCGGTTCGACCTGTCGCCCGTGGTCACCACCCCGTCGGTGTCCGTCGCGGTCGACGTCGAGGCCGGTGCCGTTCTGCGCGCGGTCGAGCACTGCAACCTGCATGGCCTGTGGGCCGCCGAGGTGACCGTCTAGGCGCGCTCGTGAGAGCGGGCGCCTGAACAAGGCCCGCCGCCCGGCGGGCCTTGTCGCTTCACCGTTTCACTCGCCCGCGTCCCGACGCTCGCGCTTGCGCTGTGCGCTCACCGCGACGAACGTCCCGCCGCCGATGATCACGAGACCGATGAGCATGCCGATCACAACCTGCGGGTCACTGAACACGCACGTCCTCCTCTACCAGGTGCCGCCATCGCCATCCTCGGCCATCGCCGAGCCCGGACCATCACCACTCACCGTGCGGGCCCCGGGCACCGCCCCCCGCTCCTCGTCGGCGTCCATCCCGCTAGAAGAGTCCGTCCTGGCCAGGCGTCTTCGACAGCGGCGTGAGACCGAGGTGCTCGTAGGCGCGCGGCGTCGCCTGTCGACCCTTGGGGGTACGCGCGAGAAAGCCGAGCTGCAGCAGGAACGGCTCGTAGACGTCCTCGAGGGTCTCGGGGTCTTCGCTTACTGCGGCTGCGAGCGTGTTGAGGCCTACCGGACGGCCACTGAAGGTCTTCGTGAGCGTCTCGAGGATGGCGAGGTCCATGCGATCAAGGCCGACGTGGTCGACCTGGAAGAACGCCAGCGCCTCGGCGGCGATATCCTCGGTGATGCGCCCGTCGTGACGCACCTGCGCGTAGTCGCGCACGCGCTTGAGCAGGCGATTCGCGAGTCGCGGCGTGCCGCGACCTCGTCGCGCGATCTCCTCGGCCCCCTCGGTATCGATCGACACGCCGAGGATCCCCGCGGAGCGAACCACGATGGAGGCGAGTTCCGCGACCGTGTAGTACTCCAGGCGGAACGCCATGCCGAAGCGATCACGGAGCGGCCCCGTGAGCAGCCCCGTGCGTGTAGTGGCGCCGATGAGCGTGAAGGACGGCAGGTCGAGCCGCAAGGAGCGCGCCGCCGGCCCCTTGCCGATCACGATGTCGATGCTGAAGTCCTCCATCGCGGGATAGAGCACCTCTTCCACCGCGCGGTTGAGCCGGTGTATCTCGTCGATGAAGAGCACGTCGCGCGGCTCGAGGTTGGTGAGTATCGCGGCCAGATCGCCCGCGCGCTCGATCGCCGGTCCGCTCGTCTGGCGCATCTGCACGCCGAGCTCGCACGCCACCACACCAGCGAGCGTCGTCTTGCCCAGACCCGGGGGCCCGGAAAGCAGCAGGTGGTCGAGCGATTCGTCGCGGCCGCGCGCGGCATCGATGAGCACACCGAGGTTCTCCTTGACCCGCGTCTGACCGAGGTACTCGTCGAGCCGGCGCGGGCGGAGACTGCGGTCGATTTCCAGATCATCCTCGGTGAACTCCGCCGAGACGAGGCGTTCGCCCTCGTCGGGAGCGTACGTGTCGTCCTCCCACACGGTGCTCACGCCGTCCCTCCCAGCCGCTTCAGCGCGTATCGCAGCAGCGCCTGCGCCTCATCAGGCCCCTCGTATCCCTTGAGCGCGACGGCGACCTCGGCCGAACTGAAGCCCATCGACGCCAGGGCGTCTGTGGCCTCCGCGCCCGCGCTCGTCGCAGACGCCATCTGACGCCCGAGGCCGGGAGCGCCCATCGAATCCTTGAGCTCGATGACGATGCGCTGTGCGGTCTTCTTGCCGATCCCCGGCACGGTGGCGATAAGCACGTCATCTTCGCGTGCGATGGCCTCGGCAAGTGCTGACAGTGAGAGTGAGGAGAGCGCGGAGAGCGCCACCTTCGGCCCCACACCGGCGACCGTGAGCAGCTTGAGGAACAGCTCCTGCTCCTCGAGGCTCTCGAAGCCGAACAGGGTGAGCTCGTCTTCGCGCACATGCAGGTGCGTGAACACGGTGACCTCGTCGCCGTCGGCCGGCAGATGCGACAGGGCATTGGTTGACATGAGGAGTCGCAGGCCGATGCCGCCGACCTCGATGATGCACGCCGAGGCCGATCTGCCTGTGACGCGCCCTGTGACGTGCGCGATCACCGGGCGCCACCGCTGAGCGACGGCGTTACGCGCGAGTGGGCGTGGCAGATGGCTGCGGCAAGCGCATCCGCGGCGTGATCGGGCTTCGGCTCGCCGGGCAGTCCGAGGATGACGCGCACCATGTACTGCACCTGGCGCTTGTCCGCATCGCCGGTGCCGACGACTGCCATCTTGACCTCCCCGGGTCCGTACTCGCCGACCCTCAGGCCAGCGGCCGCCAGCAGTGCAACCCCCCGCGCCTGCCCGGTAGCGAACGCGGTGCGCGCGTTGTTCGAGAAGTAGACGTTCTCCACGCCCGCCTCGGCTGGTCGGTACCGCGCAATGACGTCGGCAATCCCCCGGTGAATCTCCTCGAGCCGATCGGCGGTAGGGCGATCGACCGTGGTGACGATGCACCCGTAGGCGATACAGCGCAGCCGACTCCCCCGCTGCTCGATCACACCCCAGCCCGTGTTGCTGAGACCCGGGTCGATTCCGAGGACGATCACGCACGCTCCTGCCGACGACTATCGAACGTATGTTCAGGATACCGCGCCCCCGGGGCACCGTAAAGCAGAGCGCCGCTCGTCAGAGCGTGGTCAAGGTCCACGACGGCCGGACCGATACCCGACATGATGGCGTCTCTCGCAAGGAGCTCCCACAATGGACGATCCTCTGCTGCGGTTCATCAGGCGCGCGCTACGGGGCGTGTTGATCCTTGCCGTCGTCGGCGTGATCGCAAACGACGGATACAGGGCCGCCTCGGCATTCTCACGTACGTCCGAAGCACTCAATGCCGCGATGGGGGCGGCCATCAGCGCGGGCACAGACGGCGCGATCGCCGAGCGCGCCGAGCAGGATGCCGCAACAGCCGCAGCCGAGCTGGGCGGCGCGCTTGAACGCTACGAACAGCAGGACGGCGACCATGCCGGCACACACCGCGTGCTCATCACGCTCGCGGTGAGCAGCCCGATCGAGCGGACGCTCGTGGTCGGCCCCGTCACATCCTTGCTCGGCGATGCTCCGATCGAAGAGTCCTCGTCCGGCGACGGCCCGGCAGCCGGCGAGCCCGTACGGAAGGCCGCGCGCGTCACACTCACTCAGACCAAGCAGATCGATGTCATCGGGGCGGCTTCGCAGTAGACCCGGGCCGCTACTCGTCCAGCGCCGCCGCGATCTCGTCGGTCAGCTCCATCGTGTGATAGACGGTCTGGATGTCATCCAGATCCTCGAGGCGATCGACCAGCCGCAGCACCTTCTTGGCGTCCTCGACGCTCACCAGGGTCGTGGTGAGGGGCTCCATCACGAGCTCGGCCCCCTTCACGGGGACTCCCGCATCCTCGAGGGCCGTCTTGACCGCCATGACGTCGGTCGGTTCCGTGTAAACGACGAAGCCGTCGTCGATGCTCTCAAGTTCCTCACCACCGGCGTCGGCCACGAGCATCAGCAGCTCGTCCTCGTCCGGCGCACCCGCACCGTCCACCGTGATCTCGCCCTTGCGTTCGAACTGGAAGGCCACCGAACCGCTCGCTCCAAGGTTCCCGCCCGCTTTCGTGAACGCCGCCCGCACATCGGCGGCCGTGCGGTTGCGGTTGTCCGTGAGCGCCTCGACGTAGAGAGCCACGGCGGCGGGACCGTATCCCTCGTACACGACCTCCTCGTACGCCGCCGCATCCGCCCCCGCGCCGAATGCTTTGCCGATCGCGGTCTCGATCTTGTCCTTGGGCAGTGAGTACGACTTCGCCTTGGCGATCGCCGCGGCAAGCGCCGCGTTGTTGTCCGGATTCGGGTCGCGACCGGTCCGGGCAGCAACGGTGATTATGCGGGACAACTTGGAGAACAGCGCACTGCGCTTCTTGTCGACCGCCGCCTTGCGGTGCTTGGTGGTGGCCCACTTCGAATGTCCGGACACGGCACGCCTCCCTAGCGAGTCCCGCCAACGATGTAATCGAGGAAGTACCTGTGCATCCGCGGATCGCCCGTCAGTTCCGGATGGAACGTCGTAGCGAGCAGTGAGGCCTGTCGCGCCGCCACGACGTGCCCGTCGTGAGATGCGAGCGTCTCCACACCCTCACCCACCGATTCGATCCACGGCGCCCGGATGAACACGCCCCTGAACGGCTCGGACAGGTGCGCGATGCGCAGATCGGCCTCGAAGGAGTCGGTCTGCCGTCCGTAGGCGTTTCGCCGGATGCTGATGTCCATCAAGCCGAGTGGCTCCTGCACCGGCCCAGCATCCACGACGTGGGTCGCCATGAGGATGGCACCCGCGCAGGTACCCCAGACGGCCATGCCCGCGGCATGGCGCTCCTGGATTGCGCCGTAGAAGCCGTAGGTGTGCATGAGCCGCGCGATCGTAGTGGACTCCCCGCCCGGAATGATCAGGCCATCCACGTCCGCAAGCTGCGTCGGCAACCGAACCGCTACCGCGGACACGCCGAGTGCTTCCAGCGTCAGTATGTGCTCGCGGAACGCGCCCTGGAGCGCAAGAACGCCGACACGCACGCTACCAGCCCCGCTCCTGCATGCGCTCGGTGTCGGGAATATCGGAGATGTTGATGCCCACCATGGCCTCGCCGAGGTCACGTGAGACACGGGCGATGATGTCCGCGTCCTCGTAGTGCGTGGTGGCCTCCACGATCGCCTTCGCGCGCTTGGCCGGGTCGCCACTCTTGAAGATGCCGCTGCCGACAAACACTCCGTCGCAGCCCAACTGCATCATGAGCGCAGCGTCGGCGGGCGTTGCGATACCGCCGGCCGAGAAGTTCACGACTGGCAGCTTCCCATGGTCGTGGACCCACTTCACAAGCTCGTAGGGCGCCTGTAGATCCTTGGCAGCGCTGAAGAGCTGCTCCTCGCGAATGCCGGACACCCACGCGATCTCCTCGAGCATCGCGCGCATGTGCCGGACCGCCTCGACCACGTTGCCGGTACCCGGCTCGCCCTTGGTGCGGATCATCGCGGCGCCCTCACCGAGACGGCGCAGCGCCTCGCCGAGGTTGCGCGCGCCGCACACGAACGGCACGGTGAACTGCCACTTGTCGACGTGATGCTCCTCGTCGGCAGGGGTGAGGACCTCGGACTCGTCAATGTAATCGACGCCGAGCGACTCGAGGACCTGAGCCTCCACGAAGTGACCGATCCGGCACTTGGCCATGACCGGGATGGAGACGGCGCCGACGATCTGTTCGACGATGGTCGGATCGGCCATCCGCGCGACGCCGCCCGCTGCGCGGATGTCAGCGGGCACACGCTCGAGCGCCATGACCGCGACCGCACCGGCATCTTCGGCAAGCCTCGCCTGCTCGGCAGTGACCACGTCCATGATGACGCCGCCCTTGAGCATCTCGGCGAGGCCGGTCTTGACGCGTGCGGTGCCGGTTGTGGTGTTCTCGTTCACTGGATCTCGATGCTCCTCGGGTGACATGGCGCGAAGCGTCCCGCGCCGAGTGGGACGTCTGCGATTCTACCCGCGGCGCGACACACGGACAACCGCTCGCGGTGCCAGCCTCCGGGCACGATGCTCGGATGTCCGGGACTGGCGCGGCTCGGGGCCTACTGCATCGCGATATTGACCGAGGTGTTTACGACCTGGAACCAGGTGTTACCCGGCGCGAGCTTGATCGCGGTACCATCGGCGGCCTTGAAGACAGGCGGCGCGTCACGCGTGGCCTCCCAGGTGCCATCGAAGCGCTGGCCGTCGTGGAAGACGGTGGCGCGACCGCTGCCCGCGAGCACGATCTCATAGGTGGTGGACCCGCTCGTGGTGCCGGCGACCTTGTGCTGCGCCCACATGACCACGACGTTCTTCGCCGAGAGCTGCGAGCTGGTCCCCGCATCCGTGTGTGTCTTCCCATTGTTCGCGCGCAGATACGTCCCGGTCCCGGTATCGTACGTCCACTCGACCTTGTTCGCCTGCGAGAATGGTATCGAGATGAAGGTCACCGTCGGCGTCGAGGCAGCCGAGCTCCGATTGAACTCGAGGCCGATGCTGGCCTGTGTCGTCGACATGCCACGCAGTTCGCCTTCCGCCAGCACTTTCGTCACGTCCGCATACAGGTTGTGCGGTGCCGGTCGTGCACTACTGCGGGAGAACGGGCGTGACACACCGGCATCCTGTGAGAGGTTCTCGATACCAGCGCCGCTGACCGCCGAGTTGACCGACGAGCTCGCCCCGGAGAATGCGAAGAGTGCATGGTACTGCGGGACGATGTAGGTGTCCGATAGCCGTGCCGAGCGAACGGGGCCGACGACCTCGGGAAGCTGTGAGTGGAAGATCGCATTGAACCGCGTGATGCCGCCCTCGGTCACGCTCTCGTAGACCACGTCGGCAAGCTGTAGGTTGGTCTGCGGCCGGGCGGCAGATGAGTTTTCGATCTTCACCGAGATCACCCGGCGCGTCACGGCCTCTGCGGAGGGCGCCTCGAGCCCCGTAAGCGGCCAGCGAACCGGCTCGGGCGGCTCCGGCACCGTGCGCTCAGCGCCGGCTTCCGGCCACGGGTCGACGACGCCCGGCTCCTCTTCCCCACACCCGGGCACCACCGCCAGCGCAATTGCCAGAGTGATCAGGGCAAGCACAAGGCCCGTTCTGCGTGACATAGGTGATTCCTCTCTGTAGGTCCCCGACAAGGATAGGGAGCCGCCTCGGGGGGGTCAATCCATTGCGCGCGTTCGTCACCCGACCGTAGCAGTGTCTACAATGGCAAGTGTCGGACGAGAGGAACCCCGTGGCGTGCCACCTCCTGCACATCGTCGAGCAGCAAGACAGGGCACAGTACAGCGACCGCGCCGTCAAGGACGTGGTGGGGGTCCTTCCCGAGTTCTACTGCGCGCACTGCAGCCCGCTGAGGCGTCTCAAACCGGGTGAGGCGATGAAGTGCATCGCGCGCGACGAACCGTGCTGGATGCCTCCGGACCGGATCTGCGCAGACCGGAGCTAGTTCGACTCCGAGACCTCATCCGGGTCCACGGACTCGGAAACAGCTACCGACTCCGGCGGCGTCACGTCGGACCGGGCCGCGCGCCACATGAGCCACAGCCCCGCGGCCACCATCGGCACGCTCAGCAGTTGTCCCATGGTGAACGAGCCAGCGACGAATCCGAGCTGGATGTCGGGCTCGCGGAAGAATTCGACGAAGATGCGGAATACGCCGTAGAGCGCGAACAGCGTGCCGATGATGAAGCCATCGCCACGGCGCTTCCTCGAGAGCACCATGAGCACGACGAAGATGACCAGTCCCTCGAGCAGCGCCTCATAGAGCTGCGAGGGGTGCCTTGGTGCGGTTCCCGGTGCACCCGGAAAGACCATCCCCCACGGCACATCCGTGGACCGCCCCCAGAGTTCCCCGTTGATGAAGTTGGCGAGGCGGCCCAGGAACAGCCCGATGGGAGCACCCACCGCGCCGAGGTCGTAGAGCCGAAGCGGCGGCACGCCCTTGCGTCTGGCGACGATGAGGCCGGCAAGCAGGATGCCCACGAGCCCGCCGTGGAACGACATTCCCCCATCCCAGAACGCGAGGATCGAGGCCGGGTCGTCCCAGTACGAACCCACCCCGTAGAAGAGCACGTAGCCGATGCGCGCGCCCACAACGAGACCGACGACCCCGGCAAGGACGATGTCGAGCAGGTCATCGTCGGTGAGGCCCACCTTCCACCGGCGGTTGAGCGATCGGAAGATGAGCGCTGCGAGCACGAAGCCAGCCACGTATGCCAGCCCGTACCAGCGCACCTCGAACGGGCCGAGCGCGAAGGCCACCGGGTCGATGTTCGGATACGTGAGCGCCGCCATCACATGGCCTCGAGCCGGGTGATGCGCTCGGCGATCGGCGGGTGGGTGTTGAACAGCGCGTTCATGCCACTACCTGTGCGCTTGAGCGGATTGGCGATGTAGAGCGACTCGGTCGCCTTGTTGGCCACGCGAAGCTGGTTGGGGTCGCTTGAGATCTTGCGCAGCGCACCTGCAAGCCCCGGGGGATACCTCGTGAGCATCGCCGCGCTCGCGTCCGCGAGGAACTCACGCTTGCGTGAGATCGCCATCTGGATAAGCACCGCCGCAAGCGGCGCCAGGAGCGCGAGCACGATCGCCACGACCATCATGATCGCACCGAACTGGCCGCTGTCGTTGTTGCGGCGCCGGCCGCCACCCCACCAGAAGCTGCGCAGCATCCACTCGGAGACGAGCGTCACCGTGCCCGCGAGCACGGCCGCCAGCGTTTGCACGAGCGTGTCGTAGTTCTTGATGTGCGAGAGCTCGTGCGCGATCACGCCCTCGAGCTCCTGCCGGCTCATCATCTGCACGAGGCCGGTGGTGACCGCGATCGCCCCATGCTCGGGGTTGCGTCCCGTGGCGAACGCGTTGGGCGCGGGGTCGTCGATCACGTACGCCTTGGGTACCGGCAGACCCGCGGCGATCGCGAGTCCCTCGACCGTGTTCACCAGGTACGGCTCGATGTCGCGGTCCACCGGACGCGCACGACTGATCGAGAGCACGATCTTGTCCGAGTACCAGTACGAGCCCCACGCCATCACGAACGCCACCGCGAGCGCCGCCACCAGGCCGAGGTAGCCCCAGTCCGTGGCCTGCCCGAAGACGTAGCCGATGAGCGCGACGAGGAGCACGAACACCACGATGAGTGCCGTGCTCCTCAGCTTGTTTGCGGCGATCTGGTCGTACACGGTGCTAGAACTGCACCTTCACGGGCTCTTTGGCGGCCTCTTCGATCTCGAAGTAGTCGCGAATGGTGAACCCGAACATGCCGGCCAACACGTTGGCGGGGAACGTCTGCGTGCTCGTGTTGTACGTCATGACCGAGTCATTGTAGAACTGGCGGGCGTACGCGATCTTCGACTCCGTGCCCGAGAGCTCTTCCTGCAGCATCATGAAGTTCTGGTTCGCCTTGAGGTCCGGATACGCCTCGGCGACCGCGAAGAGGCTCTTCAGCGTCGAGCTCAGCATGTTCTCGGCCTCGCTGTGCTCGGCGACGGTCTCTGCGCTCATGGCCGCGGTGCGCGCGGCCGTGACCGCCTCGAACGCTTCACGCTCGTGCGCCGCATACGCCTTCACGGTCTCCACCAGATTGGGGATGAGGTCGTAGCGGCGGCGCAGCTGGACGTCGATCTGCGACCATGCGTTGTCCACGCGGTTCCGCAGCGTCACCAGCCGATTGTAGATGCCGATCACTGCCGCGATGACCACGAGCAGCAGGAGCCCGACGGCCCCGATACAGAACACCCACGTCATCGTGTTCCTCCTTCACGTCCGCGTCCGCACCATGCCGACGCGCGTTCTTTCCGAAGATACCCCATCGCACGCTGACACGCGCGCTCGTACGCTACACTCGTGCGACGCGTGATACCGAGAAACGGAGCCTGTCCGCCGTGATCCCCATCAGAGACGAGAATCCCACCAGGCGTCTGCCGTGGCTCACGATCCTGCTCATCGGCGCCAACATCGCTGTGTTCGTTTACGAACTCTCGCTGGGCCCCGACGCCCTGCAGGCGTTCTGGATGCGGTGGGCGATCGTCCCCGCGCGGTTCCTCGCCGACCCGTTCTCCCCCGCCGAGCTTGCCACGATCGTCACGGCGATGTTCATGCACGCGGGCTGGGTGCACCTCATCGG
>JAFGUS010000095.1 GCA_016938395.1 Coriobacteriia bacterium | reverse complement strand
GCGCATAGCCTATAATGTGAGCCCCCAGCTGGCCGTCGAGGCCATGCTGTTCGACATACAGGAGGTCCTCAGATGCCCACGGTAGTGGGAGTCAGACTACGATTTGCCAGCCGCGTGCTGTGGTTCGACCCGAACGACACCGCCCCCGAAGGGGGCGATCACGTCATCGTCACTACCGAGCGTGGTCAGGAGTACGGCGAGGTCGTCGCAGCGCCGCACGAGGTCGAGGAGAGCGAGCTTCAGGCGCCGCTCAAGCCGGTCGTGCGCGTTGCAGGCGCTTCGGACCAGGAGCGTGCCGCAACGCTCGCCGCCCGCGAGAAGGAGGAGTTCGCATCCTTCCGGCGGCGGGTGAACGAGCACGGGCTCGACATGAAGCCCATCGGCGTGGAGCACCTGTTCGACGACTCCAAGGTCGTGTTCTACTTCGCCGCCGAGGAGCGGGTGGACTTCCGCGACCTCGTTCGCGATCTGGCTGCCGAGTTCCACAACCGGATCGACATGCGCCAGGTGGGCGTGCGCGATGAGGCCCGCATGGTGGGCGGTCTGGGCCACTGCGGACAGCAGCTGTGCTGCTCGCGCTTTGCCGGCGACTTCCAGCCGGTCTCGATCCGCATGGCCAAGGAGCAGGACCTGCCGCTCAACCCGTTGAAAATCAGTGGGCTCTGTGGCAGACTCATGTGCTGTTTGCGGTACGAGTACGATGCGTACAAGGACTTCAAGCAGCGTGCTCCCAAGTGCGGCACGCCGGTGACGATGCCGTCGGGCGATGCCAAGGTCGTGGCGCTCAACGTGCCCAAGGAGACGGTGACGATCCGGCCGCTCGAGGGCGGGCAGCAGATCACCGTGCCGCTCGAGGCGTTGGACTGCAGTGCCGGGCGTGGGTGCCCGTGCGTGTTGGACGCCTCGATGGTGCCAGCGGCCGCAGTGCTCGGGACGACCACGCACGGCGGCTCGACGCCGACGCTGCGCGAGGCGGACCGTCTGCCAGACAGCGACAGTGGCGAGCGTCAGCGGTCGAAGCGCAGAAGGCCTGCGCAGAAGCAGGAGGCCCGCGAGCCGAAGGCTCAGGGTCAGGCACAGCGGCAGCAGCCGTCCGCGCAGCGGGCGGCGAAGGATCGAAAGGCCGCTACGCCGAAGGCCGCGGAAGGCACGGATGTAGGGTCCCCGAGCGGGACGCGGCGCCGCCGGCGCAGGCGGCCGCGACAGGGGGGCGACACGCCTCAGGCGTGATGAGAAGGGCCGACGTAGCTCAGCTGGTAGAGCAGCGCACTCGTAATGCGCAGGTCAGCGGTTCGAATCCGCTCGTCGGCTCCAGACGCGTTCGACGGCCCCCGCGAGTCGGGGGCCGTTTGCGTTCCGAACGCGAGGCACAGGGGTTGCTGTTCGGGTCAGGTTGTCGCACGGCGAGAGCGGGTAGAGACCAGCCGTGGAAGGAGCGTGGTCCACGTGACGTTCGATGAACCGACATACCAGGCAGCCAGAGAGCCCCGGCGCCCGGGCGGGTGTGGGCTGCTGGCAACCGCCGGCCTCGGTGCGCTTATCGGCGGCATCATAGCGGCGGTGCTGGTTGCCGCGGCGTTCGTCTCGCTCTACGGCATGCCAGGCGAGTCCGGCACACCGGTCGTCTCCGAGCCCACCTCGACCGGGGTCCCGGTGGACATCGACGTCGATGGCGGGGATTTGAACTTCGCCGAAGCCGTGGCCCTCAGGGTGACGCCGTCGGTGGTGAGCATCGCCGTCGAGCAAAGCGCTATCGACCCGTTCACCGGTCGTCGTGTCACGCAGCGTGTCGGCAACGGGAGTGGCGTCATCATCCGCTCGGACGGGCACATCCTCACCAACGACCACGTCATCGCCGGCGCCGACGGCCTCTATGTGACCGTCGGCATGGACGAGCTACCGGCCACGGTGGTCGGTCGCGACCCGTCGAGCGACCTCGCGGTCATCCGTGTCGAGCGGACCGGACTGCCCACAGCCGAGCTCGGATCATCAGCCGACCTGCGCGTGGGCCAGGCCGTCGTCGCCATCGGCAGCCCCTTCGGGCTCGACAAGACGGTGACCACGGGCATCGTGTCCGCACTCGGCCGAACGAGCTTTGCTGAGAGTGCCGAGGCGCAGCTCACGGCGTATACGAGCCTCATCCAGACCGATGCAGCCATCAACCCCGGCAACTCCGGCGGGGCGCTCGCTGACGCCGAGGGGCGCGTGGTGGGCATCAACACGCTCATCCAGTCACCGTCGGGCGCGGTGGGGGCGCCACAGTCCGCGGGCATCGGCTTCGCGATTCCCATCGACTACGCGCGCCAGATCGCCGAGGAGCTCATCGCCACCGGACGCGCCACGCACCCGTACATGGGCGTCTCGACCGTCACCATCACCCGGCCGGTGGCCGTGCAGTACGACCTCCCGGTCGATGCAGGGGCACTCGTGCAGCAGGTGCAGCCCGGCTCACCCGCCCAGGCGGCCGGACTGCTGCGCGGCGACATCATCGTCCGCATCGCGGGCACCACGATCCGGAGCACCGAAGACGTGTTCACCGCCATCCGCGGCGATCGCGTGGGCGCCACCGTCGAGGTGGTCGTCTACCGTGACGACAGCCAGGAGACCTTCAGCGTCACGCTCGGCTCGGACGCGGACCGCCAATGAGGCTCACGCTCGTCTGCGTCGGTCGCCTCAAGGAGCGCCACTGGCGCGATGCGGCCGACGAGTATCTCAAGCGCCTCGGGCCGTACGCGCGGGTGACCGTGACCGAGGTGCCCGATCGCGACGTGACCGCTGACGAGGCGAAGGGCCTCGCGGCCGAGGCCGCCGACGTGCTGCGTGCGCTGCCCGAGGGGGCGACGGTCGTGGCGCTCGACATCGGCGGACGGTCGCTCTCGAGCACAGGGTTCGCCGAGTGGCTGTCCGCACACGGCCTCGCCGGCAGGAGCCAGATCGCGTTCGTGCTCGGCGGAGCGGCCGGCCTCCACCCGGATGTCCTCGCGCGCGCCGACGAGCGTCTCTCGCTCGGCCCGATGACCCTTCCGCATCAGCTCGCGCGCGTCGTGCTGCTCGAGCAGATCTACCGGGCGTTCCGCATCGCGCGTGGCGAGCCCTACCACCGGTGAAGCCATGGGACCGGACGTACACTTCAGGCTGACGTACGGATGGGCGGTGGAGGAGGGCTTCACCACATCGCTCGCCGAGCGTATCGCGCGGGCGGACGTGGCCTTCGATGCGCGGTTCCCCGCGCGGGCGTCGCTCGTGAACATCACGCGGCACTTCGCGCCCTCGGCATGGCTGTGGTCCCGGCACTACCTCGCGCGGGCGCTCCGCGTGGGCAGTCCGGAGCTGCTCGGCTGGGCGCTCCACTGCGCGCAGGACGCCGTGGCGCACGGCACGCTTGGCGAGAACCATCTGCTGCTGCGCGGCAAGATCGGGCGGGACCCGGACGTGTGGGAGCGCGCGCCGGAGGGCATCCGGCGGCGCGTGGAGAAGGTCACCCGCCTGCGTCTGCGCCGTTACCGGCTCCAAGACGATGGACAGCGGGCGCCGACCGGGCGCTAGACAACGTGCGTGACGACCGCGTCGACCTTCCACTCGGCCGCAAGCTTGTCGCCGAGGGTACGTGCGCTCTCGAAGTCCGTGAACATACCGGAGGGCTTGGTGGACTCATCCTCGAAGGCGAGTGCGACCCACCAGAGCTCGCGACCGCCCGCGTTGCCGATCCGGTCCACGCGGATGTGCGTGACCTTGTGTCCTTCAGTCGGCACGTTGGAGCTGTCGAGGATCCCCATGATGGCGTCCTTCCGTGCGAGTGACCTGTGCAAGCTGACGCTCAGTCTGTACCCGGGCTATCGGCACCGTCCTAAGATACCTTAAGGCTGAACCCGCTCGAGGAGATAGTCAAGCCCAGCGACCCGGTGGGTGGATTGCCGCGCTGTGACGCCCCCTGTATCGTAGAGGGCCGATTCCGCCCGATGAGGAGCTGCAGCGTGCGCGAGACCCTGAACGCACTGATCGCTGAAGTGATGGCGACGGTCATCGCCGACGGACGGCTGCCGCTCGCCGCGGCGCCAGAGGTCTCGGTCGAGCGCCCGCGTGACCCCTCGCACGGCGACTGGGCGACCAACGTCGCTCTCGTGACGGCCAAGGCGGCCGGCATGCAGCCGCGCGCGGTGGCGCAGATCGTTGCCGACGAACTTCGGGAGCGCCTCGGCGCCACGGCCGAAGCGGTCGAGATCGCGGGCCCCGGCTTCATCAACATCCGGCTCGCCCGCGGGGTCCTTGCCGAGGTGGTCACTCGCGCACGCACGCAGGGGGCGGACTTTGGTGCCGGCGCGCGGACCGGCAGGCGCGTGCAGATCGAGTTCGTCTCGGCCAACCCCGTAGGCCCGATGCACGTGGGCCACGGCCGTTGGGCGGCGCTCGGCGACAGCATCGCGCGCATCCTGGGGCACGCCGGCGACAGCGTCGAGCGGGAGTTCTACGTCAACGACGCCGGGGTGCAGATGGACATCTTTGCGGCGAGCGTCTCGGCGCGCTACCTCGAGCTCTGCGGGCGCGAGATCGAGTTCCCCGAGGACGGCTACCGCGGTGCGTACATCACGGAGATCGCGCGCGAGATCCACGAGGCCGAGGGACTCACGTGGGTGGACGCCGAGCCGTCGAGCAGGGAGGCCCACTTCCGCGAGAAGGCGTACGCCCAGGTGCTCGCGCACCTCAAGCGCGTGCTCTCCGGTATGGGTGTCGACTTCGACGTGTGGTTCTCGGAGCGCACGTTGCACGCTGCGGGCGACGATGGCGGTTCGACTGCGATCGAGCGGGGCATCGGGCGTCTGCGCGAGGCGGGACACGTCTTCGATCAGGAGGGGGCCGTCTGGTTCCGCTCCACCTCATTCGGCGACGACAAGGACCGCGTGCTCAAGAAGGCCGACGGCACCTACACCTACTTCGCCGCCGATGTGGCGTATCACGCCGACAAGTACGACCGCGGCTTCGATCTCGTGATCGACATCTGGGGCGCGGACCATCACGGCTACGTGAAGCGTATGGAGTCGGCCGTAGCCGCACTCGGCCATCCCGGCAAGCTTGAAGTGATCATCGGCCAGATGGTGAACCTCTTCCGCAACGGTGAGGTCGTGCGCATGAGCAAGCGCACCGGCGAGATGGTCACCTTCGAGGACCTTCTTGACGAGGTGGGCGCTGACGCGGCGCGTTACTTCTTCCTGCGCCGGTCCACCGACCAGCCGCTCGACTTCGACATCGGGCTCGCGAAGGAGCGCTCGAGCGACAACCCGGTCTTTTACGTGCAGTACGCCCACGCGCGCATCTGCAGCATCCTGCGCAAGGCGGCGGGCGCCGACACGGCCGACGAGAGCGTGGACGTGGCCGCCATTGCGGCAGGAATCGCTGCGGACGACACCGCACTGGCGCTTCTCGGCTCGGAGCCCGAGACACTCGCCGGCGAGGCCGAGCTCGCGCTCTTGCGCAAACTCGCGGAGTTCCCGGAGGTGGTCGCACTCGCGGCGCGTCAACGGGCGCCCCACAAGCTCACCACCTACGCGGAGGACCTCGCCGCGGCGTTCCACGGCTTCTACACACACTGCCAGGTGGTGGTGGACGACCCGGCACTGCGCAGCGCGCGCCTTGCACTCGCCGATGCGTCGCGCATCGTGCTCGCCCGGGCGCTCGGTCTGCTCGGCGTGAGCGCGCCGCAGCGGATGTAGCTACAGCAGCGGAGCTTCGCTGCGAGCCCCCTGGCTTTCCGGATGGTCATGGGCGAACCCTGCCGTGGACTGCTTGCCTCCTCATACTCCCGTGCATACACTGCATATGCATATACTCACGAACGGAGTGCGACATGGTGACCAGAGTGACGGTGACGCTACCGGACGATGTCTTACTTGATCTGGATGGCGTGGCCCGTGCCGAGGGGGTCACGCGCAGTGAGGTTGTGCGCGAGGCTGCGGTGACCTATCTGACAGGCCGTGAGGCGTCGCGTGAGGCCCGGACGAGACACGAGGCGATCGCTGACGGGATCGCCTGGCTCGAGCAGGTCGGAGAACGACACGCGGCAGACGGTGAGTCGAGCCTGGAGATCCTTCGTGAGTTTAGGGGTGGACCTGGCAACGCTGCACTCCGTGACGCAGGCGAGGTGCGAGGGTGAGCAGGGTCGTCCTGGATGCGTCCGTCGCCATCAAGTGGTTCAGGTCGGAGCCGGGTTCCGTAGAAGCGCGGCAGATTCTGAGCCGTCACGGCTCGGGCGAGCTTGTGATCACGGTGCCGTCTCTGTTCGTCTACGAGTTTGCGGGGGTGGCGACCAGGCTGCTCGCGCCCGCTGAACGAGACGAGCTGTGGCACAGGTTCCTGGACTGGAGGATCACAGTCCGTGAGGTGGGCGACGCACTCGTTACTGACTCCATGCGCATCGCCGATCGACTCGGGTGCTCGCTCTACGATGCCGTGGCGCCGGCGCTCGCCGCATCGCTTGACGCGCCGCTGATTTCCGCCGACCGTAGAGCCCACGCAGAGTGGCCGGGCGTCGTCCTGCTCGGATGACCCGTGGCGCGCCTGCCTGGCGCCGTCTGCAGCGTCCGGTCGCCTGAGCTTCTCCGCCGGTTTCGCCTGCTCGGGCGCAGTCGTGTATCCTCACTCCTTACAGACGACGCCTCAGGGGAGGACGTACGCGCCATGGCCAGGCCTCAGACCTCGCGCCCGCCCGCACAGCCGGACCGGCGGACCGCGCACGACCTTCTGCCCGTTCTGCCCATGACCGCCGAGGTCAAGGACGGACACCTGTGGATCGGCGGCGTCGACATGGTGGAGCTCGCCCGCGAGGCGGGCACCGCCCTCTACGTGATGGACGAGGCGACCATCCGCCACCAGCTCTCCGAGTATGTGACGTGGACGCGCTACCACTGGCCGGATGTGGACGTGGTCTACGCGGGCAAGGCGTTCCTCTCGCTCGCGATGGTGAAGATCGTCGAGGAGGAGGACTGTTGTCTGCTCTGCGCCTCCGGCGGTGAACTCGCCTACGCGGTGCGCGCGGGATTCCCGATGGAGCGCGTGCAGATGCACGGGAACAACAAGACGCCCGCCGAGCTTGCCGAGTGTCTCGATGCGGGCATAGGGCGCGTGGTGGTGGACAACGCCGAGGAGATGGAGCGGCTCTCGGCGCTTGCGGCCGACCGCGGCGTCACGCAGCGCGTTCTCGTTCGCGTGACACCCGGTGTGGAGGCGGACACCCACGACTTCATCATGACCGGTGCCGAAGACTCCAAGTTCGGTTTCGGGCTCAACCAGGGCCTCGCGATGGAGGCGGTCAAGAGCGCGATCGCGCTGCCGGGCCTTGAGTTCGAAGGCCTGCACATGCACATCGGCAGCCAGATCTTCGCGCTTCACAGCTACGCGAAGGCGATCGAGGTGATGGTCGCCTTCATGCGCGAGATCGAGCTCGAGACGGGCCACGCGGTGCGCATGCTCGACATCGGCGGCGGCCTCGGCGTGGCGTACGGCGCCCCGGACGAGCCGTCGACGGTGAAGGACTTCGGCAAGGTCGTCGTCGACGGCATCAAGGAGGAGTGCGAGCGCAACGGCGTGGCGGTGCCGCGTATGGCCGTAGAGCCCGGTCGCTCGATCGTGGCGCGGGCGGGCGTGACGCTGTACACGGTCGGCTCGGTGAAGGAGATACCGGGCATTCGCACCTACGTGGCTGTCGACGGCGGGATGTCCGACAACATCCGAACGTCGCTCTACGACGCGCACTACGAGGCGGTCATCGCCAACAAAGCGGACCAGCCGCGCGAGATGGTGGGCACGATCGCGGGCAAGCACTGCGAGAGCGGCGACATCGTGGTCAAAGACGCGCCGCTGCAGTGCCCCGAGCCGGGCGACGTGGTCTGCGTGGCAGCGACCGGCGCGTACTGCCAGTCGATGAGCAGCAACTACAACAAGCAGGTGCGCCCTGGCGTCGTATTCGTGCGCGACGGGGAGTGGCGCTGGTCCGTGCGGCGTGAGACGTACGACGATCTCATGCGATGCGACCAGCAGGGGTAGGTCCCCCGCGGCCTGGCCGGCACGGCGGTACCCCGTTTGCAGGGTCGGGAGTCATGAAACGCACGCTGAAGTACATATGCCTGACGGTAGGTATCGTCGCCCTCGTCCTCGGCGTCGTCGGGATCTTCGTGCCGATGTGGCCCACCACGCCCTTCCTGTTGCTCGCCGCGGCCTGCTTCGTGCGCAGCTCCGAACGACTCCACACGTGGCTCGTCGAGCACGAGCATCTCGGGTGCTACGTGCGCGACTACCTGTCGGGCAAGGGCATCCCACTTCGTGCCAAGCGGATCGCGCTCGTCACGATGTGGGTTACGTCCCAGGCATCATGGGCGATCATCATGGCGCACATCGGCGTAAGGCCGTGGACAGTTGGCTACGCGATTCTGCTCTTCGTGGTCGCGGTGGGCGTGCACTACCTTATCGGGATCCGCATCCCCACGCGCGAACCCGACTGCGACGGTGCCCGAGCGATCTAGGGGCCCCTTATGGGAGCATGGGCGGACCGTACCCTGCGTTATACTCAGCAGGCGGCCGGAGCCCCAGTGCACACAGCCGCGCGCGATGCGCTTAGTGACCGTCTCCGCACGAAAGGCGCGACCCATGCGGACCATCAGAGTCGGCCTCGTCGGCCTCGGCACCGTTGGCAGCGGTGTCGTCGAGATTCTCACGCGGCACGGAGATCACTTCCGCACGCGGGCAGGCGTGGCCATCGAACTCGTCAGGTGCGCCGACCGGGATCCGGCGCGCGCCGAGGCGCTCGGCATTGCCCCGGACCGCTTCACCACGCAGGTGGGCGAGATCATCGGTGACCCGTCTATCGACGTGGTCATCGAGCTCATCGGCGGCACCGGGGTGGCCCGGGATGTGGTGCTCGACTCGCTCGCAGCGGGAAAGACCGTCGTCACCGCCAATAAGGCGCTCATGGCCACGCACGGGCAGGAGGTGCTCGACGCTGCGGCCGAGCACGGCGTGGACATTCTCTTCGAAGCGAGCGTCGGCGGCGGCATCCCCATCATCGGTCCGCTGAAGCACAGTCTCGTCAGCAACGAGATCCAGGCCGTCTACGGCATCGTCAATGGCACCACCAACTACATGCTCACCCGCATGAGCGAGGACAAGCTCGACTACGACACCGCGTTGGCTGAGGCGCAGGCGCGCGGGTTCGCCGAAGCCGATCCCACCGCCGACGTCGACGGCCTGGACGCAGCCGCCAAGATCGCCATCCTCGCCTCCATCGCGTTCAACTCGCGCGTGACCTTCGCCGACGTTCCCGCCGAGGGAATACGGGGCATCACCCCCGGCGATATCGCCTATGCGCGTGAGACCGGATATGAGATTAAACTCGTGGCGATCGGGAAGCGGATGGAGGCTGGTCTGGACATCCGGGTGCACCCCACCATGATCCGGGCTGACCACCCGCTTGCGAAGGTCGATGGGGTCTACAACGCGATCTACGTGATAGGCGACGCGGTCGGCGAGACGATGTTCTTCGGAGAGGGTGCCGGCTCGCTTCCCGCGGCATCCGCGGTCGTGGGCGACCTCATCGAGGCCGCCCGGCACATCGAGCGCGACTGTGCGGGGCTCGTGGGGTGCACCTGCTCCGAGAGTCTCGAGATCCGCGACCTTGCCGACCTGGTGACCTCGTACTACGTGCGTCTCCACGTGCGGGATGAGCCCGGTGTGCTCGCCTCCATCGCGGGCATCTTCGGGGACAACGGGGTGTCTCTCGCCTCGGTCATCCAGAAGCGCGCCGATGAGGGTGGCGGCGCCGAGATCGTCTGGATCACGCACGAGGCCTCCGAGCGTGACATGCAGACGGCACTCGGCGCCATCGGCGCGCTCGACGTGGTGGACGCGGTGGGCACTGTGCTACGGGTCGAGGAGCTCTAGCGTCATGCGCCGCGGCGTCCGCGTGCCGGCTTCGACTGCCAATATCGGACCGGGTTACGACTCGTTCGGCCTGGCGCTCGCCCTCTACAACGACTTCGAGGCCGAGCTCGCCGATGAGTGGCGCGTGGAGGTCGGGGGAGAGGGGGCCGGGGGGCTTGCTCGAGGCGCCGAGAACGATGTTGCCCGGGCCATGGCGCGGGTCTTCGCCGAAGCGGGTCAACCCGAGCTGCGGGCCGCAATCGAGTGCCACAACGGCATCCCGGTCGGCAGAGGTCTGGGCTCGTCGGCCGCCGCTATCGTTGGCGGGTTGGTGCTCGGTGAGGCGCTCTCGGGCGCGCGACTCCCGCGCAGCAGGCTGCTCGCGCTGGGGGCCGAGCTCGAAGGGCACGCGGACAACATCGCGGCGGCACTCTACGGTGGATTCTGCATCACGGTGACCGAATCGGGGGTCCCGGCCAGTGTGCCCATAGGCCCCGCCGGCGGTCTCGCCGTGATCGCGGTCATAGGGGAGCATGAACTGCCCACATCGGCCGCCCGTGAGTCGCTCCCGGCGGTGGTGCCGCACGCCGATGCCGCGGCCAATGCGGCGCGGGCCGCGCTTGTGGCCCTCGGCATCACGGACGGTGATCCCGATCACCTGCGGCTGGGGCTGCGCGATGCCATACACGAGCAGTACCGTGCTGCGCTCATCCCTGACCTCGAGGCGATCAGAGCGCTTTTCGATGCTGCGGGTGTCGGACCGGCAGTACTGTCCGGCGCAGGGCCGACGGTGGTGTCGCTTGTACAAGCGGCTGATGACGAGCGTGCCTTTGCTCGTGCGGCTGTGTTCGCGGAACAGGTACGTCCGGTGCTCGCGGGTATCGGACGGTGCAGGGTCCTTGCGCTTGCCGTCGACCGTGGGGGGGCATCGCTGCGGTGACACCGCATGGAGCGCCGGACAGCGGTGGTCACCGCGGGGGAAAGCGCTCCCCACGCACCGCAGGCGCACTGGCCGTGCTGGCGCTCGTCGTGTCGATCGTGCCGGTCGAAGGTGCGACCGCGTGGGTCCGCTTCGCCGTGGCGGTGGTACTGGTGGCGGCTGCCGTACTGGCGCACGAGCGTGGTCCCGTGTTCGCTGCTGCGGCGCTCTTTGCCGCCATCGCGCTCAAAGACGGCGTGCTCGTGGTCGAGGACTCCTTCGTCGGACTCTTCCACGTGGTGCTTGCCGGATCGGTGCTCGCGGCACTCGTCCGTTCCGCACGGGGAAGGGCACCGCGAAGGCTCCGGCTGGAGGGACTCGAATGGGCCCTCGGGCTGGTGCCGCTGGCGGCGCTCCTCTCGGTGCCTACGTCGCTCGCGCCCGGCACCAGTGCGCTCTACGCGGCCCGCATGACCATGTTGTGGGTATCGGCCCTGGTGGTGTCCCGCTCCCTGGACGATCCTCGCTGGCTGAGGGTCGCCACCCTGGCGTTCGTGGGGGCTGCCACCGCCGTGTCCGTGATCGGCCTGGCACAGTGGGCGACTCCGGGGTTCTCGATCGGCACGGTGTTCGGCGCGGGCGGCCCGGTGCCCCGCCCTGCCGGTTTCTACATCGATCCGAACTTCTTCGCGACACACCTCGTGCTCGCCGCGCTCGCGGCGCTGTGGCTCGCTGGCTCGGTGCGTCGTTGGTGGGTACCCGTCTCGGCGGCGGTGCTGATGCTGGCTGTGGTGGGGCTCACGCTCTCACGCGCCGCGTGGGTTGCCCTCGCGGTCGGGCTGGCCGTGCTCGTCGTGATCGGGACGAGGCGGGTGCGCATCGCGGTAGCGGGTGTTACCGCTGCCGCCGCTGCTGCCGCTGTCGTCCTGCTTGGTCCCGCGGCAGCGCTCGCCCGACTCGCCTCGGTCCTCGACGTGTCAGGCAACACGTCGAACACGACTCGGCTGCTCATGGCCCGCTCGTCGCTCGCGATGATCGCCGACCGCCCGGTCTTCGGTACGGGTCTCGAGGCGTTCGGCCTCGCCTATCCCACCTACGTGCTCCCCGGAGCGGAGGTCGGGGTGACACATCCGCACCAGGTGCCGCTTGCGTTCGTGGCGGAGACGGGCGTTGTAGGGCTGATTGCTCTGGTGGCCGTGGTGGTCGTCGGCGCGCTTGCACTGCGGACCGTCGGGCGTTCACCCTCCGGCGTTGGCGGAGCGCTTGCGGCATGCATGCTGGCGATCGGTGTTGGCTCCCTGTTCCAGTACTTCTTGTACTACGAGGTCGCCTGGCTGTTGGCCGGACTGCTGATGGCCGCCGCCCGCGCGGCGCGGCGTCAAGCCGGGTCCAACGTCGCTGATGTTCTCTCTCGGACCGTCGGGGCTTGACGGCTTTCCATCGTCTGGGGAAAGAATAGGATATCCCCGCGCACTCGATCCGCCCTGCGGCATCGGGACGCGCATCGACATCGGAGCTGTCATGAACGACGAGCGGCCGGTCATCATCGCGCAGATATCGGACCTGCACTGCGGGTCGCAGTACCACATCCCGAGCCTTGCGACTCGCGTGATCGACGAGATCAACGAGCTCGGACCCGATGCGCTCGTGGTCACGGGCGACCTCACCGACATGGGCTTCCGTCAGGAGTTCAAGGTGGCCCAGCGCCTCATCGGCAGGATGCAGGTGGAGCGGGTCATGGTGCTTCCGGGCAACCACGATGCCCGCAACGTGGGCGACCTTCACTTCGAGGAGCTCTTCGGCTCGCGCTCCACCGAGCTCATCTTGGGTGGGGTGCGCATGCTCGGTCTGGACTCATCCGAGCCCGATCTCGACACCGGGCGGATCGGTCGGCAGCGCTACCGCTGGATCGAAGAGCGCTTCTCGGATCCCGAGGAGTTCAAGGTCGTGGCGCTCCATCATCACCTGCTGCCGGTGCCCGGTACCGGTCGCGAGCGCAACATCGTTCATGACGCGGGCGACATGCTTCGCGTGCTCAACAGCAGTGGGTGCAACCTCGTGCTGTGCGGTCACAAGCACGTGCCCAACGTGTGGCGTCTCGAGGACATGGTCATCGTCAACGCCGGAACGGCATGCACGCACCGGCTCCGTGGCATGACGCGCGCGAGCTACAACATCATCGAGCTCTACCGCGACCGCATCAGGGTCATCTTGAAGCACCCGTTCGACGAGCCTGAGGTCGTCGCGGACTTCGAGCGCGAGCTCAAGCGCGAGTGCGTGTGGCAGCCTCACGCTGATCCGCCGTCATGAGGGCGATCGCCCTCATAGACGGCGAGCACTACCCGCCGGTCGTGCGCTTCGCGCTCGAAGCGCTCGCGGGCGAGTACGATGTGGTCGGCGCCGTGTTCATCGGTGGAACCGAGAAGGTGGATGCCGAGGCGAGTGAGGACGTGTATGGCGTCCCGGTCGTGCGAGACGACGACCGGTTCTCGGCCCTGCGCCAGGCGCTTGCGCGCTTCGAGCCCGATGTCGCCGTCGATCTCTCCGACGAGCCCGTCGTCGACGCGGCGGCGCGTTTCGAACTGGCGAGCATCGCGCTCGAGGCGGGAGTGACCTACCGCGCGGCGGATGCGACGTTCACGCCGCCCCGCGCGCAGCAGGTCACGAACACCCCCACGCTTGCGATCATCGGCACCGGCAAGCGGGTGGGCAAGACCGCCGTCTCGGCACACATCGCGCGGCACCTCAAGGCCAGCGGCCGCGACATCGTGGTGCTTGCGATGGGCCGCGGCGGGCCCGCCGAGCCCGAACTCATCCACGGCGATCAGGTCGCACTCACCACCGAGGACCTTCTTGCGCTCGCGATGAAGGGCGTCCACGCGGCGTCCGACAACTACGAGGACGCGGTGATGAGCAGGGTCACCACCGTGGGCTGTCGCAGGTGCGGCGGGGGGCTCGCCGGCGAGACGTTCTTCTCCAACGTGCCCGAGGGCGCGCGGCTCGCCGACACGCTCGGCAAGGAGCTCCTCATCCTCGAAGGATCGGGCGCGGCGATCCCGCCCGTGCACGCCGATGCGACGCTGCTCGTGGTAGGAGCGGGTCAGGGCGTGCCTTACGTTCGTGACTACTTCGGGCCGTACCGGCTGGCCCGTGCCGATGCGGTGATCGTAGCGGGGGCCGAGGAGCCCACAGCGAGCGCCGAAGACCTGGCGGACCTCGTCTCGGCGATCCGACGGCACCGCGAGGACGTGCCGATCGTGCTCACGACCTTCCGCCCGCGCCCCATTGCGGAGGTCGAGGGCGCGCGTGTCTTCTTCGCCACGACCGCGCCCCCCGCCGTGCTTTCCGCACTGACGGCCCACCTCGAGCGCGCGTACGGGTGTGAGGTTGTGGCAGCGAGCGCGCACCTCTCCAACCGGGCGCTCTTGCGCGAGGACATGCGCGCGTGGACAGGGCGGTACGACCTGCTGCTCACCGAGCTCAAGGCTGCCGCCATCGATGTGGTGGCGGCCGCGGGTGCAGAAGCCGGAGTACCCACCGTGCTCTGTGACAACGAGCCCGTCGTCACGCATGGCGATGATCTGGCGGCCGCGGTCGATCGCGTGGTCGGCCAGGCGTTCGAGCGACACGGAGCGAGGTGACGGGATGCCCACCAACCCGCCGATCATCATCAAGGACCAGAAGCACGGACTGCCGATGAGCAAGGGGCTGCTCGCGCAGTCGTTCACGGCCACCGGCCTCGGGCCCGCACGGGCGTACGCGGCGGCGCAGCGCGTGCAAGACGA
This sequence comes from Coriobacteriia bacterium, assembly GCA_016938395.1. Next base: position 13,590 of record JAFGUS010000095.1, on the reverse strand, counting down.
GCTGCGCGCCTCCGGCCGCTACGAGGTAACCTTGGCAGAGCTGCAGGAGAAGGCCGCCTCGGTGCTTGCCGAGAGCGCCGGGCCGCAGACCGCCGCCCGCTACGTCCGGTTGAACGAGATATCCAAGCTCGACCGGCCGCTCATCATCCTCATCGGTGGTACCACCGGCGTGGGCAAGTCCACCATCGCTACCGAGGTCGCTCACCGGCTGGGTATCACGCGAATCGTATCCACCGATAGCATCAGGGAGGTCATGCGTGGTATCTTCTCTCGTGACCTCATGCCTGCGATCTACGAGAGTTCGTTCAACGCGTGGCGCGGCCTGAGAGTCCCCGTTCCCCACGGCGCAAGTCCCGTCATCGTCGGGTTCCGCGAACAGGCTGCTGCCGTGGCCACCGGTATGAAGGCGCTCATCGACCGCGCGGTGGTCGAAGGGGTGAGCATGGTTCTCGAGGGCGTTCACGTCGCGCCCGGGTACATCGAGCCTTCCCAGTTCTCAAACGCGTCGGTGGTTCAGTTGCTTATCGGCGTGGACGACGAGGAGGCGCACCGCAGCCACTTCTACATACGTGAGGTCCAGACCGAGGGCACGCGGCCGTTCGAGCGGTATCGGGCGAACTTCGACAACATCCGCCTCCTTGGCCGGTACATCGAGGATCTCGCGAGTGAGCACGGCATCCCGATCGTGCACAGCAACCAGCTCGACCGCACGGTCGCCGAGGTACTGGAGCTGATCGTCGAGACGGTCATCCGTCAAGACGAAGACGCGGCGCGGGTATGGAGCCCGCCTGCAGAACGAGAGGATGAGGAGTAGATGAAGTTCTTCCTGGACACCGCCAACCTGCGTGACATCGAGGAGGCTGCCTCCTGGGGCGTGCTCGCCGGTGTGACCACCAATCCATCGTTGTATGCGCGTGAAGGCGGTCGTCTTGCGGACTTCCACGCGCATATCCAGCGCATCTGCGAGATCTGTGACGGTCCGGTCTCCGCGGAGACAGTCGGCCTGGTGCGCGACGAGATCGTCCGCGAGGGCGTCGAGCTCGCCGCGCTGGCGCCCAATGTGGTCGTGAAGGTGCCGGTCATGCCCGAGGGCCTCGCCGCCACCCGTTCGCTTGCCGAGAAGGGCATCGACGTCAACATGACGCTCTGCTTCACCGTCCCGCAGGCGCTTCTGGCTGCGCGCGCCGGCGCCCGCTACGTGAGCCCGTTCGTCGGTCGGTTCGACGACATCTCTGAAGACGGGCTCGAGCACCTCGGCAACATGGTGGTGGCGCTCAACAACTACGACTTCGGCCATCCGGTCGAGGTGATCACGGCGTCGGTGCGACACAACCAGCACGTCGTCGCGGCCGCCCTTATGGGGGCCGATATCGCCACGGTTCCGTTCGGCGTGCTCGAGAAGCTCGTGAAGCACCCGCTGACGGACCGCGGTCTGGAGGCATTCCTTGCCGACTGGGAGAAGGTGAAGAACGCGTGAGTGCACGTCCCCGCAAGCGTGGCCGCCGAGGTAGCGGTCAACCGCAGGAGACCGTACAGCCGTCCGTGACGCGTGAGGAGCTGTCCGCCAAGACCGTGGCGGAGCTTCGTACGATGGCTGCTGAGCTCGAGGTCGACGTCAAGGCTCTCAAGAAGGACGAGATCGTCGAGGCCGTCTACGATGCCAAGGTGAAAGCCGAAGGCTTCGTGGAGATCGTCGGCATCCTCGACGTGCTGCCGGAGGGCTACGGCTTCATTCGCACGGGCGGCTACCTGCCGGGTGACAACGACGTCTACTGCTCGATGTCACAGATCCGCCGCGCGGAGCTGCGTCGCGGCGACATGATCAAGGGCCAGGTCCGTCCGCCCAAGGAGTCGGAAAAGTACCCCGCGCTCATCAAGATCATGTCGGTCAACGGACAGGACCTCGAGGCGGCGCGTCGGCGGAAGGTATTCCGCGACCTCGTACCGGTGTACCCGGACGAGCGGCTGCGCCTCGAGCACGGCGCCGAGTCCGTCACCGCACGCGTGATGGACCTCGTGGCCCCCATCGGCAAGGGACAGCGCGGACTCATCGTCTCGCCGCCCAAGGCGGGCAAGACGACCGTCCTCAAGGACATCGCGGCGTCCATCACGGCCAACAACCCCGAGGTGCACCTCATGTGCCTGCTCGTGGACGAGCGGCCCGAGGAAGTCACTGACATGGAGCGCTCGATCAAGGGTGAGGTCGTCTCCTCCACCTTCGACATGCCGAGCGAGAACCACATCGCGGTGGCGGAGCTCGTCATGGAGCGGGCAAAGCGCCTTGTGGAGAGTGGTTACGACGTGGTCATCCTGCTCGACTCGATCACCCGTCTGGCGCGCGCGTACAACCTGGCCACGCCCGCAAGCGGCCGCATTCTCTCCGGCGGTGTGGACTCGACGGCGCTCTACCCGCCGAAGAAGTTCTTCGGCGCCGCGCGCAACATCGAGGACGGTGGTTCGCTCACGATCCTCGCAACCGCGCTCGTGGACACCGGCTCCAAGATGGACGAGGTCATCTTCGAGGAGTTCAAGGGCACCGGCAACATGGAGCTCAGGCTCGACCGCAAGCTCGCCGACCGTCGCATCTTCCCGGCCATCGACGTGATCACGTCGGGCACGCGCAAAGAGGAGCTGATCCTCGAGCCGATGGAGGCGCCGTTCGTCTGGGGTCTCCGCCGCATCCTGCACGGAGTGGACTCCACCGAGCGCGCCATGGACATGCTCATCAAGGGGCTCAAGCAGACCAAGAGCAACCAGGAGTTCCTGTCCAAGATGGCCAAGCGCGCTGAAGACAAGCGCGTCACGAACGGCATCGAGCTGTAGGCGTTACCGCCGTCGGACGACCCGGGTACCACGCTCGCTGTCCTCGGGGCGCACCCCGCGCCTACGGAGGCTTCGCTCAGGTCTCCCGTGTCGGCAGGCCCGATTGCCGCCCGGCTCGGCTGCGTGCTATGATTCGCGGGCTGTCCTCACGCCTGGTCGGAAACCAGGCACATCTGTGGAGGTGCAAGTAAGAGTGCGCAGTGGAATCCACCCCGACTACGTCGAGGCGAAGGTCACGTGTTCCTGCGGTGAGACCTTCATGACGCGGTCCACCAAGTCCGATCTGCACGTCGAGCTCTGCTCGAAGTGCCATCCCTTCTACACGGGAACCCAGAAGCTCGTCGACTCCGGCGGTCGCGTGCAGCGCTTCGCCGACAAGTTCGGCAACGCAGCTGCTGTCGTAGCCGAGAAGGAGGCCGCCGAGCGCGAGGCGCGTCGCAAGGCCGCTGAAGAGGCCGCCATCGCTGCACGTGAGGCGAAGGCCGCCAAGGACTCGGTCAAGGCCGAGCGGAGCGCCAAGGTCGAGGTCGCCCGGGCCGTCGAAAGCGGCGAGGCTGCGGCCGACGTCGTGGAAGACGTCGTGGAGACTTCCGCCGAAGATGCCTCTGCCGAGGAGTCGACCGCCGAGTAGGTAGGCCCGGCCCGCGCTGGTATCATCGAAAGAAGGCGGGCGCCGTCCCGCCTTCTCGCGTTATGGAGGCCCCGACGTGGACGTGAAGCTGCTCTTCCACACGCCCGATCCCGAGCGTGCCATCGCGGCCGCGGCGCGGCTCTGCTACGCGCCGGTGGGTGCTGCGGAGCTGCTTGACGCGATGTCCGATGAAGCGGTACGCCGTGTCCTCAAGACGATCATCACCTCGGGACATACCTCGGCGCTCGAGCACGCCGTCTACACGTTCGCCATCGATGGCGTGAGCCGTGCGCTCACCCATCAGCTCGTGCGTCACCGGCTCGCGAGCTACAACCAGCAGTCTCAGCGCTACGTCACTTACGCCGAGGAGCCGTGCTTCATCACGCCGCCGTCGATCGCAGCCGATCCCTCAGCAGCCGACGCGTTCGCCGAGGCTACCGCGGCCGCGTTCGCGTCGTATCGCGCCCTCGTGGACGCCGGCGTGCCCGCCGAGGACGCGCGTTACCTGCTCCCCAACGCGATGGAGACCAAGATCGTCGTCACCATGAACGTCCGCGAACTGCTCCACTTCTTCGAGCTGCGCTGCTGCAAGCGCGCGCAGTGGGAGATCCGCGTGCTTGCGCTCGCGATGCTCGGGCTCGCCGAGCCCACCGCACCGTACATCTTCATGGACGCCGGCGCATCGTGCCGGCGTGGCCCGTGCCGGGAAGGCAAGATGACGTGCGGCGACCCATACCCCAAAGCCCCGAAGCGGGAGTAGACATGTCCGAGGACCACACGAACGACGGATGCACCGTTCGCCCGACCCACATCGGCGGCCAGGCGCTCATCGAAGGCATCATGATGCGCGGCAAGTACAACTGGGCCGTGGCGGTGCGTGAGCCTTCGGGAGCGATCTACACCGAGGAGCACGACCTCGTCTCGGCCAAAGACAAGCACGCGTGGCTCAAGTGGCCGATCATCCGCGGCATGTGGGGCTTCTACGAGACCATGATGCTCGCCATCAAGGCCTTCGGCATCTCGGCCGAGCACGCGGGCGAGACCGAGGAGGAACAGCTCACCTCCAAGGAGATCGGCTTCACGATGGTGGCGGGTCTCGCGCTCGCCATCGGGCTCTTCATCGTTCTTCCCGCCGTGGTGACCAACCTGCTCGTGGGGAGCTCAGTGGAGCGGCCCTTCACCTGGAACGTCGTCGACGGCGTACTGCGTCTCGTGGCGTTCTTCGCGTACATCTGGGCGGTCAGTCGCCTCAAGGAGATCCGCCGGGTGTTCGCCTATCACGGCGCCGAGCATAAGACGATCCATGCATACGAACGAGGGCTCCCGCTCGAGCCGGACATCATCCAGCGCTACACGACGCTGCACGTGCGCTGCGGCACCTCGTTCCTGCTCATGGTGATGGTCGTCGCCATCGCGGTGTTCTCACTCGTGCCCGGCAAGGCGATACTCGCCGCCGCCGGGGTCGACGGCCGGATCTGGGTGCTCGCCTTCAACATCGGCATCCGTATCCTGCTCCTGCCGCTCATCGCGGGCATCGCGTATGAGATCACCGTGAAGTGGGCCGGGAGCCGACCGGAGAACCCGCTCGTGAAGGTGCTGCTGTGGCCCGGCATGCAGATGCAGCGATTGACCACGGCCCCGCCCGACGACGACATGATCGAGGTTGCCGTGGCCGCCATGAATCTCGTCGTGGCGCGCGAATCAGCCGAGGCCGAGGCGCGTGGCGAGGCGCCGGTGTGCGAGGCGGAGCCGCTTCCGGCGCTCGACTGAGTCGGGCGTTGCCGCGCGCGCCCTCCGCCCCGCGCTGCAACACCTCGAACGTGCCGTCCCGGGCAGATGACGTGCTACGCTTCGGGTACCGACTTCGTGAGGAACGACCACCATGCGTAACAAGCTCGAATCCATACTCTCCTCGTACGAGGAGATCACCGCCAAGCTCTCCGACCCCGATGTCTTGAGCGACCAGAAGGAGTACGCGCGCCTGGCCAAGGAGCACTCGGACATGACGCCGCTCGCGGCGAAGGTCCGCGAGTACCTCGGCGTGCTCGACGGCATCGCGGGTGCCCGTGAGATGCTCAAGACCGAGACCGATCCCGAGATGAAGGATCTCGCCAAAGAAGAGCTGGACGAACTCGAGGGTCAGGTCGAGGGGCTCGAAGAGGAGCTCAAGGTCATGATGCTCCCGGCGGACCCCAACGACGAGAAGAACGTCATCATCGAGATCAGGGCCGGCGCCGGCGGCGATGAGGCGGGACTGTTTGCGGGCGACCTCTATCGCATGTATGTCCGCTACGCGGAGCGTCAGAAGTGGAAGGTCGAGGAGATCGACGTCGCCGAGAACGAGGTCGGCGGCTACAAGGACGTCTCGTTCATGATCAAGGGCAAGGGCGTCTACTCCAAGATGAAGTTCGAAAGCGGCGTCCACCGCGTGCAGCGTGTGCCCGCCACCGAGAGCCAGGGCCGCATCCACACCTCAACGGCCACGGTGGCCGTGCTCCCCGAGGCCGAGGACGTCGAGATCGAGATCAACCAGAGCGACTTGCGCATCGACGTCTACCGCTCGAGTGGCCCGGGCGGTCAGAGCGTCAACACCACCGACTCGGCGGTCCGCATCACCCACGTGCCCACCGGCGTGGTGGTGCAGTCGCAGAACCAGAAGTCGCAGCTCCAGAACAAGGAGGCGGCGATGCGCGTGCTCCGCGCGCGTCTGTACGAAGCGGAGATCGAGCGTCGCAACGCCGAGCTGGGCGCCACGCGGAAGAGCCAGATCGGGAGCGGCGACCGCTCGGAGAAGATCCGCACGTACAACGTCCCGCAGGACCGCATCACCGACCACAGGATCGGCCTTACGGTGCATAACCTGCCGGGGGTGCTCATGGGGGACCTCGATGCCCTGCTCGAGGGGCTGGCTGCCGCCGACCGGGCGGAGCGACTGGCGGCGGTGGTCTGAGTGGCCGAGCGCGTCTGGACAGTGAAAGACGCGCTCGAGTGGACCGTGGAGTATCTGGGGCGCAAGGCGGACGAGCACCCGCGCCGCTCGGCTGAGTGGCTTCTCTCGTCGGCGACGGGTCTCTCGCGGGTGGAGCTCTACGCTCTCTACGATCGGCCGCTCACCCCGGACGAGCGCGAGCGCTATCGCACGCTCGTCGGCAAGCGTGCCGAGGGCATGCCGCTGCAGTACGTCACCGGTGAGATGCCGTTCCGGCACCTCGTCATGCACGTGGAGCCAGGTGTGTTCATCCCACGTCCTGAGACCGAGGTGCTCGTGGACGTGGTGCTCGAGCACATCGGCGGCATCGCTGAGCCCGTAGTCGTCGACCTGTGCACCGGTTCGGGCTGTGTGGCCGTGTCGGTTGCGCACGAGCATCCGGGAGCGACGGTGTGGGCCACTGATGTCGGCGAGCGGGCCGTGGAGGCCGCTCGTCGGAACGCACTTCACGCAAAGGTGGCAGACAGGGTACAAGTAGTCCATGGAGACCTTTTCGATCCGCTGCCGGCACACCTCCGTGGGAGATTCGACGTCGTCGTTTCGAACCCGCCGTACATCCCGAGCGCGGATATCCCCGATCTTCCAGCCGAAGTCCTCGGCTTCGAGCCCGGCGAGGCTCTCGACGGCGGTGCCGACGGCCTGGACGTCTTCCGGCGTATCGCGCGGGAGTCGCAGGGATGGCTTGCGCCACGAGGTCTGGTCGCTCTCGAGCTCGACAGCAGGTGCGTTGCCGAGGCGGCCGCAGTACTCGGGACGTCGTACTCGTGTGTAACGGTCCGCAAGGACCTGACCGGTAGGGAACGTATCGTCTACGGACAGAAAGGCGAGGCGATGCAACCATGAGCAAGGTGATTCATATCGACCCCGAAAACCCCTCGGCGGAAGTCGTCAATCTCGCCGCCACGGTGCTTCGGGACGGGGGCATCATCGTGTTCCCGACGGAGACCGTCTACGGGATCGGCGCTTCCGCTACATCGTGTTTCGGACCGCAGGAGATCATCGACATCAAGATGCGGCCGAAGAACAAGCCGCTGCCGTGGCTTGTCGAGGACGAGGCGGCTCTCGACACCTACGGCATCGAGGTGCCCGAATACGCACACCGGCTTGCCAGGGCCTTCTGGCCGGGTGCGCTCACCATCGTGGTGAAGGCGGCCGACATCGTGGCGCCGGAGTTCCGCGACGATCGCGGCACGGTCGCGCTGCGCTCGCCGGCCCACGACCTCGTGCAGGACTTGATCCGGGCGAGCGGTGCAGCAATCATCACCACCTCGGCCAACACGTCGGGTCAGCCCGCAGCGGGCGCGTTCGACGAGCTCGAGGAGCGGATCATCGCAGCGGCCGACCTCACGCTCGACGGCGGTGAGACGCCACACCGGATGGCCTCAACGGTGGTGGACTGCACGGGTCCGGAGCCGGTGGTCACGCGTGTGGGTCCCATCGCCGAAGCCGACATCATGGCGGTCGCGAAGGCCATGGTCTCGTAGGCGGCGGTCGCCGAACGATACGGTACAATCTGCGGGAGGTGGCCCACGTCGGCCGCCTCCCGCACGCACGAAGGGGATACCCATGCGCATCTATCTCGGGGCCGATCACGGTGGTTTCGCGCTCAAGGAGCACGTGAAGGGATTTCTGAACGGTCTCGGCCACGAGGTCACCGACGTTGGTACGGACAGCGAGGATTCGGTGGACTACCCGGACTTCGCCGCTGTAGTCGGACGTGCAGTGGCCTCCGGCGAGGCGGATATCGGCGTGCTCGTCTGCGGCACGGGGCTTGGGATGGCCATTGCGGCGAACAAGATCCCGGGCGTGCGCGCGGTGCAGGCCTCGGATCCGGAGATGGCGCACATGGCTCGGCTGCACAACAACGCCAACGTGCTCACACTGCCCGGCCGGTACATCGGGCCTGAGCGCGCCGCCGAGGTGATCGACGCGTTCCTCGGCACCGGGTTCGAGGGGGGCCGACATCAGCGCCGGGTGGAGAAGATCGCCGCACTTGAGACCGACGCCGACTGAGTGCGTGATGCCGGTGATGAACGCTTCACGACGCGAACGGTAGGAGAGGGGAACTCCATGTCACTGCGTTACCTGCCCGGCACCGACCCGGAGCTGGCCGCGGCCATCGATGCCGAGCTCGCGCGGCAGCGCGAGACCATCGAGCTCATCGCGTCCGAGAACTTCGTGTCGATGGCGGTCCTCGAGGCCGCCGGTACGGTGCTCACGAACAAGTACGCGGAGGGACTCCCGGGCAAGCGCTACTACGGCGGCTGCGAGAAGGTCGACATCGTCGAGGACCTCGCGCGCGAGCGCGCCAAGACGCTCTTCGGCGCCGAGCACGCCAACGTGCAGCCGCACGCGGGTGCGCCGGCCAACCTCGCGGCGTTCTACGCGCTCATGCAGCCGGGCGACACGTACCTCGGCATGAACCTCGCAATGGGCGGCCATCTCACCCACGGATCGCCCGTGAACTTCTCGGGCAAGTGGTTCAACGTGGTGCCCTACGGTCTGGGCCCCGACGAGCGCATCGACTACGACGAGGTCGCCCGGCTCGCGCGCGAGCACCGGCCGAAGATGATCATCGCCGGCGCCTCGGCATACCCGCGCATCATCGACTTCCCACGGTTCCGCGAGATCGCCGATGAGGTGGGTGCCGCGCTCATGGTCGACATGGCGCACATCGCGGGGCTCGTGGCCACCGGAGCGCACCCGTCACCCGTCCCGTACGCGGACGTCGTTACGTCCACGTCACACAAGACGCTCCGCGGGCCGAGGAGCGGCTTCATCCTGTGCACAGCAGCGCACGCCACCGCCATCGACAAGGCGGTGTTCCCGGGCCTGCAGGGCGGACCGCTCGAGCACATCATCGCGGCCAAGGCGGTCGCCTTCCACGAGGCGATGCAGCCGGAGTTCGCCACCTACATCGACCGTGTCGTCGCCAACGCGCGTGTGATGGGGGAGGCCATGGTGGAAGCCGGGCTGCGCCTCGTCTCCGGCGGAACCGACAACCACCTGCTGCTCGTGGACCTGCGTCCCGCGGGTGTCACCGGCAAGGAGGCCCAGGCGCTTCTCGAGGAGGTCGGCATCACGGTCAACAAGAACGCGATCCCCCACGACCCCGAGAGCCCGTTCGTGACGAGCGGCATCCGCGTGGGCTCGGCCGCGATGACCACGCGCGGGTTCGACGAGGCCGAGGCGAACACGGTGGGCCGACTGCTCGCCGAGGCGATCTTCCGCCGGCAGGAGCCCGCCGTGCTCGAGAGGATCCGTGCCGAGGTGTCGGCGCTGCTCGACGCCCATCCGCTCTATCCGGAGCTCTGACCGAGGAGGACGAGCATGACCAAGGACCCGCGCTGGGACAACGTGGTGGTCGTCGACCATCCGCTCGTGCAGCACAAGCTGTCCATCCTGCGCGACGTGGGCACCGGCGCGAAGGAGTTCCGCGAGCTCGTCAAGGAGCTCGCGATGCTCATGGCCTATGAGGCTACGCGCAGCTTCCAGCTCGCCGAGACGGTGGTGACCACTCCGATCACGCAGACCACGACGCACGTGCTCGCGGGCAAGAAGGTGGCGGTCATCCCGATCCTGCGCGCCGGTCTCGGCATGGTCGACGGCATTCTCGAGCTCATCCCTGCGGCCAAGGTCGGACATGTGGGCCTGTACCGTGATCCCGAGACCCTGAAGCCGGTCGAGTACTACTGCAAACTTCCCGAGGACATCGGGGAGCGCGACGTGCTCATCGTCGACCCCATGCTCGCCACCGGCGGCTCGGCCGCCGCCGCCGTGCAGTTCCTGCGCGAGCGTGGCGCCCGTGAGATCAACCTGCTCGTGCTCATCGCCGCTCCCGAGGGTATCGACGAGATCAGCGAGGTCTGCGACGACGTCACCATCTACACGTGCGCGATCGACAGCCACCTGAACGAACACGCCTACATCGTCCCCGGCCTGGGTGACGCGGGCGATCGCCTCTTCGGCACGAAGTAGGAAGGGGCCGATCCCCGCCATGCCACGCCCATCCTGGGACGAGTACTTCATGACGATCGCCGACCACGTGTCCGAGCGCGCTACGTGCGTGCGCCGGCAGATCGGCGCGGTACTCGTCAAAGACAAGCGTATCCTCGCCACCGGCTACAACGGTGTGCCCGCCGGGCTCGCGCACTGTGACGAGGTGGGATGCATCCGCGAGCAGCGGGGTATCCCCTCGGGCACCCAGCACGAACTGTGTCGGGGCATCCACGCCGAGCAGAATGCGGTCATCCAGGCAGCGCGTCACGGCATCTCCATCGACGGCGCGACCGCATACTGCACCCACCAGCCGTGCGTGCTCTGCGCCAAGATCCTGATCAACGCTGGTGTGGTGGGCATCGTCTACCGCGAGCCCTACCCCGATCCGCTCTCGGAGGAGATGCTCGCCGAGGCGGGAATCGTGCCGGTCTGTATGACGCGACGGGATCCTGCGTGAACATGGGTGCGCATCTCGTCGTCATGGCGGCCGCGCTCGTTGTGACGCTGATGGTGACGCCGATCGTCCGGCTCGTGGGTCGGCGACTGGGCATCGTGGCTCACCCGGGCGGCCGCCACGTGCATCAAGGCGCGATCCCGCGCGTCGGCGGGGTCGCCATGTTTGCGGGATTCGCCGCCGCGGTCCTCGTCCGGCTGGCCGGGGAACGCGCACTTGGGTGGGCGCCCGCCCTCACCGATGCCGGGCCCCTCGCCTACGGCGTGCTCGCCGCGCTCGCGCTCATGTTCACCGTCGGCCTGCTCGATGATGTGCTTGATCTGCGTCCCAGTCACAAGTTCCTCGGTCAGCTCCTGGCGGCAGGTCTCGCGTACTACGCGGGAGCGCGCATCGAGTTCATCGGCGACCCTGTCGGCGGAGGACTCATCCTCCTGGGGGTTCTCTCCATCCCGGCCACGCTCTTCTGGATGACCGGTTTCGCCAACGTGATCAACCTCATCGACGGTCTGGACGGGCTGGCCGCCGGTGTCACGGCGATCGCCGGTGTCAGCCTCCTGGTGCTGGCGCAGCAGTCCAACCAGATGCTCGCCGCAGTCTTCGCCGCGGCGCTCGTGGGAGCCTGCCTCGGCTTCTTGCGGTACAACTTCCATCCTGCATCCATCTTCATGGGCGATTCAGGGGCGCTCTTCCTCGGGTTCACGCTCTCATGCGTGGCACTGCTCGGTGTGATGAAGTCGACCGCGGCCATCACGCTCGTCGTGCCGCTGCTCGTCATCGGCGTCCCCGTCTTCGACACGTTCTCTGCGATCGTGCGCCGGCGTCGGCACGGACGGCCGATCCAGGAGGCCGACAAGGGTCACATTCACCACCGGCTTCTCGGCCGGGGATTCGATCAGCGGCAGACCGTGCTCATCATCTACGTATGGTCCGTCGCGCTTGCAATCGGCGGCTACGCGATGCGCTGGACGCCCACGGTCTACCGTGCGCTGACCTTCATCGTATTGGCTGTTCTCTCGGGTCTGATGGCGTACTGGCTCGGCCTGTTCGAGGCCGCTCATCACGAGGATGAATGAGCCGGTGAAGGGCTCCCCGCGCGTTCGGCGCGCGTTGTTCGACTGCCCCAAACGTGCTCTCTGACACCGTCCCGTGACCCCCGCGACACGCGGTTGTTACCCACAAGGCGTTGTTGTATAGTGAGCACGCTTTCCGAGGCCACCCCCGGGGCCCGGAGTCCGATGCTGACGAACCATGCCACGCTGTCGCGTGCTCTCCGATGCGTCTTCCGTCCCGGAATGGCCCTGCTCGGGTGAGGGAATCCGTTCGAAGGGACCGCGTGCTACCGGCTGCATCCTCCCTGCTCGGCCATCCCCTGGTGGCAGTGACGCTCGGCATCACGCTGGGCGTCGTCCTGGCGCTCGTGTCCGAGCGTGCTGTTGCATTCGTGACCCCCGACGACCCGATGCGCGGCCTCGCTATCGTGGGCGTGATGATGGGGCTGCGGTTCACCCTCGCGCTTGCGGCGCTCGCCGCCTACTTCGTCTTCGCCCGCGATGGCCTGCCTGCCTTCGGCCTCGCGCTCGGCCTCTCGTTCGTTGCCGGCCTGGCCTTCGAGGCCGTGAGAATGTCACACCCGCGCGCGTCCCACACGTCCGCTTAAGGGAGGGAGACCGCCACCGTGTCCGCACCCGTCGTCACCGCCGCAGAACAGGCGGCAGAGATGAGTCCGATGGCCGAGAAGATCGGTCATCTGCTGCACGAGCTCTCGGTGCTGCCGCTGTCCGAGCATGCCGCGTTCAGTCTGACGAACTACACGTTCTGGCTGCTCATCGGCGTCGCGGCGATACTCGTGTACTTCATCGTGGCCTCGCGCAAGGTGAGCCTGGTGCCGAGCGGCATCGGGAATCTCACGGAAGCCCTCGTCGAGTTCGTCCGCAACGGCATCGTGGTCGATGTCATGGGACCCGAGGGCAAGAAGTACTTCCCGTTCATCGGGACGATGTTCTTCTTCGTGCTGTTCAACAACCTGCTCGGCAACATCCCACCGGCACTGCCGGGCACGGGTACGGTGGGCACCACCTTCACGTGGGCGATCATCGTGTTCATCGTCTACAACGGCATCGGCATCAAGACGGTCGGACTCGGTAAGTACATCAAGAGTTTCGTGCCGTCGGGCACGCCCGCCTGGCTTGCGCCGCTGATCTTCCTGATCGAGCTCATCTCGCACGTCCTGCGGCCGTTCACGCTCGGCATTCGTCTCTTTGCCAACATGTACGCCGGTCACATCATGCTCGGCGTGTTCACCATCTTCGCCGCCCTCGCCGTCGAGCACTTCACTGCGGTGGGCGCGCTCGTGCTCCCGCTGTCGTTCTTCATGCAGGTGTTGCTGCGGGCGTTCGAGCTCGCGGTCGCCGTGCTGCAGGCGTACATCTTCACGATCCTGACGGCGGTCTACATCAATGGCGCGCTCCACGCGGGCGAGCACTAGGGTTCGGTCGCCGCTCGCACGCGGCGTGAAGGATAACGGCTGAGTCACCTGCGGGACAGCCCGGCAGGTGAGAACCAAGAGGAGGAAGCAATGGAGAACCTGGGTAACGCGCTGGCGTTCGGTCTCGGAGGCATCGGCGCTGCCATCGGTCTGGCCCTTGTGGGCTCCAAGACCATCGAGTCGATGGCCCGCCAGCCTGAGATGGCCGG
>JAFGUS010000094.1 GCA_016938395.1 Coriobacteriia bacterium | reverse complement strand
GCCTTCTCGGCCACAGCCTCCGGCATACCGGCAGCCGCGATCTTGTCCTTGTACTCGTCGACCTCGGCCTGCATCTCGTCGAACTGCCCGAGTTCCTGCTGGATCGCTTTGAGCTGCTCCCGCAGGAAGTACTCGCGCTGCGTCTTGGACATCGACTCCTTGACCCGGTTCTGGATCTTCGAGCCGAGTTCGAGGATCTCGAGCTCCTTGCGCAGGAAGTCGGATGTCTTCTGGAGCCTCTGCTTGGGCTCGAGCGCCTCGAGGATCTGCTGCTTCTCCTCGACTTTCAGCGCGAGGTGGAACGTGATGAAGTCGGCAAGGCGCCCCGGCTCCTCGATGGCCGCAGCTGCGAGCAGCACCTCCTGCGGCACCGGCTTGCCGAGCTCTGAGGCGCGCTCGAAGTCGGCGACCAGATTGCGCATGAGCGCCTTGGCTTCGACGTCCGCACGTTCGACCTCGTCGATGACCTCGACACGCACCGTCAGATAGGGGTCGGTCGCCAGGTACTCGACCACCCGAACCCGCTGGATACCCTCCACGAGCGCCTTGGCGGTGCCATCGGGCAGCTTCAACTCCTGAAGGACCGTGACAACGCACCCGATCTCGTAGATCTCATCGGGAGCGGGGTCCTGCGTTTCGGCGGTGTGCTGCGTGACGAGGGCGACCAGATGGTCCGTGCGCATCGACTGCTCGAGCGCGTTGATCGAGCGCTCCCTGCCGACGAACAGCGGCACCACGAGGTTCGGGAACAGGATGAGGTCGCGCAGCGGTATGAGGGGAAGGACGTCCGGTATGGGCGGCCGTTCGTCTTTCGTCGACATCGCGCGAGCACCCTCTCGTCTCGGGGTTCGGATGACGTGTGATAATCTCCCCAGTACCTCTGCATCGTACACGAACCCTGAGACCGCCCCGCAGCGCGTGCGGGACAGCGGACGGGACGCCGGAATGGACCGACTCCGAATGAGAACCCTGTGCCGGGCCGCGTGCGCTCTCGCGCTCGGCTTGACTCTGGTCACGCCGCATCCGGGCCTGGCCGCGCCGGCTACGACCACACCGGTTCCGGCGCCAGAGCAGAGTGTCTCCGTGGAGCTCAGGCGTCCTGCACCCGCGATCACCCCCGCCGATGCACTGCGGGTCGATGTGGCGGTCGACATCGCCGCTCCCGCCGAGTATCTCGAGGTGAGACTCCGGCTCTACTCCCCCTCGGGCAGACTCGTCTATCAGAAGACCGAGGTACGCGCGGAGATGCCCGCCGGTCGGCACGTTGTCGGCTTCGACTACGATCTTGCGCGGCTTGCGCTCCCGGCGGGGCGTTATCCGATCGAGATCCGAGTGCTTGCAACCGGGTCGGAACCGACTCTTGTCACCGACCGGCTGCTCATCGTCGATGAGAGCGCCTCCCGACTGCCCGTGTCCATCCTGGTGCGGATCTGGGACCTACCCGCGACAGATGCGGAGGGTCGCTTCATGCGCGACCCGGCGCAAGAGACGCGCATGCGCGACGACCTCGCGTTCGTGACCCAGCTTGCGCTCGACCGGGGAGTATCCCTCGCGGTCGCTATGCCGCCGCTGCTCCTCGAAGAGCTCTCGTGGACCGCGGGTGGCTACGAGACGACAGCCGGCGTTTCGGTGGCAGCTGACACCGAGGTACCGGGCCGTTACGCACGAGCCCTCACCAATCTGCGGAGCGCCATCGAGACAGGTGCGATCACCC
Organism: Coriobacteriia bacterium; assembly: GCA_016938395.1. Next base: position 65,080 of record JAFGUS010000094.1, on the reverse strand, counting down.
TGCTTGACGTCCCCTACGCACTGCCCGATCTCGACGGGCTGATGCAGGCTCGTGCCGAGACAGACATCGTCCATCACTGGGCCGCGACAGACGCGACGCTGCGCACGCTCCTCGACACAGGCACCGCCGGTCGCCCTGCCTTCGTCGGCTGCAGCGTCACGCCCGATATGCTCACGGCGGTCAGCGAGCGCGAGGCGCAGACCCTCATCATCCCACCGACCGCGCTCCGCTCGGAGGAGGGCACCGTCGGCCCGGGTGTTCACAGCGTGCCGGGCTCAGAGGTCCCGCTGCTCGCGCTCGACATGGAGGTCTCGGAGTCGCTGCGGGCCGGACCGCTCGCCTTTTACGATGCACTCTACGATCGCCTGGGCACAGTAGACCGCGTTGTCATCACGCTTGATATCGGTCATGAGGGCGGGCAGACCGGCGCAGACGTGGGACGCGCGGTCAACATGGTATCGGCCGCATCGTGGCTGCGCCTGACACCGCTGGACGAAGCTGTGTCCGGGATGCCGATAGCAGCCCGCCTGAGGGCTCCCGCGGCCTCTGGCGCACGGGACAGGTACTGGGAGACGGTGAGAGAGGGCCGTACGGCCGCGCGGGCGTTCTCATCCGCGTTCGGGGCGGAGCACCCTGAGGCGTACGCACTCCGCAGGTCGATCCTGGTTGCGGAGAGCGCGCTTTGGGCCGGACCCACGGGATCGTGGACCGCTGTCGACACTGCAGAGGCGTTCGCCATCACGGTAGGGGACGCGGTGATCGAGCACCTCTCGCAGATCACCGTAGGAGTCAAAGACGTGACGCTCTCCGGTTCGCGGGGCGATGTACCCCTGACACTGACGAACACCACCGGCACCGCGCTGGCACTCACCATCGTCGCATCCTCGGACAGGATAGGCCTGCCGACGTCCCAATTTGACGTGACTGCCGAGCCGGCCGACAACTTCCTCACCATCCCCGTCGATCTGGGCGCGGTCATCGCCGACGATCTTACGGTGACCGTCAGGGCAGGCGACCTCACCATCGCGGAGAGCACCGTGCGCGTCCGCTCCTCGCATATCGACCGACTCGCCACCGTGGGCATGGTGGTGCTGGTGCTCCTCGTGTTGCTGCTGTTCATCCGTCGTCGAGTGCGCACGGCGATTGCTGGTACTATCGCTGTTGACGACGACACCGGGCGCTAGCCGGCCCACGGTCACGATAGAGGGACCATGCGCACTGTAGTGCTTGACACCAACGTACTGCTCGCAGACCCCGGCGCTCTTCTCGCCTACCCGGATGCGGACATCATCATTCCCGAGACGGTCCTCGGCGAGATCGACAAGCTCAAGACGAGCCGCGTCGACCCCGACCTTAGATTCAGGGGCCGCGAGGTCAGCCGGATGCTTTTCGACTTCTCCGCAGACGGCAGCCTGGTTGACGGGATCAGCCTGCCCGACGGCGGCACGCTCCGGGTGATGCCCCTCGAGAGCGACGCCTCGCTTCCCGACGGCCTCTCGACGCGCAACGCCGACGACCGGATCCTGGCCGTCGCCTATCAGGCATGCTCGTCAGGCTGGGAGGACCTGACGCTCGTCACCAACGACCTCAACATGCTTCTCAAGGCGCAGACCTTCGGCATCAAGGTCGAGCGCCGCTCGGAGATCGATGCGAGCATCGGCAAGCGGACGGTTCGGTGGCTGCAGCGCTACAAGACCCCGATCACCATCCTGGCCATCGCGCTCGCCGTCTTCGCGGGTGTGCTCGCCCTCTCGTTCTACACATCGCGGCTCGCCAACCCCGGGAGCACGTCGGTACCCGCCGAGTTCCGAGACCTGCTCTCACAAGACCAGCGCAACCTCCTCGATGGCCTCATGGCCCTCGAGCGCAACGCGAGTGATCTGGACGCGATAAAACAGGTGGCGAACGCCTACTATGCCCTGCGTGACCAAACCGGCAGCGTACTGTTCGCGCAGAAGGGCATCGACTACTACTCGCGCTACTTGCAGATCCGGCCCGAGGACACCGAGGTGCGCACCGACATGGCGGCGCTGTACTTCTACTCGGGTGACACCGACCGGGCGATCCAGGAGGCCACATCCGTCCTGGAAGTGCGCTCCGACCACATTCAGGCCAACTATAACCTTGGCATCTTCTACTGGCGCGGTCGGGGCGACTACGCCAACGCTGCCAAGCAGTTCATAACCGTTGTGGACCTCACCACCGACAGTGGCGACCCCCACAACGAGATCATCGGGACCGACGCACGAGCAAGCCTCGAACAAATACTGCGAGAGGCCACCGAAGCCGGGGTGACCGTGGACATCGACCCCGCGTACCTACCGGGAGGGACAAGCTGATGGAAACCATCGACATCGCCATCATCGGCGGAGGACCGGCCGGCCTGACAGCCGCGCTGTATTCGGCACGCGCACGCGCGAAGACCGTCGTCTTCGAGACGGGCCTGCCTGGCGGTCAGATCGTGACCACCGACTGGGTGGAAAACTACCCGGCGTTCCCCGAGGGCATCTCGGGTGCCGAGCTCGGCGAGCTTATGCACCGGCAGGCCGAGCACTTCGGCGCCGAGTTCCGCACGTTCGCCTCCATCGAGTCCATCGAGCCGCACGACCTCGACTTCATCATCACCAACTCCGAGGACGAGAAGGTCCTCGCTCGCGCGGTCATCCTGGCAACCGGCGCCGTGCCGAAGCGCCTGCACGTGCCTGGCGAGGCCGAGTTCACCGGCCGCGGGGTCTCGTGGTGCGCAACGTGCGACGGAGCGCTCTTCCGGGACAAGGTCGTGGCCGTCGTGGGCGGTGGCGATGCCGCCGTGGAAGAGGCGCTCTTCCTCACCAAGTTCGCCGCAAAGGTCTACGTCATCCACCGCCGGGACGCGCTCCGCGCCACCAAGTGCATCCAGGAACGCTGCTTCGAGAACGAGAAGATCGAGATGAAGTGGAGCCGCGTGCCCGTTGAGATCCGCGGCGCCGAGGGCAAGGTGGCCGGCGTCGAGCTCACCGCCACCGACGGCGACCCAGACGAGTTCCTGCCACTCGACGGCGTCTTCATCTTCATCGGCGTGGAGCCCAAGAGCGACCTCGTGCACGATCTGTGCGACATGGACGAGGCGGGCTACGTGAAGATAGACCACAACGGCCTCACGTCGTACCCTGGTCTGTACGCCGCCGGCGACGTGACGGTCTCGGATCTCAAGCAGGTGGTCACTGCGGCTGCGGGGGGTGCCTCGGCTGCGTTCGAGGCGCTACGGTACATCGACGAGCGACTGTGTTCGGTGGGTTAGGTCCCGGATCGATCCGAGGGGAGCACTCGATGAGCGAGACGCTGAAGCACGTGACGGACGCCAGCTTCGAAGCCGACGTCGTCGGAAGCGATAAGCCGGTCGTACTCGACTTCTGGGCGCCGTGGTGCGGCCCGTGTCGCATGATGGAGCCGGTCCTCGAGGAGATCGCCACTGAGTACCCGGGAATCACGGTCGCCAAGCTCAACGTGGACGAGAACCCGGTGACCGCCACCAAGTACGACGTTCTCTCGATCCCCACGCTGCTCGTGTTCTCCGGCGGCGAGGTCGTCAAGAAGATGGTCGGCGCGATGCCCAAGAAGCGTCTTGCCGACGAACTCACGCCCTGGCTCGGCTAGTCCGAGGACGAGCGCATGGCACCGCGCATCATGGTTGTGGATGGCATGGGAGGCCGCATCGGTCAGGAGATCGTGCAGCGGCTGCGGACCGCCTTCGGCGAGCGTGTGGACATCCTCGCGGTGGGGACGAACTCGACCGCGACATCGGCCATGCTCAAGGCGGGCGCCAATCGCGGCGCCACCGGTGAGAACGCCGTGCGTGTCACGGTGCGTGAGGCCGACATCCTCATCGGACCGCTCTCGGCGCTCATCCCCAACTCGATGATGGGCGAAGTGACACCTATGATTGCCGAGTCACTCTCGATGTCTACGGCGCATAAGGTTATGCTTCCCCTGACGAACCCCAGGATCGACCTGGTAGGGACCACGAAGGACCCACTGCCCCATCTGCTTGAGGAGGCCATCGAACACGTGGCCTCCGCACTCGGCTAGGAGGTAGGCGCATGTGTGAGGCTCGCGTGGTCATCCAGGGTCCTGACGGATCAGAAATCGAGACGATCGAGGACGTCACGACCATCGTTCCTGACGGTAGCTCTCTCAAGCTCTACGACCTCTATGGTGGGCACCGCACGGTGGAGGCGGAACTCAAGGAAGTGCGGCTGCTCGACCACACCGTCGTGCTCTCGGCAAACGTCTGACATCGCGGATCGTCGAAGCGATTCCCGAGCAGCCGGAAGCTCTGCACATCTCTATCACGCGTACAGAAAGGGGTGTACCTATGTGTGAAGGCGGCATCAACACGGGCCAGATGAAACTGGCCGTGGCCATGGTCAACGACGCCCTCGCCCTGTCCCAGCAGCATCTCGAGCAACTGCACCACCTGGCCGATCAGGGTAGGCGGACAGCCACGAGCGCGGAGCTCGCGCAGGTGACCGTGATGCTCGGCGAAGCTCGCGAGAAGCTCGAGTCCGCGGTGGCCAACCTGTCGGTCACCGACGACGACGTCACCATCGAGCGCCTGTAGGCAACTGACCGGCCCGACGCAGGGCCGACAGCGCGTGCCCACAAAGGGTTCGCACGAGACGACCTGCAGATTGCTGTGAGGGAGGACTCTCGTGCACATTCCTGACGGCATGCTCAAAGCCAGAACGTGGATCCCCGCATGGCTCAGCTCGGCGGGCGTTCTGGCGTATGCGATCCGCAGGGTATGTCAGACGCTCACCGACGGCGGCATCGTGGTGATGGCTGTCTCCTGGCCGCACTCATCTTCGCCCCGCTCGCTCAGAAGCCCTGCCGCACCCCCTCCTGGTACAATTCGGGTATGAGCAAGAACCGGCACCGCCCGCCACACCGAACCGTCTTCGCGCCGGATACCGGCGAGGCTCCCGTCTACTGGGAGTGTCCTATCTGTCGCTACCTCTCCGGCGATCCGGCGTTCCTGGACACCGAGCATCCGTGTCCGCTCTGCAACGCTCGCACTGCCGACCGCCGGACCTTCCCCACCGATCGCATCCGGCGCCTCGACGCACGGATCCGCCAATACCACCGGGATGGCGACCACGAGATTGTCGTCATCCTCGTGATGGCCTTCCTCGAAACGGTTCTCGAGGACCTCATCGACCGCCTCATGGAGGCGCACGGCGCCGACCTCCCGCTTCGCCGCATGGTCATGGACACACAGCGCTCCATCGGGGTGCGCATCGGCAAGGTCTTCCCCACGCTCGCCGGCGAGGAGTTCGAAGACGCGGCCGCCGAGCTCGGTTACCGCGACTTCCCCTACCGGTGGCGCCAGATGCGCGAGGCCCGCAACGCCTTCATCCACGACTCACCGTTCAACGGCGCGCGCGACACGCTCCAGCCGTCGATGGGCGACGACGCGATGCAGCTCCTCGACCAGGCCTACAAGCTCTACGTGCTCATGAACAACAAGTTCGTCGCCGACGGTTTCGGTAAGGCCTGATGGCGTGCGCTCCGTATCGCTGCACGTCACCGGCATCGTCCAGGGGGTAGGCTTCCGCCCCTTCGTCTACACGCTCGCCACGCGCCTCGGCGTGCGCGGCTGGGTGAAGAACAGCTCGAGCGGTGTGTTCGCGGTGGCCGAGGGTGACGATGCCGCGGTCGGCGCCTTCATCGAGGCGATACGGGCCGAGGCGCCGCCGATGGCGGTGATCACCTCGGTCGTTACCGAGGACGTGGGCCCCGAAGGATTCGCCGCGTTCACCATCGTGGCCTCCGAGGCGGTCGAGGGCGCCATGACGCTCGTGTCCCCCGACATCGCCACATGCGACGCCTGCGCCGCGGAACTGCGCGACCCTGCCGACCGCCGCTTCGGCTACCCGTTCACCAACTGCACGAACTGCGGACCGCGATTCACCATCATCGAGGACGTGCCCTACGACCGTCCGATGACCACCATGCGTGACTTCCCGCTCTGCGACGAGTGCGCCGCAGAGTATGCAGACCCGGCCGACCGCCGCTTCCACGCGCAGCCCAACGCGTGCTTCCGCTGTGGGCCACGGCTGTACCTCAACGTGATGCATGGCGGGCCGGGAGCGGAGGTAGCGTCCGACCGTGGTACCGATGCCACGTGGTCGCCCGCCGTCGAGACCATCCCCCGCCCCCACCGGGATCCGGACACCGAGCGCGAGCGCGCCGAGCGCATCATCGCCACAACCGCACGAGCGCTGGGCGGGGGTGCGATCGTGGCGGTCAAAGGCCTCGGCGGGTTCCAGCTCGCATGCGACGCCACCAATGAGGATGCGGTGGCGCGGCTGCGCGAGCGCAAGAACCGCTGGGGCAAGCCGCTCGCGGTGATGGTGTCCTCTCTTGCAGCGGCCCGCGCGCTATGCGACATGTCCGCCGACGAGGAGGCGCTGCTCACGAGCCCGGCAGCCCCCATCGTCCTGCTGCGGATGAGAGATGCGAGCATGACGCCGCTCGCCCCCTCTCTCGCGCCTGGCCTGCGCGAATGCGGCGTCATGCTGCCGTACACGCCGCTTCACCACCTGCTGCTCGAAGCGTTCGGCGGAGCGCTCGTGATGACTTCGGGCAATCGCAGCGAGGAACCCATCGCCACCGGCAACACCGAGGCGCTCGAGCGCCTGTCGGACATCGCGGATGTCTTCCTCCTGCACGACCGGGACATCTACACCCGCTACGACGACTCGGTGGTTCGCCACACGCCCGATACGGGCGTGGAGTTCATCCGCCGCGCACGCGGCTACGCGCCGTTCCCGCTCGAAGCGCCGTTCGAGTCGGACGTGGACATCCTGGCCGCCGGCCCGGAGCAGAAGAACACGTTCTGCCTGCTCACCGGCACGCACGCGTTCGTCTCGCAGCACATCGGCGACATGGAGAACGCCGAGACGCTCGCAAGCCTCGAGCACGGGGTCGCACTCTACGAGCGTCTCTTCCGCGTGCGCCCCGAGATCGTGGCCTACGACCTGCACCCGGAGTACCTCTCCACCAAGCACGCACTATCCCTCGGCCTGCCGACGATCGGCGTGCAGCATCACCATGCGCACATCGCGAGTGTGACCGCCGAGCACGGCATCCGCGAGAGGGTGCTCGGCGTTGCGCTCGATGGCACCGGCTACGGAACCGACGGCACCATCTGGGGTGGTGAGTGGCTTGCCGCCGATTGGGCCGGGTTCGAACGCGTGGCGCACCTGCGCCAGCTGCCGCTCCCGGGCGGTGCAGCGGCGATTCGCAGACCCGCCCGCATGGCTCTTGGTGCGCTTGCCGAGTGCGGCCTGCTCGACCACCCGGGGGCCGCACCCATCCGCGCACGGCTCCTCCAAGGCGAGGAGACCACGATACTCGCCATGATCGCGCACGGACTCAACACACCGCGCACGAGCTCGATGGGGCGTCTGTTCGACGCCGTCGCTGCGCTGGCGGGCGTACGAGACGACACGCTCTACGAGGGCCAGGCGGCCATCGAGCTCGAGGTACTCGCCGACCCCGCAGCCGAGGGCACGTACGCATTCGACATCGCGGCCGCTGAGGACGGACCGCTCGTTGTTGACAGCGCTCCCGTACTCGCCGCGGTGCTCGATGACGTCGCAGCAGGTGTGGCTGCATCGGCCATCTCCGCACGCTTCCACCGTTCGGTGGTGCAGGCTATAGTGGACGGGTGTCTGCGGGCCGCCCCGGCGGCCGGCACCACGACCGTGGCGCTCGCCGGCGGGGTGTTCATGAACCGGCTCGTGATAGCGGGTGCCGTGCGCGGCCTTCGGCAGGCGGGGCTCATACCGCTTACACACCGGCGACTGCCAGCAAACGACGGTGGAGTGGCCTATGGGCAGGCGATCGTGGCGTGGGCTCGAAGACATGAGGTGTAGGACGATACAGGAGGTCCACTATGTGCCTCGCCATACCGGCGAAGATCGTCTCTGAACCGAACGATATCCAGATGGTCGAGGTCGACATCCTCGGCGTGCGTCGTCACGTCTCGACCATGATGGCGCCCGCCGCCAAACTGGGTGACCACGTGCTCGTGCACGCCGGCTTTGCCATCCAGATCGTGGACGAGGAGTTCGCCGCCGAGTCCCTCGAGATGCTGCGCTCCTTCGGCATCAAGACAGCCGAAGACCTCGAGGCCGAGGCTGCCGGACTCGATGCCGCTGATGCCGCAGGGACGCTCACACTGTGAGCGATATCCTCGACGGTTTCCGCGACCCCGAGGTGGCGCGCGGCCTGGTGGACGCGATCCACGAGGTGGCCAAACAGCCGTGCACGCTTATGGAGGTCTGCGGCACGCACACGATGGCGATCGCCAAGCACGGTCTGCGCGGACTCATGCCCGACACCATCAACCTGCTCTCGGGCCCCGGCTGCCCGGTCTGCGTCACGGCCAACGCCGACATCGACCTCGCCATCGAGATCGCCCGCCAGCCGGGAGTGACGCTCGCGACCTTCGGCGACATGATGAAGGTCCCCGGCTCGTACTCGTCGCTTTCCGCCGAGAAGGCCGACGGCCGTGACGTGCGCGTCGTCTACTCCCCCCTGGACTCGCTCTCTCTCGCCGAACGCGAGCCCGACCGGCACGTCGTCTTCCTCGGCGTGGGCTTCGAGACCACCGCGCCCACCGTGGCGCTCACCATCCACGAAGCGGCGCGGCGCGGCCTGCCCAACTGGTCGGCGCTCTCACTTCACAAGACCGTGCCGGAGGCGCTCCGGGCCCTCGTCAACGACCCCGAGGTCCGCGTGACCGGCTTCATCCTGCCCGGCCACGTCTCCACCATCATCGGCGCCCACCCGTACGAGTTCCTCGCGAGTGAGTACGGCATCCCAAGCGTCATCACCGGCTTCGAGCCGGTGGACGTGCTCCAGGGCGTGTGGATGCTGGCCAAGCAGCTCGCCGAAGGCCGGGCCGAGATCGAGATCGCGTACGGCCGCGGGGTGAACGTCGAGGGTAACCCTACCGCCATGGCCGCCCTCGAGGAGGCGTTCGAGCCGTGCGATTCGGAGTGGCGCGGCATTGGCGTCATACCGGGCACGGGTCTCGCGCTTCGGCCCGAGTTCGCCGACTACGACGCGCGCGTGCGTGTGCCCGTTACGCCTCCGGAGCCCCGCGAGATCAAGGGCTGCCAGTGCGGCGACGTGCTGCGCGGCGTGGTGCTGCCTTTTGAGTGCAAGCTCTTCGGCAGAGGCTGCACGCCGGAACACCCCGTGGGACCGTGCATGGTGTCGAGCGAGGGCAGCTGCGCGGCCTACTACCGCTACACCGACTACGGTAAGGAGTTGCCAAATGCGCGCTGACCGAATCCTGCTCGCCCACGGCAGCGGCGGCACGATGATGAAGGAGATCATCGAGGAGCTGTTCGTGCCCGAGTTCGCCGACGAGGTGCTGCTGCGCATGGACGACGCCGCATCGCTCGAGTTCCCGGGTACGCGGATCGCATTCTCCACCGACACCTACACGGTGAGCCCGCTCTTCTTCCCGGGGGGCGACATCGGCCGCCTTGCGGTATGTGGCACGGTGAACGACGTCGCCACCTCCGGCGCGCGCCCGCTCTACCTGTCGGTGGGTTTTGTGCTCGAAGAGGGCATGCCGGTCGAGGATCTTAGACGCGTTCTCATCTCCATGCGGGACGCTGCCACCGAGGCGGGCGTGCGCATCGTCACCGGCGACACGAAGGTCGTCGAGCGCGGTCATGGCGACGGCGTCTACATCAACACTGCCGGCGTGGGCGTGCTGCCCGACGGCGTGGATCTGTCGGGCTCGTACTGCCGGCCCGGCGATGTGGTGCTCCTCTCAGGCACGCTCGGCGATCATGGTATCGCGGTCGTCTCCACGCGTGAGGGGCTCTCGTTTTCCACCGATATCCGTTCGGACGCGGCACCCCTGAATCACCTCGTCGCCGCAGTGCTCGAAGCGGCACCTGGCGTTCGCTGCTTCCGCGACCCCACGCGCGGCGGCCTCGCGAGCACCCTGAACGAGCTCGCCGACGCCTCCGGCGTCTCGATCACCGTGGAGGAACCGCTCGTGCCGGTGAACGAGCAGGTGCGCGGTGCCTCCGAGATGCTCGGCTACGACGTCTTCCAGGTGGCCAACGAGGGCAAGATGGTGGCAGTCGTACCGCCCGAACAAGCCGAGGCGGCTCTGGCCGCGATGCGTACAGCACCCTACGGAGAGGCGGCGGCGATCATCGGGGCCGTGGCCGAGAGCCCCGCTGGCAAGGTGTACGTGCGCACGAGCTTCGGCGCGACGCGCATCATGGACATGCTCGTGGGCGAACAGCTGCCGCGCATCTGCTGAGCCGATGCCCGCCGCTGCCTCTTACCGCGGCGGACTCGCCCGGATCGCAGCCGCCGGACTCGTCTGGGGCTCGGTCGCACTGTTCTCCCGCCAGGTCGAGGCAGCGGCGGTGGTCATCGTCTTCTGGCGTGTCACGTTCGCCGGTCTTGCCATCACGGCCTACCTGGCGCTCCGGGGGCGGCTCGGTGAGCTCGTGCGTCTGCCGACGCGCCGCAAGCTTGCGCTCGCCGCCATGGGATCGCTCCTCGCGCTCAACTGGGTGCTCTTCTTCAGCGCGCTCAAGCTCACCGATGTCGCGGTGGCCGTACTCCTCGCCTACTGCGGCCCGATCTTCGTGATGGCCTTCGCGCCGCTCGTCATGCGCGAGCCGTTCGACCGACGCGTGGTAGTGCCGCTCGTGGCAGCGCTCGCAGGCACCGCTATCATCGTGGGGCCGCGGGAGCTGCAGCTTTCCGAGGGCACGCACCTCCTCGGCGCCGCGCTCGCGTTCGCATCGGCCTTCACCTATGCCATCCTCGTACTCAACGCAAAGCGTCTCCTGCGCGGGATCCCAACGACCGTCTACATGCTCGGCGAGGACATCACGGCCGCTCTCGTGCTGCTTCCGCTGGTGCTCGTGACGCCCGGGCCGACGACCGCGATCGAGTGGGGTTCGCTCGTCACGCTCGGCGTGGTGCACACGGCGGCCACCGGCGTTCTGTTCCTCTCGGCACTGCGCACCGTGCGAGCCGACCATGCGGCGGTGCTCACCTACGCCGAGCCGGTCAGCGCGGTGGTGTTCGCCGCGATCTTCCTGAGCGAGCCGATAACCCTGGCCACAGTCGTGGGTGGCCTCATGGTGGTGCTCGCCGGGATGCGGGTGGCTAGAATGGGACCGGCACCGGGTATCGAGACACCGGGGCCGATGCTCGATGCGGAAACCGTCTGAAGGGGGTCTCGCCATGCCTGCTCTCGAGCGCCTGATAGAGGCTGACGCCGTCCGGAGACTGCGGGAACGCGACGCAAGCCTGTTCTCGGCAGACATGGACGGACGCATCCCTATCATGCAGCGGCTCGGCTGGACCGACCTCGCCGAGAAGGCCATCGGACGGCTGCCACTGCTGGACAGCCTCGCCTCGGCACTCGTTGACGAGGGCGTCACCGACGTCCTGCTGCTCGGCATGGGCGGCTCGTCACTCGCGCCGCTCGTCATCCAGCAGGTCATCGGGGTGACGCCCCCTCACCCGCGGCTGCACGTACTCGATACGACGTCCCCCCTTCAGGTCTCGGACACGCTCGAGGCGCTCGAACCCAACCGGACCTTTGTTATCGTGGCGAGCAAGTCGGGGACCACGATCGAGCCGCTGTCTCTCTACGCGGTCGTGCGTCACTGGCTGGAGGCATCCGGCATGACCAGGGCGCAGGCGGGCCGCCGATGCCTCGTGATCACCGACCAGGGAACGCCGCTCGAGAAGCTCCGCCAGCGCGATCTCATGCGCATGACCCTCTCCGCCCCGCAGACAGTGGGCGGACGGTACTCGGCGCTCAGCATGTTCGGGCTCGCACCCGCCGCGCTCATCGGCGTCCACCTCCCGAGCCTCATCGCGCGCGCCGAGGCGATGGAGCGCGCGTGCGATGCCCCGGCTGCCGAGAATCCGGCTGCCTTGCTCGCCGCATGGATGGCCGACACCTACGACGCCGGCAAGGACAAGCTGACACTCGTCTTCTCGGAGCCGTTCGCATCCCTCGGGCTGTGGATCGAGCAACTCGTCGCCGAGTCGCTCGGCAAGGACGAGCGGGGACTCGTGCCGGTAATCGAGTACGAGCCCGCGACCGCTGCCGGATACGGCGACGACCGCGCCGTGGTCGTGGTGCGGCTCACCGACGACGAGGCGCTTGAGTCCTGGTCGCGGGATCGTGCCGGTACGCATCCGGTCTTCGAGGTGACCGTGACCGACGTCTTCGACCTCGGAGGGGAGTTCGTGCGCTGGGAGCACGCGGTGGCGCTCGCGGGCTTCCTGCTCGGGGTCAACCCGTTCGATGAGCTCGCAGTCACCGAAGCGAAGCAGGCGACGACCGCCATCCTCGAGGGCGGTGCGTCGGAGGTTCCGGGCGCGCAGGCGGACGTGGAGGGCACCTGGGTGACGTTCGCTGGAGGACTCGGCGCCACGACAGAAGCGCTCGCGGATCGGACGGCAGCGATGCGCGCCGCAATCGAGGCAGCGAGTCCGAAAGACTACATCGCCCTGCTCGTCTACGCACCGGAGGATGAGGCGCGCCTGGCGCCGCTCAGGCATGCCACGTCGGTACTCTCGCGCGCAACCGGTAGGGCGGTCTGCCTTGAACTCGGGCCACGATATCTGCATTCCACCGGCCAGCTCCACAAGGGCGGACCCAACAACGGGCTGTTCGTCCTCGTGACGACACGCGACCGCACCGATCTCGAGATCCCGGGTAAGCCGTTCACGCTTGCGGCACTCCACCGGGCCCAGGCCGAGGGCGACCTCGTCACGCTCGCCCGGCACGACCGGAGGGTCCTGAGATTCGATCTTCCCTCGGCGGATGCAGGCGTCTTCCAGGCGCTGGCGGCCGATATCATCTCGGCCACACGGGCGGGCTAGGCGTCCGGAGGCACGTACCCGAACGTCACGCCCCCAGACGATCCGCGCCCCGATGCGCGTGTGCAGGCGCTGCTGCTACGGAGCCCTCGCAACAAGCCGGTGCCGGCCCCGTCTCACACGACGGGACCGGCACCTGAGCGTTTCGGGACCCCCTGGGGGTGGGATCCCGAGACGGACCTTACTTCTTGCCTCCGAACATCGAGCCGACCTTGTCCAGCCCGTGCTGCTTCTCGTGCCGCTCACTCGCCGTGCCGTGGATGCGCATCCATATGGCATCGACGTTCTTGGGCAGCTGCCCATCGATCTTGCTCACGATGATGATGGTGAGCACCGCAAGCGGGAACGTGAACAGCACCGGGAACGTGAGTGCTCCGAAGAACCCGAGGATGCCGTCTTTGCCTACGTGCCCGAGCTGCTGCAGGATGTTGAGGAAGATGATCGCGATGGCGCTCGAGAGGCCCACAGCGATACCTGCGGTGGCGCCACGCTCGGTGGTGCCCTTCCACCAGATACCGGTGAGCAGCATCGGCACGAACGCTGAAGCACCGACCGAGAACGCCCAGGTCACCATCATCGCTATCAGAGCCGGGTACGCCTGGTCCAGGCCGAACCTGGGTATCGCCAGGCCGATCAGCAGCGCGACGCCAGCGAAGACGAGAACGGCGATCTTGCCGAATGCCACCCGCTTCGCTTCGGTAGCGTCCTTGTTGATGTACTTCTCGTACACGTCGTGACCGAGTGCCGAGGCCGCCGCGATGAGCAGGCCGCCGACCGTCGAGAACATGGCCGCGAACGCACCGGCGGTGACGATGCCCATCAGCCACTGACCGCCGAGGATCTCAGCGATGGTTGGCATGATCTGGTCGGGCTTGACCAGGAGACCGTGTACCGTGGCGGCGTTGAGCGTGCCACCCCCGGCCAGGTAGTCCCTGATGATGCCGAGTCCGGCGAGACCCGCGATGGGTGCCAGGATGTAGAACGTACCGATGAAGACGAGCACCCAGAAGGTCGACCGGCGCGCGGCCTTACCAGACGGGTTCGTGTAGTACCGATTCAGGATGTGCGGCAAGCCGGCGGTGCCGAGCACGAGCGCGAGCACCATCGAGAACTGATCGAACGTGTTGTAGCGATGGCCGGGCTCGCGGAACAGCATGTCGCGAAGCTCGTGGAGCTTGTTTCCCGCGGAGAACGCGACGGGAATCTTGCCCTCAGCGCCCGAGGCGATGAACTCGTCGACCTTCGCGAGCTCCTCGGCGCTCATGACCTTGGCCGCCTTGTCGTACGGCGTGACGCCGTTTGCGTCAGGCGTGGTGAGCTCGGCGACCGAGTACGCCTTCGTGTTGACGATTGGCTGGGCCGACTCGTCTGCAAGCGCCTGCGGGTAGTTGAACCCGCTGCCGAAGGCGAAGATGACGACCAGGACCATCGCGAACGCGAGCCACCAGAACTGGAAGATCTGGTTCATGGTGGTGCCCTTCATGCCACCCACAGACACGTAGAAGGCGATGATGGCGGCGACCACGATGACGCCGGAGCTGTACGCATCCATGCCGAAGATCCCCTGACCGACCAGTACCTGCCACGTCGTGCCGGCCCCGAACATCTGCGGCGCCATGTAGAAGAGCGACGTAATGAGAACGGCGACCACGGTAAGCAGCCGGATCCGGTTCGAGCCGAACCGGCCGAACGCGAAGTCGGCCACCGTGTACTCGCCGAAGCGCCGAAGCGCCGAAGCGATGAAGAGCACGACGACCATGAAGCCGCCGGCGAATCCGGCCGCGTACCACACGCCGTCGAGGCCGGAAGCGTACACCGCCGCAGCCACGCCGAGGAACGATGCGGCAGACAGGTAGTCACCCGAGATGGCCGACGCGTTCGCGAACGAACCGACCTTCCGGCCGGCGAGGTAGAAGTCGGCAGTGGTGCGAGTGAACCGGCGGCTGAAGATAGACAGGCCGATCGTGAAGAGCGTCAGGGCGACGACCAGGATGATCGCGATAGTGTTCATAGTCTTACGCCCCCTCTCCGGCGGTCCGGGCCGAGATCTCGTCGGCCATGCGGGCGAGCTGATCGTCGAGCTTGTCCGCCTGCTTCGAGTACACCCACGCCATCGTCCAAAGGAAGACGTAGTACAGAAGCGAGACGAACAGGTAGTTGGCGGTGAAGCCGCCCCAGATGGGAACCGCGTACCAACTCTCCCACCACACCGACGAGGCCGGGATGGCGAGGGTCACGGCGAAGAACACCGCGCCGTACGTGAAGCTGAGCTTCCGCTGTGCCCGGAAGACCGCATCCACACTCTCGATCGTGTCGATGTGATCGCCATGCTGGACATGCGTAGCTCTCTCCGTCGTGTCTCCCACGTGTGCACCTCCTTCGTGCGTCAGAGCCGAACCCCGTCGGCTGATCAGTCGGCCTTCACAACCATCGTCGGGATGGGTGAGCCCTTGACTACGGTCTCGGCGACGCTGCCGAGCGCCATGCGCTTGATGCCGGTCCGGCCGGTGTCGCCGATGACGATCATGTCGGCCTTCCACTCCTCGGCCACGTGCAGGATGCGCTTTGCGACCCCGCCCTGGACGATCTCGACCTCACACTCGACACCGTTGCGTTCGCAGAGCGTCTTGGCGATGATCAGGCCCTTGACCGAGGGATGAACACCCTCGTAGACCTCCTCGGTCATGACCTCCTCGGGCAGCTCGAGCGCTTCGAGCCCGGTGTCGACGTAGATCGCCTTGACCGCGGCACCGAACGTGCGCGCCATGATGACCGCGTACTCCGTAGCGGCAACCGACGGCTCGGAACCGTCAGTCGGTACGAGGATGCGGTCGATCTCATGGCAGACTTCGCCGACCTCACCGAGCTTGATGTCCTCGGCTGCGCCCTTGATGCAGACCTTCATGCGTTCCACCTCCCCAGTAGCGTGCGGACGGTCCGGTGCACGCCCGCAGACACAGGCTACGACCCGAACAGCGGGTACGCGATGAACCTGTCGCGTGCGGCGGTGGAGTGTCGGCAGAAGGGGTCAGGCGAGCGGTGAGTGGCGCGCGTCGGACCCGCCCGCGCTCCATGCGCCGCTCACGGCGCCACGCGACCACTCCCCGACACGCGCATCAGGCGCGCCGCGGCTCAGAGGTCGACGATGCGCGCTTCCGGGGGGTCAACGGCGCAGTCGAGCAGGGCAACGGTCGGACCTCGGCCATCCCGACCCGCGCTGCCCGCCGGTCCGGGATTCACCCGAAGTACGTCGCCGACACGTTCCACCCTCGCCCGATGGGTGTGCCCGCTCACGATAACGTCGGCCGGCGTGGACTCGGCGAGCGGTGCGAGATGCTCGGCCTTATGCCCCACCAGGATTCGGCAGGTGCCTGCATGCACCACCGCGGTGTCGGGCAGGCGCCACTCGAGGCCCCCGGTGTCCATGTTGCCGCGAACCGCGGTGACCGGCGCGATCGCCTCAAGGCCGTCGAGTACGAGTTGCGAACCGACGTCCCCGGCGTGGATGATGCGGTCGACGTCCGCGAAGACCTCCGCGACCGCATCGGGCAGCGAACCGTGGGTGTCGGCGATGATCCCGATGAGCATGGCTACAATCCCAGCGCCCGCTTCAGTGCGGGAGCGCGGCGGCGGGACACGGGCACCTGCGTGCCTGCTGCGTCCTTCAGTGTGAGCTCCATCGTCCCGCCGTACATCGGAGCGATCTCACGGACCGCCGCCAGGTTCACAAGGTATCGCCGGTGGACGCGGAAGAAGCCCTGTGGCTCGAGCTTCTGCTCGAGTTCGGCGAGCGAGAGCGTCGAGAGGTACCGCTCGCCGTCGGTGAAGATGTAGCTATAGTCGTCCTTCGCCATCACGTGGAAGATGTCCGAGACCTGCAGGAGGAGCTTCTTGCCGGCCTTCTCCACGGGGACTCGCTCGATACGCGGCTGCGCCGTCACCGCGGGAGCGATGCGGTCGATCGCCATGCGCAGCCGCCGCGTTTCGACCGGCTTCACGAGGTAGTCGGCAGCCGCCACCTCGAAGGCCTCGACGGCGTGCTCACTGTGGGCCGTTACGAAGACGATCGCGGGCGGGTGCTCGAGACCCGAGAGCGTCTCGGCAAGCTCTATCCCCGTGAGACCGGGCATGTCGATGTCGAGAAACACCACATCATAGGGGATGGCGCGTATGAGCTGCAGCGCCTCCGTCGCGCTGCCCGCCTCACCCACGACTTCTACGCCACCGGCCTCACCGAGCAGGTAGCGCAGCTCTGAGCGGGCAGGGACCTCGTCATCGACCAGAAGTGCTTTGAGCATCGCCCTCATCGTCCGTCCCGGCGGCGGCGTCCTCCACGATCGTCAGCGTTACCGTCGTGCCTGTGCCGTGCTCACTCGTCACCTCGAGACCGCTTCCCGGTCCGTAGTGCCCCTTGAGCCTATCGTCTATGTTCTTCAGCGCGATGCCTAGCCCTTTCCCGAAGCCAGGCTTCAGCACCCGCGCGACATCTTCCGGTTCGATGCCGAGTCCGTTGTCGCTGATCCGGATGCTCACGGCGCCATCCCGCCGCTTCCCCGCGATGGTGATGTCGAGCGGCCCGGTCGGGCGCATCCCGTGCTGCACGCAGTTCTCGACGATCGGCTGGACGATGAACGCGGGCACCGCCACATCACCCACCTCGTCGGGGAGGTCGTGGACCACGCGGAGCCTCTCCCCGAAGCGCGCCTGTTCGAAACGGAGGTATGTCAGCGCGTAGTCGACCTCCTGGCGCAGCGCCACGAGCCCCTCGTTGTCCTCGAGCATCCGGCGGTAGAACGACGCGAACTCCCTGAGCAACTCCCGTGCGGTCGCCGGGTCGGTGCGTATCAGCATGGCGATCGTGTTGATCGTGTTGAATAGGAAGTGTGGATTGATCTGTGCCTGGAGCGCCTTGAGCTCCATGCGGCAGGCGAGCTCCGTCTGGCGCTCGAGTTCGGAGAGCTCGAGCTGCGTGGAGAGAAGCTTGGCCAACCCCTCGACCATCGTGACCTGCGTTTCGTTGAGCAGTCGCGGCGTGGTGTAGTAGAACTTGAGCGTGCCAACGGCCCGCCCGCGCGTCTCCAGCGGCACGACGATCGCCGCACGCAGCAGGCACTCCTTCTTCGGACAGCCGATCTCGTCTTTGGACGCCAGAACGCGATGCTCGTTCGTCTCGATCGCCTCGCGCGTCGCGCGCGTGAGAATCGAGCCTCCCACGGCGTGGTGATCCTCACCCAGGCCGGCGAATCCGAGGACACGCTCGGTGTCGGTTATGGCGACCGCGGCCGCCTCGCTCTCGTCCAGCGCCAGACGACACACCTCCTGGGCCGTCTGGGCGTCGAGGCCTCTGCGCAGATGCGCGAGCGAGCGGTCGGCGATCTCGAGGACGCGCTGCGAGTGAAGCGCCTTGATGTGGTCGGGTCGCGTGAGCAGTCGGGCGCCGACGGTACCGCCGGCAACCAGCACAAGACCGACGGTGGCAGCGATGAAGACCGGTCGTGGCACCTCCACGACGAGGCCAGCGGCAGCCACAACAGCGATGATGAGGGTCGCAGTGACAAGCGTGGCGTCGACGACCCATGAGCGCACAGTCGACATCGAACCCCTCTCCCGGGCCACCTTAGCACGACTCCAGGAACACGAACCGGTCGCCGGTGTCCCGGAACCCGACGCGGTGATAGAGCGCGCGCGATGCACGATTGCCGGTCTGCGTACACAGGCCGAGCGACCGTGCCCCGGCATGCTGCGCCGCGTGGATGACGTCTGCGAGCAGCATCCGGCCGATCCCCTGGCGCCGGGCCTCCGGCACGACACACACCCGGCCGATCTGGGCGAACTCGGCGCCCGGAACCGAGAGCGTGTAGCCCACCGGGATGCCCTCACACTCGGCGATCGCAAGCCGCTGCCGGTCGACAAGACGACGCAGTCGACGTTCGTCGTAGCGCCAGAAGTCGTCGAAGCAGCGCCGGTCGACGCCGAGCACGGGCACGATATCCCCTGCAGAGCCCTCCCGGATGGTCATGCCCTCGCAGCACGGGGCTGCGACCACCTCGCGGTTGTGCAATTCGAACACGAGAGTCGCGGTGGTCTCCCTCACGTGCATTCCGGCGCGCTCGTAGACGTGGACCTGATCGACGGGTACCGGCGGGCTGAGGACCGTGCCGAACCCATGTTCGCGGGCGAGTGACACCGTCTGCTCGATCGCCGTGGGAATCGTGCGCTCGACGCACCAGAGCGCCTCGATTGCGAGGATATCCAGGTGGTCACGCCAGATATCGAGTACCGCGACATCACCCGCCTCGCTGACCCGTAGGCGCCACGGCTCGCTCTCGTGGACCGCGAGGACCTCGTCACGGCTGTCGAAGGCCCGCGATGCCAGGAGTGGGCGGAAGAGCCGTTCCAGATCGGCCAAGGTCGCCTGGGCGAAGAACGGGTCTGCCATCACAGCACCCCGAGTTCAGTGAGTCCGAGAATCCCGCCGACCGCGAACAGGAACACCGCGAAAGCGATGCGCACGTTCCGCTCACGGGTGAGCGCGGTCACCCGAGCCCCGAGCAGCGCTCCCGGGATGACACCGAGCGCCAGCGCCAGCGCGAGTCCCACATCGACGTTCCCCAGGAGGTAGTGCGTCATAGACCCGGGGATGGCTAAGAGTGCTACGGCGACGAGGCTCGTGCCCATGGCCTCTTTCACCGAGAACCCGAAGTAGCGGACGAGCGCTGGCACGAGCACGAATCCGCCGCCCAGACCGAGGAAGCCGGAGTAAAGCCCGGCCAGCACACCGAGGGCTGCCAGCCACGGCACGGAAGTGGTCCGGACGTGCAGTGCGGTGCGAGCGCCCTGGGAGCTATCGGGACGCACCGCGAGAAGGGCCATGTCCACAGCCATCCAGCAGACAAGCGCTGCGGTTACCAGAAGGACAACCGTTCCGCCCACGAACGTGGTCGCCCAGGCACCCGCGACCGAGAAGAGCGCCCCTACGGCCCCGACGATCGCACCCGTCCGGACATCGAGAAGACCTCGCCGTGCGTAGGAGAGGGCGCCGGCGATCGCAGTGGGGATGATCACGGGCAGCGGCGTCCCCACCGCGATCAGCTCAGGGTAGCCCAGCACCAAGCGGATTGCAGGGGTGGTCACGATGCCGCCGCCGACGCCGAACTGGCCGGACAGGTACCCGGCGACCAGCCCGACGAGTGCTGCGGGGACGGGTCCCGACACCACGCTCACTCGGCCCTGATGACCGGGAACCGCCCGGTGATGGCACCGCGGTCGACCCTGCGCTCACCGGTGAAGAGCGACTTCAGGGCCACGTCCTCCCAGACGCGGTCGGTCAGCATCGGCCAGCGCCGCTGGAATGCGAAGTACCGCTCGCAGCTTTCGCGGGCGTAGCGTTGCGCCTCGGGCAGCGCGGAGCGCGCCACAGCGAGGTAGGCACCGCGCTCAGGACCCGAGATCGCGCGAAGGAGCGCGGTGACACGCGCGCGCCAGTTGATGGACGAGTCAACGAACCGGCCAGGGTACGGCATGAGTGACTCGGCGGTCACCTGCCGCAAGTCCACCTGCGACTTGGCGAACTCGAGCTTGCGGTGGGTGTACACGAAGCGGAACACATCCTGCTTGAAGAGCGCCGCGGCACTCGGCACCGCAGGCGGCCGGTGGACTACCGACCATCCGGAGTCGAGGAACACGTCACCACCGTGCATCCGCGCGTTGATGACATAGTCGATGTCCTCGCCACGCACTGCCCACGGGTCGAACGGGACGTTGCAGTACATGTGACGGTGGAGTGCCAGGCAGCCGCCGAAGGCGAGCGTACCCGGCCTGATGCGCGGGGGAGCGGCAAGCGCCGCCACGGCGCGGTTGTAGAACTCGTCCTGCCGCCAGAACATGTCGCTCAAGCGGCGCGCATCCGCAACGCGGTACGAGCCCTTCTCGTCGATGTAGTGACCGCTCTTGGCGAGCACGGGACGGCCACCTGCGGCGAGCGGCTCGCCAAGCCCTTCCATGGCCCGCTCGCTGAAGTCAGGGCCGGTGACTACCTCGTCGTCGTCGAGGAAGACGACCGCCTCGCTGCCGAGCACGGCCGCGAGGAGCAGCCCAACGTTGCGCACGCCGCCGTAGCTGCCGAGGCTCACGCCGCCGAGGATATCGGCAAACTCGAGCTGCTCGAGGCGGCGGTGCACCGACCCCATCTCGGCCGAGCCGAACACGAGCGCATCGACGCCATGGACCTCGTCGACGATCTGTCGCACCTGGTCTTCGGCGGCGTGCTCGATCGACGGGTCAGTGGCCACCACGATGACCACGACACGACCGAGCCCCGCGACACCCTCGAGCGAATGGAGGCAGTCGGGAAGCGTCCCCGGCTGGCCGAGCGGCGTCGGATGATCGAACGATGATGCCGAGCGTCGCGCGGCCCGGCTCCTGGGCCGGGTCCAGAAGGACGGGATGATGACCGTCGGGTACACGTGCGTCCCTTCGTACATGCGCTCACGGAAAGATGCGAGACCGTGCTCCACTATAGCGGTTCGCGTGCGTGCGAGGACCGCGCAGCCTCCGTTACTCCCCCGGCATCTCCCCGGTGTCCTCGATGTTGGCCGCGGTCACCAGGCAGCGCAGAAGCGCCTCGCGCAGCACCCCGTACGGTCGCGAGCCTATGAGGAGCTCGTTGCAGATGAGCGCGGCAGGCGTCGTGTCGATGCCGAGGTGCATGCCGAGATGGTCGAACTCGTGCAGCCGATCGTCGTAACGATTCTCGTCCCAAGCGGCTTCGAGTGCCTCCACGTCGAGACCTTCCGCTCTCGCCACGTCTCGCAGGACCTCGCGCGATCCGATATCGCGCCCCTGCCCGTAGTAGGCGGCGAAGATCGCGGCATGGACCCTCCGGTGCGTCTCCGATCCCAGGTCACGGGCGAACTCCGCCATGACGATCGCCTGATGCGTGTTGGGGATGTTGTCCCCGAGCACCATCTCGTGGCCGGCCTCGGCGGCCAGTTCGAGGAGACGCTTCTCCACACGCTCGGAGTGGCCGAGACCTTCGGCCTCGGCGGAAAGGCCCTCTGCCGGTGCGCCAGGGCGTAGCTCGAAAGGCACGAGCACGAGATCGACGTCGAACTCGCGCTCAAGGTCGTCGAACCTGAACTGGTCGACATAGCAGAACGGTCAAGCGTAGTCGTAGAACAGCAGGATGCGGGGCACGACCTCCTCATCCGCGCCTTCGTGCCCATGCCGGTGCTCCTCGGCCGCGATCATTCTCTCTCCCTGTCGACGATGCCGAGCGCAGCGCCGCATGCGGCACACGCGCCTGTGCTGACGGCCATCCGCGTGATCGTGTACCCGTCCCTGCCAACCGCGATGGCTCCGCATCGGGGGCACACCGTGTCCTCGCCCCCGGGTATGCGGACGTTGCCCGTGTAGACGAAGTGGAGCCCCGCAGCGTGACCGATCTCCCGCGCGCGCATGAGCGTCGCCTCAGGCGTTGCGGGCAGATGCGCGTAGTCCAGATAGGGTACGAAGCGCGTGACATGCCACGGCGTGAGTTCTCCGAGCGCGGCCCTGATCCATTCGGCGATGCCGACGAGGGTGTCCTCGTCGTCGTTGATCGTGGGGATGATGTTCGTGACCACCTCGACGTGCATCCCCCAGCGCACCCTCGCTCGCTCCGCCATTTCGAGCACCGGTCGCACCGAGCGCGCCTTGCACAGTTCGCGGTAGACACGGTCGCTGAAGGCCTTCACGTCCACGCGCCACACATCGATGTGAGGTCCGATGAGGTCGAGTCCCTCTGCTGTGATGTAGCCGTTGGTAACCATCACGGTAAAGAGACCCGCCTCCTTGCATGCGCGCGCCACGTCGAGCACGTACTCGATCCAGATGACGGGCTCGTTGTACGTGAACGCCACACCGTCGCACCGCTCCTCACGGGCCATCGTGACGACCTCGGTCGGCGGCAGGAGCCCCAGCGCAACGCCATCATCGGCCCCCGGGCGGGAACGGCTGATCCGCCAGTTCTGACAGTGCCCGCACCGCATGGAGCACCCGATGCTGCCGAGTGAGAGCACCGCGGTGCCGGGCCGGTAGTGGAAGACCGGCTTCTTCTCGATGGGGTCGGCGGCGACCGACGAGACCAGCCCGTAGGTCAGCGCCCACAGCGTGCCGCCACGGTTCTCACGGACGCCACAGATTCCCCGGGCACCCGGAGCGATGCGACACTCGTGAGGACACAGGCGGCACCGGATGCGTTCGCCCTCCGTGTCCCACAGCAGCGCCTCGTGCATCGGACCCTCCTAGCCGGGGGCCAGATGCGTCCGGTCCCCTCCCGCCGCCATCGCGTCGTGCAGGGCAGCGTCGGCCGCCTCCATCACGGTCAGCGGGCCGTGCGCGGCGCCACGCGCCGCCGCCACGCCGACCGAGACGGTGAGCGCGATACCCTGACTATACCCGTCCGCCTCCACGCTCACGGGTTGCCTGCTGACGGCTGTCCGCAGCTTCTCAGCAACCGCGAACGCCTCGGTCTTGTCGATGCCGGGAAGCAGGACGGCGAACTGGTCGCCCGCCCGGCGGGCGATGAAGTCGGTGGACCTGAGCAGCGGAGATAGACGTGCCGCGGTTGCCGAGAGCGCGGCATCTGCCACGGCCTCCCCGAAGCGGTCGTTGACTGCTCCGAACGCGTCGATGTCCAGTAGCAGCACCGCGAGCGGTGTGTCGTAGCGGCTATGACGCGCGAACTCGAGCTCGAGCCGCTCGGAGAGCGCCTTGCGGTTCCAGACACCCGTGAGACCGTCGAGGGTCTCGAGCGCGGCCAGCCGCGACTCGCTGTCCGCAAGCAGCGCGCGCTGATGAGGCAGACACTGCTGCCAGGTGGAGTCCCCGCGCAGGATCGCCGCCGCCTGCTCGACACAGGTGTCCCACCCGCATGCCCCGCAGTCCGGGGCGTTGTCGCGGGACAGGCCGCCCGAGGCGAGTACCAGATCGATCTCCTCGGGAGGGGGGTTCTCCACGAAGACGGGAGCTGGCAAGAACGATCGAACGATGTTCACCGCGGGGAGCACCGACATGAGCGCACGCGTGCTCACCTGTGTCACCGCCTGCTGCGCGCGCCCTGCCGAGTCAACGCTGCGTTTCGCGTAGAGCGACATCCCCGGGCTCACCGCGGGGCCGTCGATGCACCCTTCGCAGTTGAGTGCGTCGACAACCGTCGGCCCGGCCTCTCCGGCCGCAACGGCGCTCAGAAGCCGATCGAGGTCCGCGAGTCCGCGCACGGTCTGTATGCCTCCGTCGGCGAGGGCGTTGCGCTCGACTGTCGTGCGCGGGAAGCCGTCGGTGAGCGAAACCTCCTTGAGCAGGCCTGGCCTGCGCAGCGGAGGCTTCATTGCGCGTCCGCGGGTAGCGGCGCTGCGCTCGTCTGAGAGCAGTCGCCTGAGTTCCAGGAAGTCGATGGCGACATCGACCGCGTCGGCGATCTGCGCCTGGTACACCTCGTCCTTGCGCGCGTAGCATGGACTCACGTAGACGATCGAGACCGGCTCGCGATAGAGCGCCCTGATGAGGCGCGCCTGTGCGACGTAGGGCGGGACGATCGGCGCGAGCGCCGCCGTGAGGGCCGGGTGGAACGCGCGGACGAAGTCCACCACCACCGGGCACGTCGAGCGAATAGACACGAGCATGTCATCGCGCGCGTGCAGCTGCTCGTAGGCCTCGGCCACGATCTCCTCGCCAAGGACGGTCGTCTCCACGGCCGCGAACCCGAGTATCTCGAGCGCCCGCTCGATCTGCACCACCGTCATCGGGTGCAGTGCGGCGATGAACTCGGAGGCGAGCAGCGCGACCGCCGGTGTCCTCGACTTCAGGAGCGCCTCGACCTCCGGCACGTCGTCTCTCACGGTGTGCCCGCCCCTGCCGCACTCGGCAACACAGAGCCCGCATGAGACACACTTCTCGTCGATGACCTCCGAGTGACCATCGACGATGCGAAGGGCTTTGACGGGGCACCGACGCACGCACCCGCCACAGCCATCGCACAGCGCGGCCCGTCGGCTGATGAGCGGCTCCCGCTGCCGCCCGTGGTCGGCGGTGGCGTCTCTCACCGCGCCGTCCTGCTATCCGCCCGTGCGCTCACCCTCGGCCCCCCTCGCAGCCAGCATACTGTCGACACCGAGGCGCTTCAACACACCGAGGAGCGGGAGTCCGAGACCGTAGACCACGATCGTCTGGCCGAGGGCCACAGCAAGCACGCCGAAGAGGTACATCGCCCACCACCCACCGCTCGCGTCGAGCGAGAGCGCGGGGATGCGGTAGAAGTCAAGGCCTGCCAGTCGGGTCAGCATGTACGGCAGGTATGCAGGAACAATGAGCGCGTTGGCCACGACGGGACCTGCGAGCGCGAGGGCGGGACGGGAGCGGTGGTGCCACGTCCACACCGCGCCGAGCAGCGACGCGAGCGAGCCGAACGCCACATCGAGCAGAGCGAGGACCCCGAACTGCGTGACCAGAAAGGCGTTGGCAAGGGCCGCCCCCAGCCAGAGGCCGGGGATGGCCGCCGGGGTGAGACAGGCCACCACAGTCACCGCTTCGGAGAGCCGTAGCTGCACGGGGCCGTACCCGAGCGGGCTCTGGATCATCACGAGCGTGAGTGCAGCGTACACCGCGGCGATGACGCCAGCGTGCGCGATGGTGCGTGCCCGCATCATTCGTCAGGCACCGGCCTTGCGCCGCGGTAGTGCGATCTCGAACGTGGTGCCCTGACCCAGAGCGCTCTCGACCGAGATCCCGCCCCCGCTCGCGTCCACGATGTGTTTCGCGATCGCGAGACCCAGGCCGAACCCCCCGGTCTCCTGCGAGCGCGACACGTCGCTGCGATAGAACCGCTCGAACACGTTGGGAAGGTCCTCGGTGGGGATGCCCACACCGTTGTCCGACACCTGCACGATGACGCGGTCCCGCCGTCTGCGTGTGGTCACCGAGATGGTGCCGGCAGCCGGCGTGTACTTGCACGCGTTGTCGACGAGGATCCCGAGGGCTTCGGCGATGCGGTCGGGGTCACCGTACAACCATAGGGGCGCCTCGTCCGGTGCGACGAACTCGAAGCCTTTGGCCATGTAACGCGTTGCAGCGCTCGCGAGCACCTCCCGGCAGACCCCGTTGATGTCGTATCTGATCGACCGGTAGTCGACCATCTCCTCGCTGCGGATTACCGAGAGGAGGTCGCTGCACAGCCGCGCCATGCGCCGCGACTCGCGGTCGATCGCGGTGATCGCCTCCTCGCGCAGCCCCTCGTCCTCGAGCCCCCAGGCGCGCAGGATGTTGACGTAGCCGCGAATGCCCGCAACCGGCGTGGCGAGTTCGTGTGACGCGTCGGCCACGAAGCGCGTCTGAGCCTCGTTGCGTCTCCGAAGGTTGTCGATGAGCCGGTTCAGGGATCGCGCCAGCTCGGCTATCTCGTTGTCACCCTGCTCGGGCAGATGCACGTCGAGCTGCCCGACATCGATCGAGTCGGCCGCCACCTTGATGTTCTCGATCAGCGAGAGCGCCCACCGGAGGAGCAGGCTCGTGAGCAACAGCGCGGCACCGAGTGCGAGCACCGTGACGAGGATCATGGGCAGGCGCATCGCGTTCAGTACCGCTTCCTCGCGCGTTGGCATGTAGATGACGTCGAGGATGGCGGCGTGGGTGCCCGGAATGTCCACGGGGACGTGCGACACGTGAGCGCCGAGATCGGCGCTGACCACCAAGCCCCGCAGGATCGGCCGGCCGAGCGGATGGTCGTGCTGCATGACGCCGGACGAGAACACCTGGTTGCGAATCTCCGCCCGACCCTCGCCGGCATCGTCTCCACCCGACCATCTCAGCACCGGCTCCTCGCCCGGGCGTTGGATGGCGTACAGGGCGTAGGATCCCTCGTGGATCAGACCCTGCGAGAGGACCTCAGGCAGCGTGACCATGAGTTCTTCGCCGATGAAGGACTCCGCTTCAACGCCGGTGAGGCCCGCACGTTCGGCGTCCGCCTCCGCCTGGATCGTCAGTCGGACGATGACGCGTTCGGCAGCGGAGAGCAGGCGGTTCGCGGTGTCCTCGGCGGCGGCGTCCATGCCGCGGGCGACGAAGACATAGGTGGCCACGGTGACACTGCCGACCAGCACGAGCGCAAAGAAGGCGGACAGGAGCGCGACGCGCGCGCGGATCGACGAAAGACGCACTTAGCCCCTCGCGAAGAAGTAGCCGACTCCCCGGATGGTTTGGATCACGCGGTTCTCGCGATCGCCGATCTTGTTGCGAAGGTGGCAGACGAAGACTTCGATCACGTTGGAGTCGGTGGAGTGCTGCGCGCCCCACACCGAGCCGAGGATCTCGTCGCGTGATATGACGCGTCCCGCGTTCGCCACAAGGTATGAGAGCAAGTCGAACTCTTTAGCGGTCAGGTCGAGCACCTCACCGCCAAGAGACGCGAGGCGGCGCTCCGGATCGATACGGACGCCCGAGGCCTCGTACGGTGACTGCGACGGAGATGTCGACGTGCGCTTGAGGAGCGCCCGAATGCGCGAGAGGAGCTCGGGGATCTCGAAGGGCTTGCGCAGGTAGTCGTCGGCGCCCGCCTCGAAGCCCGAGACGACGTCGTGTGTCTCAGCGCGGGCGGTGAGCATGAGGATGGGGATCTCGGAGCCACGCTTGCGCAGGTGCCGGGCGACATCGAGGCCGTCGATGCCCGGCAGCATGAGGTCGAGGATCACGAGGTCGATGCCGTCACGATCGAGCAGCTCGATCGCGGTCGTGCCCTCCCCCGCCAGCATCACCCTGAATCCTGCGTGCCGAAGCTCCAACTCGACGAACCGCGCGATGGTGGCATCGTCTTCAACGATCAGGATCGTCTGCTCGCTCATGTTGCCCGCTTCCCACGATGAGACCGGCGTACTCCCCAGTGCGGCACCCGTGTGACTCCCATATATTAACGCCCGAGTAGCGCCTCCGCTATCTGCACCGCGTTGAGAGCGGCGCCTTTGCGCAGTTGGTCGGCGACCACCCACATCTGCAGACCGTGTCCGACGGTGGTATCCGCGCGCAGGCGTCCCACGTAGCAGTCGTCGGTCCCCTCCAGGATCGCGGGCATCGGGTAGAGCTTCCCCGCCGGGTCGTCGAGCACCGTCACGCCCGGTGCCGAGTCGAGAGCCTCGCGCGCATCCGTCACGCTCACCGGCCCGCCGAACTCGACCGCAAGCGACTCGGAATGGCAGCGCAGTACCGGAACGCGCACGCACGTGGCAGCCACCTCGATGGACTCGTCGCCCATGATCTTCTTGGTCTCGACGACCATCTTCCACTCCTCTTTGGTGGAACCATCGTCGAGGAAGACATCGATCTGCGGGATGCAGTTGAAGGCGATGCGGTGTGCGAACGCCTCCGGCACGAGCTCGCGTCCGGCGAGGAAGTCCCCTGTCTGGCTGTAGAGCTCGTCCATCGCCGCCTGGCCCGCTCCCGACGCGGCCTGGTAGGTGGAGACCACCACACGCCGTATCGGCGCCAGTGAGCGCAGTACGTCGAGCACCACGACCATCTGGATCGTGGAGCAGTTGGGGTTGGCCACGACGCCGGCATGCCACGCGAGGTCATCGGCGTTCACCTCGGGCACCACGAGCGGGACGTCGGCGTCCATCCGGAAGGCCGAGGAGTTGTCGATCATCACGCAGCCGGCACCGGTGACGGCCGTGCGGAACTGCTTCGAGATGCCCGCGCCCGCACTGAAGAGTGCGATATCGACACCACGGAAGCTCGCCTCGGTCATCTCCTCGACCACCAGCTCGCCGCCCGCGAACGGCACATGCTTGCCGGCCGAACGTGCCGAGGCGAGAGCCACGACGCGCGACGCGGGGAAGGCCCGCTGCTCGAGAACGGTGAGCATCTCGCGGCCCACCGCGCCGGTCACGCCCGCCACGGCGATCACCGGCTGCTGGGGCATGGGCTTGTGCCAGGCCATCACGCGCTCCCCCCGCCACAGCCGGGTATCGACTCCACGGTCACCTCGGCGTTCTCCAGGCCGAAGCTTTCGTGCAGCGCGCGCACAGCCGTGTGGACGTTGTGCCCGTCCACGACGCACGTGATGCGGATGGTCGACGTGGATATCAGATCGATGTTGACGCCCGCTTCCGAGAGCGCGCGGAACATCTGCGCGGCGACCCCCGGATGCGTCTTCATGCCTGCGCCCACCAGTGACACCTTGGCGATGGACTCGTCCACCGTGAACTCACGGGCCTCAAGCTCGGCCACCACCGACTCGGCGGTGCGGCGTGCGCGCACGAGATCGGTCTTGGGCACGGTGAAGGAGATGTCTGTGCTCCCCGCCTCGGAGACGTTCTGAATGATCATGTCGACGTTGACGTTGTTGTCGGCCATCCGCGTGAATACCGTGGCGGCCACGCCGGGCCGGTCGGGGACGTCGCGGATGGTCACCTTGGCTTCGGATGTGTCGAACGCCACGCCCGAGATGATCGCCTGTTCCATCGTCGGATCAGCCTCCTTGACGAGAGTGCCGGGGGCGTCGGTGAAGCTCGACCGGCAGTGGATGACCACACCGTGGTTACGCGCGAACTCGACCGAGCGCAGGTTCAGCACGCCCGCGCCACCCGACGCCAGCTCGAGCATCTCCTCGTACGAGATGCTGTCGATCTTCCGGGCCGAAGGAACGACGCGCGGATCGGACGTGTAGACACCATCCACGTCGGTGTAGATCTCGCACACATCGGCGGCGATACCGGCGGCCACCGCCACGGCGGTGGTGTCCGAACCGCCCCTGCCGAGCGTCGTGATGCTCCCGTCGGTGGTCATGCCCTGGAACCCGGCGACGATGACGACGCGGCCGGCGTCGAGCGCCTCACGCACGCGATCCGCGCGGACCTCGATGATCTTGGCTTTGGTATGACCGTGGTCGGTGACGATGCCCACCTGCGGACCCGTGAACGAGATCGCCTCATGGCCGAGCGCGTGAATCGCCATCGCAAGCAGCGCGATGGAGACCTGTTCCCCGGTGGCGAGCAGCATGTCCATCTCGCGCTCGGGGGGCTCGGGGTCCACCGCAGCGGCGAGCGCGACGAGCTCGTCGGTCACATCACCCATCGCCGAGACGACCGCTACCACGCTCGAACCGGTCTCCCGGGTCGCGACGATGCGCGAGGCGACAGCACGGATCCTTTCGGGCGTGCCGACGGAGGTACCGCCATACTTCTGCACGATGGTGAGCATGCGCGCCCTTCGCCGTACGTGCGAGCAGTGCTGAAGAGTGGCAGTTAGTGTACCAGCAACCAGGCGAGTGAGGGGCTATGCGACGGGGGCGTAACCAAGCCGACGCGCACATGCGCGCATGCGCTCGGGCAGCCCGTCGAGCGCGTCGGCCAGGAAGTGATCGGCAAGCCCTGCTCCCGACGCCCCTTCGATCTGCTCCGAGATCACGGTGATCGCGAAACCGAGGTGCTCAGAGAGCGCTGACTCGGACATCAGGTCCTCACCTTCGATGACCACGTGCCCGGACCTGAGCGCGAGCGGCGCATCCGCCGCCGTGAAGCGCTCGTTGACGACGCGCTCGAGGTTGTTCGCGAGGCGGGGACCCCCCAGCCGGCGGAAGCTCGAGAACATCCCGTCGGCGAGTGCGACGAGCACCGCCTGGATCTCCTCCGGACCCGCCTCCTCACCGGAGACCTGGTCGTCGGCAAGCGCGCCCTGAGAGGACTCGAGCACGCGTATGAAGGCGTCCACCACCCGCGGATCGAACTGCGTTCCCGCGCAACGCCGCAACTCGAGGATGGCCTCCTGATGGGAGCGGCCGCGCCGGTAGGGGCGGTCGGCCACCATGGCCTCGAACGCATCGGCTACCGTCAGCACGCGCGCGAGCACGGGTATCTCCTCGCCACGCAGGCCTGCCGGATAGCCCTCGCCGTTGTAGTGCTCGTGATGGTGCCGCACGATCGGGGCGATCGGCCAGGGGAACGCCACCGGCTTGAGGATGTTGGCGCCGATAAGCGGATGGTGGCGCATCTGACTCATCTCGGCATCGGTGAGCTTGCCCGGCTTGAGCAGGATATCCTCGCTGATGCCGATCTTGCCGATGTCGTGCAGGTAGGCAGCCATCTCGAGTGACACCATCTGCTCGGCCGACAGATGCATCTCCTCACCGATCTGCAGGGCATAGGCTGCGACACCGTCGGAGTGGCCGCGCGTGTAGGGATCCTTGGCGTCGACGGCGGCGGCGAGCGCACGCACGGTAGCCAGGTAGGCCTCCTGCACGCTCGAGAACAGCGAGATGTTGCCGACGGCAATCGTCACGTGATTGGCGATGGTGGCGAGAAGACGGACGTCGTCACTCGTGAATCTTCGACTCGCGTCGCGGCTACCCACCGTGATGGCTCCGATGGTGCCTTCGTTCGAGAGCAGGGGCACACAGAGCGCGGCGAGCGCGGCGGACACCGAGTCGACCCTGCCGTCATCGTCGCCTGCGGGCGCACCTCCCGCCGGAGGATTGAAGATCAGCGGGCGGGCCTCGCGGACGACCCAGTCGGACATGGACGTGCGGACGGCAGCGTCGTCGGCGTGGGAAAGGTCCGCCCCCCGCCAGGTGGCGACCTCGAGAGCACCGGTCTCGCGGTCGACCATCGTGACGTACCCGAGCTCGACGTCGAAGATGCGCATGGCCGAATCGAGCACCGAGTCGAGCAGCGTCTCGAGTTCGAGGGTCGAGCCGAGCGAGCGGCTCATCTCGTAGAGCGTCGCCAGCTCGAGGACCTTCTTGGTCAGCGAGTCGCTGCGCTCCTTGAGTGACCCCGTCATCCGGCTGAAGCTGTCCGCAAGATCGGCGATCTCGTTGTGGCCGGAGATGTCCGGCGCCACGGAGAAGTCACCGCTGCTGACCCGCTCGGCGCTCTCGGAGAGCAACGCGATGGGGCGCGATACCTTGAGGCGGACATACCAGTTGAGCACAGCAAGGGCGAGCAGGCCGACGACGAACCACATGCCGATGAGATACGCGGTCGTGATCCGCGCTTCACCTGCCAGATCGGTGGGCACGATCGCAATCACCGTCGGTGCCTCAGGGCCGGCGATCGCCACATCGACGCTGTGTGCCGAGACCCGGTAGTCGGCATCGCCGAACCGCGCAGCGACGGCTGCCGGCTGCGCGCCCCCTGCGACGGATGGGTCCGACGCGACGGGCGGGTTGGCCTGCACGTACGCCATGACCTCGTCGCGCGACACGGGCGCCTGAGTCGAGAACGCCGCGACCTCACCGCTCGCCTCGACGAGCGCGAACGCGCCGTCGAGGCCGAGGCCCAGGTTCGCCATGAGTTGGTCGTCGATCGCCATCGACGCGACGAGATGCCAGACCTCGTCCTCGGGCCCGTCGAAACTCGTGGAGACCGCGACGACGCACGCATCTGCCACCGAGGTCATGCGGGTCACGCGCCCCGGCTCCAGGAGCCAGTCCTCGCCCGACGACGCGAAGGGTCGGTCGCCGACATTGACGTCCACTTCGCCGGCTGCCTCGACGACACGCTCGACATCGTCAAGGACCATGAGCCCGTCTGCCCTGATCGCGATCGCCGCGAACGCCAGGTGATCCTTCATTGCGACCGTGTCGCCCGTGGCGACCGCGCGCGTGAACCGTGGATCGGTGGTGATGAGCTCGAGTGTTCGGGCGACCGAGTCGGCCCGGTGGGAGATGCGCGTGGTGACCACCGATGCGGAGGCCGCCGCGTTCTGATCGGTCCAGACGAGCACCTGCGATTCAATCACCCGTAGTGCCACGAGTGTGGCCAGTACGGCTACGACGAAGGCGGCGATCGCGAGCGGCCGGATCAGCTGACTGTGCAGGTGTCTGCCGAACGGGTTCACACGCATGCCTGATGTGCCCTCGCTGCCATGCCCAGACGGCACTCCGACATCTGAGACCTTTCGTAGGACATGAACGGGTCGCCGGGTCCATTGTACTAGCAACACGGGCCCCGGCGCGACGCGCCGGGGCCCGTACATGGGCTTCGGGGACCTCGCGGTCCTCTATTCCTGCGAGCACCGTGCCAGGAACTGCTCCCAGGCGCGATCCGTATCCTCCTGGATCTCGGCCAGAAGCGCGGCGTTCTCGGGCGCGAAGAGGTGCTTGAACCGGCCCTGCGGCTTGAGGAACTCCTCCACGGGCTTGCGGTTGTGCACCTTCACGGTCTGGCGCCATACGCCGTTCTCGACCTCGTAGAGCGGCCAGTAGCCGGTCTGTACCGCGAGCTTGGCGATCTCGATCGTCGCGCTCGAGGGCGTGCGCCACCCACGCGGGCACGGCGCGAACACGTTGATGAACGCGGCGCCCGGCGTGTTGAACGCCTTCTCGGCCTTGGACGTGAGATCCTTCCAGTGCGACACGGATGCCTGTGCGACATAGGGCACGTTGTGTGCGGCGATGATCGCGGTCAGGTCCTTCCGGCGCTGCTTCTTACCCGCCTGGGCCACGCCCACCTCCGCGGTGGTCGCCCAGGCGCCCTTCGGCGTGGCCGACGAGCGCTGGATGCCGGTGTTCATGTACGCGCCGTTGTCGTAGCACACGTACACCATGTCGTGGCCGCGCTCCATCGCGCCGGAGAGCGCCTGGAGCCCGATATCATACGTACCGCCGTCGCCGCCGAACGCCACGAAGCGGACCTTCTTGTCGGGATCGATCTTGCCGGCGCGCTTCAGGCCGTTGAACGCGGCCTCGACGCCGGAGATGGTGGCCGACGAGTTCTCAAAAGCGTTATGGATGAACGGCGTCTTCCACGACGTGTACGGGTAGATCGTCGTGGACACCTCGAGACAGCCTGTCGCACAGCCCACGACGACCGGATCCTCACCAGCGCCGAGGAGCACCTGGCGGACGGCGATCGAGGCGCCGCAGCCGGCACACAGACGGTGCCCGCCGGCCAGACGGTCCTCGCGATGGGTCAGTTCCTTGAGGTTCGCCATATCACGCCTCCTCTCGCGCGCCGAGGTAGACGAGCCCGGCGGGCGCCGGCGCGCCGCCGGCGATGTCCAGTAGATCGGTGTACACGCGCTCGATGAGTTCGAGTCTGACGTCAGCGCCACCGAGGCCGTAGATGTAGTCGATCACCGGAATGCGACGCTCCAGGTCGTAGAGCGCACTTCGCACCTCCAGGAAGAGCGGTCCTCCCTCGGCGCCGAAGGACTCGGCGCGATCCAGAACGGCGACCGCCTTGAGACCCTTGAGCGCGGCGGCCAACTCCGCGTACGGGAACGGGCGCCACATACGCACCTTGACGATGCCCACCTTGTGACCGTCGGCCCGCAGGTGACGCGCCACAGAACGAGCGTTACCCGCTGTGGACCCGATAACCACGACCGCGACCTCGGCGTCCTCCATCCCCCACGTCTCGATGACGTCGAATGGCCGGCCGGACAGCGCGGAGTACTCGGCACCGACCGCCTTCACGACCGCACGCGAGTTCTCGATCGCCTCGCGCTGCTGCTTCTTGAACTCGAAGTACGGCCCGCCGAGGCCGGCGAAGTTACCGTGCGAGACGGGGTTCTCGGTGTCGAGCAGCGCGTTCTTCGGCTCGTACTCGCCGACGAAACCCGCCACCGACGCGTCGTCCATCACCGAGATGCGATCGATCGAGTGTGTCGTGATGAAGCCGTCGAGACAGCTCATCACCGGCAGCAGCACGTCGGGGTGCTCGGCGATGCGGACGGCCATGATCGTGTTGTCGTACGCCTCCTGCGCTGTCTCAGCGAAGAGCGTGATCCAGCCCGCATCGCGCGCGCCCATGATGTCGCTGTGGTCGCAGTGGATGTTGATGGGCGCCGAGAGCGCACGGTTGGCGTTGGCCATGACGATGGGGAGCCGCATGCCGCTCGCGATGTAGAGCTCCTCCCACATGAGCGCGAGGCCCTGCGAGGCAGTCGCGGTCATGACGCGCGCGCCGGCAGCCGATGCGCCGATGCAGGCGCTCATGGCCGAGTGCTCACTTTCGACGGTCACGTACTCGCAGTGCGTCTTGCCCTTGGCGACGAAAGCGGCGAACTCCTCGACGATCGTCGTCTGCGGCGTGATGGGATACGCGGCCACCACGTCCGGCTTGCACTGGCGCATCGCCTCGGCGACGACCGAGTTGCCGGTGGCGGCGAGTGTCTTGCGCTCGGGCATCTACTTCACCCCCGGCAGGTCGCAGCCTTCAGGAACCATCTCGATCGCGTCGACCGGGCAGACCTGCGCACAGATGCCGCAGCCCTTGCAGTGATCGAGGTCGAAATCCGTGACCTTCTCGTCGGCGACCACGATCGACGTATCCGGACACACGATCCAGCAGAGCAGGCACTGCGTGCACTTCTCGTCGTCGCGCCAGGGGCGCTCGCTGCGCCATCCGCCGGTCACGTAGTCGTTGCTATTGCCCGCTTCGGGAATCACAGCGGCTGGCGGGAACTCCCGGTAAGTCCACGATCCGATCTCGGAGATGTCCCACTTCATGCCACGGTCACCTCCTCGTACGCACGGTCGACCGACGCCCAGTTGGCGTCGATCATCTCCTGCCCGTACTTCTTGGACAGGTTCTTGGCGAGCAGCCCCTTGAACGTGTCCATGTCGATGACGCCCGCGACCTTGATGAGCGCGCCCACCATCGGCGTGTTGGGGATGTCGCGCTTGATGGTGTCGAGCGCGATGCCCGAGGCGTCCACGCACGCCACCGTGACAGAGTCGGCCACACCGAGGACGGTGCGGACCTGTGCGGGGGGCGTGCATGTGTTAACGATGACGACACCGTCGCGGTGGATGCCCTCGGCGACGTCGACGATGTCGAGCAGCGAGTCATCGAGCACGATGACTATGTCGGGTTCCTCGATGTTGCAGTGGATCTCGATGGGCTCGTCGCTGATGCGCGTGAATGCCTTGATGGGCGCACCCATGCGCTCGGGCCCATACTCGGGCATCGCCTGGAGGTACTGATCTGCGGCAAGCGCGGTCTCCGCGACGACCTTGGCGGCCGTGACGGCGCCTTGACCTGCGCGCGCATGCCAACGGATCTCCGTCAGCTGCTGCATGGACATCCCCTTCCTTCGGCGTACCGGCTGTCACGCCGGGTCCTAACGGCGAACGTGAAGTGGGTGGGCTCAGTGCGGGATAGTTGTGCCAGGATACGTGGGCTCCCCCACATCTCCATACTACGCCCACGGTGGGCGGCGGCGCACTCTCGGTGAACGGTAGGCAGTATCTTCCAATCAGTCCATGTCTCTACGAGCCTCGAGTGCGCGGCCGAGCGTCACCTCGTCCGCGTATTCGAGGTCGCCGCCGACGGGAAGGCCGGAGGCGATGCGCGTGACGCGAACGCCGAGTGGCT
Source organism: Coriobacteriia bacterium (assembly GCA_016938395.1). The sequence goes on along the minus strand of JAFGUS010000094.1, from coordinate 28,799 downwards.
TGAGCAGACGCGCGAGGTAAAGCGCCGTCGTCTCGCCTTCGATATCCGGGTCGGTCGCCACGATGAGCTCGGTGAGGTTGCCCTGCCCGACGCGATCGAGCAGCTCGCGAACGCGCAGGTCGTCCGGGCCGATGCCGTCGATGGGTGAGATAGCGCCGTGGAGCACATGATAGGTGCCACGGAACTCGCCGGTCCGCTCGACGGCCACGACATCGCGCGGCTCTTCGACGATGCAGATCACCGAGGTGTCACGCGACGGGTCCGCACAGATTGAGCAGAGGTCATCCTCGGCGAAGTTGAAGCAGCGGCCGCAGAACCGGATGGCGCGCTTCACCTCGACGATCGCATCCGCGAGCCGGGCCGCCGAATCGGTATCCGCCCGCAGGATGTGGTACGCCAGCCGCTGCGCCGACTTGGGGCCGATGCCGGGAAGCCGCTCGAGCTCCTCGATGAGACGTGCGATGGGCGCCGCGTAAAACGACATGACTAGAACAGGCCTCCCGGCAGCCCGAGACCACCCGTGACCGCCGACATCTTGCGGTTGGCGAGATCGTGCGCCTGGCGGACCGCCTCGTTCACGGCGGCTGCGACCATGTCTTCGAGTATGGCCACGTCATCGGGATCGATGGCCGCAGGATCGATGGACACCGAGTCCACCATAAGCTCGCCGGTCATCACCACTTTGACCGCGCCACCACCAACCGACGCCTCTACCCGCTCGTCCTTGAGCTCCTCGGTGACGCGCGCCATCTCGGTCTGCATTCGCTGCGCCTGCTTCATCATGTCTTGCATGTTGGGCTTCATCCGACCTCCGATCTCACGACAGTCTACGCATCGGGTGTGACATCATCGACGACTCTCGCGCCGAGTTCGGCGATGACGCGGGCCTCCAGATCGGCCTCCGCCTCACCGGCTGCGCTGGCATCCGCTGCCGCATGCTCTCCGGCCTCGACGGTCGGTGCCACGGGCGGCGTCGGCTCGGCACGCCCCTCGCTCTCCCGGGGTTCGCCGGCGCCATCCACGGCCTCGCGCGCAGCGCCACCGGACGAGCCGCCCCGGCCGAGACGGAACTCCACCGGAGGCTCGACGCCTATCACGGTTGCGACACATCGCCTGAGCAGCGCGAGGGTCTCGCTGTCGCCGGCAAGCTGCATCGAGAAGCGCTGGTCGGCGGGGAACTCGACGATGAGCGTCTTGCCCGAGACCTCGGCCTCGGTGCCGTTGAAGAGCTGGGACCGCGAGGCCTTGACCTTCTTGAGTTCGGCGAGCACCGACGGCCACGCGCGCTTGACCGTAGCCACGTCGAGCACCGTCGCGGATGGCTTCTCGGTGGCCGCGGGAGCGGCTGCAGAGGTTGCGGCTTCGGGCTCAGCGTCCCCTCCCGGTCCGTCGGAGACCGGCGCCGCGGGGGAGGCCGCACGTCCGGCCGTGGCCGAAGCAGCGGTCGCCTTCGCTGCCGGCTCGGGTGCGGTCGGCGGGGGCGCCGACGGGGTCACGGGGGCGAGCACGTCACGCAGCGGTGTTCCGGCCTCGAGCGCGTCCATGCGCTCGGCAAGCGACTCGAGCGTCAGGTCGGACTGCGGCCGGGCCATGCGCGTGAGCGCGACCTCGACGGCGAGCCGCTGATCGGGCGCCTGGCGCAGCTCGGTGGTAAGCCGGCCCAGGATCTCCAACAGCCGCGCCGCACGGTCCACACCGAGCCGGGTGGCCTGGCTCTCGAGGCGCCCCAGATCCTCGGATGTGGTGTCCACCGCCCCGCGCGCTCCCACCGCCGCAAGCACGAACAGGTCGCGCACGTGTCGCACGAAGCCCTTCACGAACTCGGACATATCGATGCCTGCTTCGGCGAGCCGGGCGACGAAGCGGAACGCCTCGGCGACGTCGCGCTCGATCACGATCTCGGCGGCCTGGAACAGCAGTTCGGCGTCCACCTCACCGAGCAGCCCTTCGACGTCCTCGAGCGTCACGGTCCCGCCCCCGAAGGACGAGAGCTGCTCGAGCGTGCCGATCGCATCGCGCATCCCGCCGAGCGAGTGCTTGGCGATGAGCGCGAGGGCGCCGTCGGGCACGGTGACACCCTCGGCATCGGCGATCATGCGCAGCCTGCCCACGATGTCCTCTACCGAGATGCGGTGGAAGTCGAAGCGCTGGCACCGCGAGTGGATCGTCTCGGGCACCTTGTGCGGGTCGGTGGTGGCGAGCACGAAGACGGTGTTCACCGGCGGTTCCTCGAAGGTCTTGAGCAGCGCGTTGAAGGCCTCGCGCGTGAGCATGTGGACCTCGTCGATGATGTACACCTTCCACCGCCCGCGGGACGGCGCGAAGTTCACCCGGCCGATGATCTGCTCGCGCACGTCGTCGATGCCGCGACGCGACGCCGCGTCGAGTTCGTGGACGTCGGGGTGGGTGCCCTCGGCGATCGCGCGGCACTGCTCGCACGTGTCGTCGGGTGTGGAGGTGGGACCCTGCTCGCAGTTGAGTGCCTTGGCGAGAATGCGCGCCGTGGTGGTCTTGCCGGTGCCGCGCGGGCCGGTGAAGAGGTATGCGTGGGCCACGTTCCCCTCGGCCACGGCATTGCTCAGTGTGCGCTCGATGTGCGGCTGGCCGACGACGTCCGCGAACGTCTGGGGACGGTACTTGCGGTACCAGGACACGTGGGCCATCGAATGGGTGCTCCTCGCGAGACGCATCGGTCGTTGGCACGCGGCCGGCGCCTGCAGAGCGCCCGGGCCGCACGCACCCCGGCGCTCAGGACCGAGCCCCGGGCACCCGGCAGAGGCCGCTTATGGCTGCTTCCTTCCGGACCTGACCAGGTTCACGACGTACCGCCGCCCGAGACCCGGACCTCAGCGCCGGGAGCGGTTTCCCAGTATAAGGTGTCGGACGCCTCGGCGCGAGTGGAGCGGACGGGGGTGCGCGCCGGCAGCCGAGGCTAGGCCGAGGTGAGCCGCTCGATGACCGCGATGATCTCGTCGGCGACGACCGGCTTGGTCACGTACGCGTCGCAGCCGGCGTCGATCGCCTTGGTACGGTCACCCTTCATGGAGTGCGCGGTGAGCGCCACGAGCGGGACCTGGCGGGTACGCTCGTCGGCCTTGATGCGACGCGTGGCCTCGTAGCCGTCCACGATCGGCAACTGCATATCCATGAGGATGAGATCGGGCACGCGCTCGGCAAGCATCCTGAGGGCTTCGGCTCCGTCCTCGGCAACATCCACCGTGTAGCCGTGGCTCTCCAGGAGGAACGTCATGAGGTAGCGGTTCTGCGGGTTGTCCTCGACGAGTAGGATCCGCCGTGTCATGCCGCCCCTTCCTCGCGTGTGTCTCCGGTTCATTCTACCCGAGTGGCGCGCCGGCACACGCGCCCTTGTCTGTGCAGCGGGGGCTGCGTGCGTCATCATCGTGGTGGCGGAGCACGACCACCGGAAGGCGGTACGCATGGCGCCCAACCTGTCTCGAGGACTTCAGCGGCTCGAACGCGGCGGTCTGCGCACCGCGTTCATCGCGACCACCGTTGTGATGCTGGCGGGCGTCGTCGGGTTCGTGGTCTGGGCCTCCAACCCGCTCGGACCGGAGCCTGCGGCCCTGGACGCACTCGTGACCGACACGGGGGTGACCGTCACCGAGGTGGATGGGGGCTGGCTGTTCGCGCCTCCCGGACCCACACCGCCGACCGGCCTCGTCCTCTACCCCGGCGGGCGGGTCGATCCCCGCTCGTACGCGCCGCTTGCCCGTGCGATCGCTGCCGAGGGCCACGTGGTGGCGCTCGCCTCGATGCCGCTCAACCTGGCGGTGTTCGCCCCGGCGCGCGCCTCGGCGTTGATCGACGCAGCAGAGGGCGTCGAGCGATGGGCTGTCGGAGGACACAGCCTGGGTGGCGCTATGGCCGCGGCCTACGCCAGCTCGGACAATGCCCGGGTGCACGCACTCGTTCTGCTCGCGGCCTATCCTGCCGAATCCGCTGACTTGAGCGAGCGTGGCCTCTCGGTGCTCTCGGTGGTCGGCAGCGCCGACGGGGTCATCAACCGCGAGAGCTTGGACGCCGCGGTCGAACGGCTGCCAGCCGACACGCAGTACCTCACGCTCGAGGGAGGCGACCACGCCCAGTTCGGCGACTACGGCCCGCAACCCGGTGACGGTGTGGCGACTATGCCAGCCGAAGAGCAACTGCGGCGCACGGTCGAGGCGATCGACGCGCTGCTCGCATCCCTGTGAGCTGACGCCGCCGCCCGGGTCGGTCCGCTCCGACCGCTACTCGAGTCCATACAGTCGGGCGGCATTCCCCGACAGGATCGCGTCGAGCTCGGCAGGCGTGAATCCCATACCGCCCAGGTACGCGATCTCTTCGGCGGCATCCGCCCATGGGCCGTCGGTGCCGAAGAGCACGCGCCCGATGCCGTGTTCGCGCGCCAGCGCCAGGAAATCATCGTCGCCAAGGTTGCGGGGAACGTACGCGGTGTCGAAGTACACATCGCGCCCGCACAGCAGCTCGCGCACTTCGTCCCATCGACGGTAACCGCCCATGTGAGCCAGCACGCACCTTAGGCCCGGGTGAGCGTCGAGCATGCGCGCGAACTCGGCGGGTCCCGCCTCGCTCTCGCGATCCACGACGTATCCGCCCGCGTGGAACAGCACGATGAGACCCTCGCGCTCGGCTGCGTCGTAGATGGGCGCCATGCGCTCCTCGTCGGGCATGAAGTGCTGGTGCTGCGAATGGAGTTTGATGCCACGGATGCCGAGTGTCGCCATGCGAGCGATTTCGGACGCCGGGTCGGGGAAGTCCGGGTGCATGGCGCCGAACGGCAGGATACGGTCGCTGGCGAGTGTGGCGACCCAGTCGTTGATGGTCTGGACCTGCGATGCCTTGGTGGCCACCGGCACGATCACCGAGCAGCTCACACCACTGCGGTTCATGGCGGAGAGGAGCCCCGAGACCGTGCCGTCGTAGCACGGTGTGATCCCGCCTTCGGCGGCGAGCGTCGCCACCGCCTTCGGGGCGATCGAGTCGGGGAAGACGTGTGCGTGGGTGTCGATGATGCGCACCGGGCACTCCTTACGAGGCGGCCTGCGCCGACCAGTCTAGCGCACGCAGGAGGCCCCGCTCCGCTCCGGGGCCCCTGCCTGCTCTTCGCGCACGGCCGGTCCTCGCCGGACCCGACCCACGCTCCTACTCGTCGTCGAGCTCGGCTTGCGCCGCCTTCTTGGCCTTCATGTTGGCCATGATCTTGCCCCACACCTTGAGCTTGAAGTAGCCGATGACGACCACGCCCACGACGATCAGCACCCACCAGTACCACTCCATGGATCGCATCTCCTTTCACGCCACACCCGGCGCCATGCTGTGCCTTACTGCCCCGCCATCTGCGCCTGCATCCGCCTGGCCAGCGTCCATGCAAGCGCGCCGAGCGCTGCGGTGATCGCAATCGCCACCGCGATCTCGCCCCACACGGTGCTGATCGACTCGCCCATGACCGACACCTGCCAGATCGGGTTGATGATCCAGTACAGGGGGAAGAGCTTGGCGATCCACTGTGGCCACTCGGGGAAGATGTAGAAGAGCGCCGGCGCGAACAGGAAGATGCCGGTGCCTTTCACGATGCCGAACATGATGGACGAGTCCTTCGCGAACACTCCGGCCACCACGCCGAGCATCGCCGAGAGCATCGCCGCAACGAACACAACGATCACGACGTGGAACCAGTTGGGGCCCACGGCGCCATTGAGCGCGAGGGTCACCACGGCCAGGATCATCGCCAGGATCACGCCCAGCAGCCACTTGGCAACAAGCACCTCGGCCGTCTTCACCGGCGTCACGAGCATGGCCATGAGCGTGCCCTGCTCCTTCTCCTCGACGATGTTCGAACCGGGCACGAACAGCCCGGCGATCACCAGCGCGTAGAAGACGATGACTGGCACCAGGCGGACCGAGATCGGCAGGCCTGCCTGCCCGAAGTTCACGATGTCGACTGTGACCGGCGCCTCGCTGCCCTCAAGCTCGCGCACGAGATCGATCGTCGTCACCGAGAGGATGATCCGGTTCGAGGCGTAGCTCTCGCCGCCGATGTAGAACTCGAGCGTGGGCTTCTCGCCGCTGCGCACGGCGTCGTCGAAACCTGCCGTGAGAACGAGACCGGCATCGAGATCGTTCGCCTCGACCTGCGCTTTGAGCTCCTCGACGTCGTCAAGCAGCGTGAGCTCGATTCCCTCCATCGCCTCGACGGAAGCAGTGATCTCCGAGTCACCCTCATCAACGATGCCGAGACGCGGCTCGGGGTCGAACAGCGAGCCGAACGCGACCTGCAGGATGAGCGTAAGCGCGAAGGGCAGCACGATCGCCCACAGGAAGATCGGGGACCGTGGGCCGAGCGCCAGGTCCTTCTTCAGGACCTTCCACATGCGTGAGAGGCTCATAGTGTCTCCACCTTCCGCTTGAGCGCCACGAGGCCCGCGACGTAGAGCACGACAAGCCATGCTGCGGCATACGCGAGCGATCCTATCGAGTCAGACCACGTGGCACCGTAGACCATCGATCCCACGAGTACGTCGACAATCGGGTAGCTGGGCAGCACGCGGACCCAGGAGGCCACCGAGCCGGGCAAGAGTACCGAGAACGTTGGGATCAGCAGCGGAACGGTGAACAGCATCGCGTAGAAGAGCTGACCCATGAAGTCCTTGCCCGCCGAGCCCACGAAGAGCGCCACGCCCGTGAACATGATCGCCCCCATGAGGAGTACAACGAGCACGAGCGACCAGTTCTGAGCGGTCAGTCCGCCGATGAGCGCCAGCATGATCAGCGCCTGACTCATGGACATGAACGTGCCGAAGATGGTCTTAGCCGCCAGGAAGTCACCGACCTTCGCGGGCGTCACGAGCACGGCCGTCACGGTCCGGTGGAGCACCTCGGTCGAGATGAGCGACGCCATCGAGAACGTCTCCATGAGCAGGATCATGAAGAGCAGCATCGGCCGCATGCGCTCGCGCAGCGTCACCTGGTCACCGAGCCGATCCGGCCCGAGCACGACCGCCTCTTCCTCGGGGAAGTCCACCGGAAGTTCCTTGCCGGCGAACTGGTAGGCGAGCTCCCGCACGAAGCTCCGCATCGCGCCCTGGATCTCCGCGGGTACGTCAGCGTCGGAGTAGACAGTCACGCTCACGCCGCTCTTGCTCGCTGCGACATCGGCGATGAAGCTCGCCGGGAACGCGATACCGATGTCGAGGTTGATACGCTCGGCGTCCTTCGGCTTCTCGTCACCGGCCTCCGTGTCACGCAAGACAAGATCGCCGGCCTCGGTCTCCCATGCCTCAAGCGTGCCCTCGACGACACGCGACATCTGCTGCTCGTCCTCGAACTCGACGAGCAGCAGGCCCTCCTCGGCCTCCGTGAGATCGAGCTCGTCGAGCTGCGCCAGTTGCTCCTTGGTGGCCCCCATCGCGATGAATGCGTCGCGCGCGTCAGCCACCAGGACCTCCATCGGCGGCGAGACCGCGATGGTGATCGTCTCGTCCACCGAGTCCGGCAGAATGTGGAAGAGGATCGGGAACATGATCAGCACCACGAGCGTGAGCCCGAGGTAGATGAAGTCCCGCGAGTACGCCGTGAGCTCCTTCTTCAGGAGCGCCCCGATGATCGCGGGCCGTGAGATCGGCCTGCTCATCCCTCAAGCCCCCTGCCGGTCAGCTGGATGAATATCTGCTCCAGCGTCGCTTCCTCGGTGTGGATGGTCAGCAGGTCGGGGCTGGCTGCAAGCTCGGCCAGCGTGGCGGACGACCCGTCGCCGCCGAGCGGCAGCGTCTCCTCGCGCACGCTGTCGCCCTCACGCAGGCGAACCTTGACCGAGCGCGTCCCGTACTTGAGTTTGAGGTTCTCAGCGGTGTCGAGCGCGACGATCTCGCCCTCGTTGATGAAGGCGACCCGATCTGAGAGTTCGTCGGCCTCGAACATGTCGTGCGTGGTAAGAAGCACCGCTGCGCCGCGGTCGGCCTCCTCGCGTATGGTCTTGCGGATCGCCGCTGAGGTGACCGGGTCGAGGCCGTCGGTGGGCTCGTCCAAGAAGAGCACGTCCGGCTTGTTGATGAACGCGCGAGAGATCATCATGCGCTGCCGCATGCCCTTCGAGTACGTCTTCACGCGGTCCTTTGCGCGGTCAGCAAGACCCACACGGCGGAGTACCCCTTCGGCGTCGGGGTCCTTGATGCCGAAGAGGCTCGCGAAGAACTCGAGGTTCTCCTTGCCGGACATGTTGAGGTAGAGGTTCTTCTCCTCGAAGCACACGCCGATACGCGCCTGGAGCTCCGGATCGTCGGTGGACACATCGATGCCGAGCACCCTGGCCACACCCGCCTTCGGCGTCAACTGCCCGGTGAGCATCTTGATGGTCGTCGACTTGCCAGCGCCGTTGGGCCCGAGGAAACCGAGGATCTCGCCGGGCTGCACGTCGAAATCGATACCCCTGACGGCCTCCAGGTCCCCGTATGCGTAGCGCAACCCTTCTACTGTGATAGCCGGACCGGTCATCTCCCGTTCCTTTCGTTGTATCGCTGCATGACGTCTTCGAACTCGCGCTCGAAGAACGCGTAGACGTCGCGCATCTCCTCGAGCCGCTCCCGGGCCTTGTCGGAGTTCACGAGCGCCAGCGCCTCGTCGGTCATGCGACGTACTTGGCCGGTGGCGGTGAACTTGCGTGCCAGGATGTCACCCCATCGTCCCTTGAGGATCCGGTAGTGCGCCTCGCGGCTCCCGCGCACGCGGTAGCGTTCAACGAGGTCCACGCCGACCAGGAACTGCATCGCGTTGCTCACCGATGCCTTGCTGACGCCGAGCACCGAGATGATCTCAGTCGTCGACAGCCCCTCGTTCTCGGCGAGGGTGAGTGCCGAATACACGCGTGCGATGTTGTGTGGGAATCCGACCGCCTCGAGTACTCCGGACAGTCTGTCGGTGATCGCCGAGCGTTCCCGGTCCTGTCCGCCCGCTGCCACTGCTCCCTCCCTTCGGATAGCGCGTCGTCTGGTTCTAGAACGTTCAGATGTTTCTGAACGTTCCGTATCTTACCCATTCTACGCACATCTTCAACACACGGCGAGGAGTTCTCCCGTACAGTCGGGCGTCGGCTACACTTGCGATGGATACCCGAAGCCGAGGAGGAACCGTGGCCGAGAACCGCTTCTGCACCGCCTGTGGGACTCCGCTCTCCCCCGGAAACTCGTTCTGCACCGCGTGCGGCACGCAGGTGGCAGCACCGACCATGGCGCCGCCCCCCGAGCCGGCTCCCCCGGCCGAGTCGACGCCTGCGCCTGCACCTGCCCCCGCGGCACCTGCACCCGCCCCCGTTACCGCCTCTGAACCCCTACCTTCTCCCACTCCCGCCCCCACCGGTGCGCCCGCTGAGCGCATCCTCGCCGTGATCGGTAACCTCACCCAGCTGGGCGGCTTCATGGGCATCAAGTCCAAGACGTACTCGCTCATCATCACCGAACGGCGTGTGGTCTTCGCGCAGCTCACGAAGGAGAAGATGACCGCGATGGTCAACCAGGCGCGCGACGAAGCGAAGGCCTCGGGTAAGGGCTTCTTCGGCCAGTGGGGTGCCCAGCTCGGCACGTCGATGAACTACCACGAGGCCTACTGGCAGATGACCCCGGACCAGGCCCTCGCCGAGACGCAGGGCAACTTCGCGATCGACCGCCCGGCCATCGTCAGCGTGAAGTACAGGCAGGGCGTGACCGACGAGAACGGCGCCCCCGGCCAGGACACCGTCACCATCAAGACGACGTCGGGCAAGCATAAGCTCCAGATCGCCGGCTCCCTCGGTGCCGTGAAGAAGGCGTTCCGTGAGGCGGGCATCGGCTAGCGTGGCCGAGGTGCCGCTGATCGAGCTTCGCGATGCCGAGGTCGTCCGCAGCGGCACGACCATCCTGCATGTGGATTCGCTCGCGTTCCGAGAGCACGAGCACGTTGCCGTCCTCGGCCCCAACGGCGCCGGCAAGTCCACGCTCATCGGCCTCATCACGCGCGACGTGCGTCCACTCGCACGCCCCGAGCCAGCGGTTCTGCTGCGGGGTCGGGAGCGGTGGGACCTCTTCGAGGCCAGGCGCGTGTTCGGGGTGGTCTCCGACGCGCTGCAGGAGGACCACCGGCGGCAGGTGACCGTCCGCGACGCGGTACTCTCCGGCTTCTTCGGCTCGGTCGGCCTCTACCGGCGTCCCGAAGTGACCGACGCGATGGCGGCACGCGCCGGGGAGCTGCTCGCCTTCCTTGAGATCGGCCACCTTGCCGAACGAAGGATGGCGACGCTCTCGACCGGCGAGGCCAGGCGCGCGCTCATCGGCCGCGCACTTGCGCACGACCCCTCGCTCCTCGTGCTTGACGAGCCCACCCACGGTCTCGACCCGTCGGGCGCGCACCACTTCCTCGCCCTGCTGCGGAGGGTGGCTGCGGCCGGGACCGCACTGGTCCTCGTCACGCACCACGTCTCCGACATCGTGCCCGAGGTCTCGCGCGTGGTGATGCTCAAGGACGGTCGGGTCGTGGGCGATGGACCCAAGAAGGAGCTGCTCACCGGAGAGCACCTGTCGGAGCTCTATGGGATCCCTGCGGTGGTCGAGGAACGCGGGGGCTGGTACCGCCTCTGGTAGCGTCGGCGTGCGCTATCCCCGCTTCGGCGGCAGCGGTACGAACACGCTCGTGCGCGCAGCATAGGCCTCCCAGTCGGGGCGCCCCGCATACTTCTTCTCGAGCAGCGGGACTCGCCGAAGTAGTTCGGATGACGCGTCCACGCCCACAGACCCCGGTCCATGATGCGACCCTTGTTGGCCGGATCGCGCTTGAAGGTGGCGACGGCATAGGACGATACAATCCCCGAGAGTGCGATCTCCACGAGCTGTCCCCGTTCCCGGGCTCGGCACGGCGCGCGATGGGTCGTGCCCCAGTGCCCCACGTGAGGCGCGGGGAATACTAGCAAGTGTGACGTGGGAGCCACGGTGAGTGGCGCGGCGGAAGGGCAGCCAATGGGCTTGACCAAGAAGTTCACCATCCTGCACTCGAACGACATGCACGGAGACTTCCTCGCCGAACAGGCAGCGGGTGGTGGTCCGCTCAGCGGCGGGCTCGCCCTTCTGTCGGCGTACGTGAACAAGGTCCGCGCCGAGGAGGAGAACGTCTTCTACGTCATCGCGGGAGACATGGTGCAGGGATCGATCATCGACTCGGACTTCAAGGGCATCTCCACGATCGACATCATGAACTACATCACGCCTGACGTGGTGACGGTCGGCAATCACGAGGTCGACTACGGCGTCCCGCACCTGCTGTTCCTCGAGAAGATCGCGAACTTCCCCATCGTGAGCGCGAACCTCTACGTCAAGGGTTTCGAGAAGCGGCTCATGGACCCGTACGTCATCATCGAGAAGGCCGGCTTCGACGTCCTGTTCACCGGCGTCATCACCGAGAAGATCATCGACGCCGTCCGGCTCGATGAGGTCATCGGGGCCTTCATGGACGTGCACGAAGCCGCCGCCGAGGTGGGCCGCATCTGCAACGCGTACCGCAACGACGACATCGATCTCACCGTTCTGCTCACCCATATCGGGTTCGAGTCGGACAAGGAGCTGGCTGCTGCTCTCGACCCTGCGTGGGGCGTGGACATGATCATCGGCGGGCACTCCCACACGATTCTCGAGGAGCCTGCGGTGGTCAACAACATCCTGATCGCCCAGGCCGGTACCGGCACCGACCAGATCGGCCGCTTCGACATCACCGTTGACGACGAGACCAATGCGATCATCGACTGGACCTGGCAGCTCATCCCCATCAACGAGGACCTCGTGGAGCCCGACCAGGGCATGGTGGAGTTCATCGCCCGCTACAAAGACGAGGTGGACCGCAAGTACTCGGTGGTGATCTCGAAGTTAACGCACGAACACACCCACCCGCGCCGGGAAGAGGAGACATCGCTCGGCAACCTGATGGCCGACGCCCTCGCCGCTGAGACGCAGTCGGACGTGGTGCTCCTGGGCGCAGGGTCCGTGCGGGTGGAGCGTCTCGGACCGATGGTGACCCTGATGGACTTCATGGGCTGCTTCCCCTACGACGACACCGTGACGCGGTACACGGTTACCGGAGCCACACTAGAGCGGATGTTCCAGCACTGGATGCGGCCTGAGAACCGCGACGGCGAGGGCGAATGCTATCAGGTGAACCACGCCGTCCGCGCGGCGTACTCCGACGCGGAGCATCGCCTCGTATCGCTCGCACTCAACGACGTACCCGTGAGCCACGACTCCACGTACACTGTGGCGCTGCAGGGTTACCATGCGAAGAACTGCGTGCCGTACCTGAACGTGACCGAGGAGGAACTGCTGGCCGCCGGGCCAAGCAAGGTGGTCACGACGTCTGCGGCCGAGGTGCTCGAGCAATGGTTGCGCGACCACCAGCTCGAGGGGCGCCACGTGGAGGGCCGACTCACGTACCTGTGAGACGGTCGGACGCTACCGCCGGATGAGCCTCCCCAGCAGCAGCGGCGTCGTCACCTCGATGGCGCGCTCCGGACACATCTCCTGGCAGCAGTAGCAGCGGATACAGCGCTCGTAGTCGTGCTCGGGCACGAGCGTGCGCTCGCCCGCCGGGAAGTCCACGGCCTTGGGCGCCACCGGACACACGGCCACGCACGTGCCGCAGCGCGTGCACCGCTCGGGCACGATGTACGGACGCGGCGCCAGCAGACGCTTGCCGAGCGACGAGCCGAGCTTGCCGGTGGTCGAGCTCGGCGAGCGGTTCACGACGAAGTCCTCGATCACGGGCACGTCGTCACCGAGCACCTCGATCTCGCTCATCGACCCGAGACCGAGGCGCTCGCCCCACACGCACGTCCCAACGAGCGCCGGGTCGAGCGCCATGATGCGGCAGCCGATCGCGTCGACCGCCACCGGGTCATCCGAGATGAGCAGCACGCCCACCTGCCGGGGGTCACCGCCCCGCGGGCCGTTGCCCTCCATCGCGATCACGGCGTCCATCACCACGAGCCTTGGGCGCAGCAGCCTGTTGAGATCCACGAGCATCTGCGAGAACCGCTCGACATCGGGCATCCGGGCGTGGAACTCACCTTTGAGCATGCCGGGAATGCAGCCAAACTGATTCTTCACCGCACCGGTCATGCGCGTGAGCGCGTGCGTCTTGAGCTTGGGAAGCGAGACGAGACCGTCTGAGTCGAGCACGCCCTCGGCGATGGTGAAACGCTTGATGAGCTCGCCGTCCGGGAAGGACACCTCGCGCCCCGTGCCGAAGTCGGCAGTGCGGATGCCGAGCCGTGCGGCCTCCCCCGTGATACCTGCGCGGCTGCCCACGCCAGTGGTGGAGCCAAACCCGGGAGAGTCCCCCCACGAGAGCGCGGCGCCCTCGGCCGCCAGCGCGCGGACGACCGCCGAGAACACCGTCGGGTGCGTGGTGACCGCCTTCTCCGGAGCGCTCGCAACGAGCAGATTCGGTTTGAGCAGGATGCGCTCCCCGCTGCGGACGAAGCGCGAAGCACCGCCGAGAAGGTCGAGGCCGCGCAGGACGGCCGCATCGACCGCGGCTGGGTCGTACGAGTCGCAGGAGACGCACGCCACGCGGCTTGCCACGGTTCCTCCATTCACGGCGCGAGTCGTCCCGACGCACGATACCAGACGGCGCCCCTCGAGCGGTCTTCCGGTGCGGTTCCGGTGGTATCGTGACGTTGACCGGTACCGGTCAACGGGATGGGAGCCATGAACGCTTCGGCAGCGGTCAGGGACTGGATACGGCGTCACGGCTACATAGTGGCGGCGGTCTCGGTCGTGTCGGCCACCGCCGTGTTCGTGCCGTTTCGGGACCTGCTCGGTCGCGAGCAGTGGGGCTGGCCGTACCTGCTGATCCTCGGCTTCGTGGCAGGGACCGCCGGTGTGGGGCCCGCCGTTCTCTCGGCCATCCTCGCCTTCTTCGCCTGGAACTTCTTCTTCATCCCCCCGTACCACACGCTCTTCGTCGCCGATCGTGGCGACGTCATCCACCTCGGCGTGTTCCTTGTCGTAGGCGTCGCCGTCGGTCTTCAGACCGGCCGACTCCGCGACCGTGAGATCGTCGCGCAGCGCGAAGAACGGCATGCGGCGGCACTCAACCGGCTCAGCGCGTCGCTCGTCTCGGAGACGACCACCGAAGGACTCGCCAACGCTGCCGCTGAAGAACTCGCGGCCGTCGCCGGTGCACACTCGGCGGAACTGTGGATACCGGATGCCGACGGCCGGCTTGCGCCTGTCGTGCACGAGCAGTCGATCTCCGACCGGATCCCCGCGGACATCGCCGCGCTGTGGGATATCGTCACCCGCGATGCGGGTGCGCACGGCGACGATATGCTCGACGCCGATGCCGCCAGCGACGGAGTCCGTGACACCGCCCAGCGCCTCCTGGTCCCGCTTGTTTCGGCCGAAAGCGCCGAGGGGCTGCTTGAGATCCGGCTCCCGGACCGCCTCGAGGAGGCGCGCCGTGCGTTCGTCATGTCGCTCGCGCACCTGCTCGCGGCGTTCCTCCAGAGCCGCCGCCTCAATGCGCTTGCGATGCACGCGGCAGCATCGCGCGAGGCCGAGCGCCTGAGGTCGGCGGTCGTCTCCTCGGTGTCACACGAGCTCAAGACGCCGCTGGCCTCGATCACCGCTGCGATCACCGACCTCCTGGAGCCCGATGTCGAACGTGAGTCGGATGCAGTCCAGCACAAACTGCGGGACGTGGCCGACGACCTGCGCCGACTCGACGACGCGATCGCGGACCTGCTCGACGTGTCACGGCTCGAAGCCCAGGCCTGGCAGCCGCGACCCATCGACTTCGAGGTGGGTGAGCTCGTCGGCGCCGTGGTGAGCCGCATGCCTCGTGCAGCCCGCGAGCGCGTTCGCTACACCATTCCCGAAGACCTCCCCATGCTCCACCTTGACTTCGTGCAGCTCTCGCGGGCACTGCACCACATCGTGGACAACGCCCTTGAGTACAGCCGGGGACCGGTGACCATCGGAGCCCGAGTGGACGGCGACCTGATCCTGTGGGTCCAGGATAGCGGGCCCGGCATACCGGACAGCGAGAAGCAGGCGGTCTTCGACAAGTTCTACCGGGGAAGATCGGGCCGAGAGTCCCGATCGAGCACGGGTCTCGGTCTCTCCATCGCCCGCGAGATCGTGCACGCCAACGGGGGGCACATCGCGATAGAAGACGCACGCCCACACGGGACACGACTGCTGCTGGCGCTTCCTCTGGAGGGACTCGAATGAGCACACCGGGCGCCCACGGCGAGTCCATCCTCGTCATCGACGACGAGGTGCAGATCCGTCGTGCGCTCACGACGATCCTCGAGACACGAGGCTACGAGGTTGCGTGCGCCGAAAGTGGCGCCGAGGCGATCGATGCGCTGACCGCGAGCACGCCCGACCTGATCGTCCTCGACCTGTCCTTGCCGGATATCGACGGTGTGGACCTCTGTGAGCAGATGCGTACCTGGCTCGATGTGCCGATCCTCGTACTGTCGGTCCGCTCCGAGGAGACGGACAAGATCGCCGCGCTGGAAACCGGCGCGGACGACTACCTCACCAAACCCTTCTCTGCGGGGGAGCTGGTCGCACGGGTGAGAGCCCTCCTGCGCCGCTCCTCGAAAGACGTGACGACCACGCCGCTGATGACAGTGGAGGGACTGACGGTGGATCTTCCGGCGCACCGCGTGCTCAAAGACGGGACCGAGGTGACACTCACCCCCATCGAATTCAGCATTCTCGCGGTCCTCGTGCAGAATGCCGACCGACTGGTCACCTGGTCGCAGATCAGCGATGCCGTTTGGGGTCCGGACTATCTGGTGGACGTCCGTACGATCCGGGTCCACGTAAGCAACCTGCGCAAGAAGATCGAGCGGCATCCCGCTGTGCCCTGTCGGGTGCTCACCGAGCCTGGTGTCGGTCTTCGCTTCGACACCCACTAGAGTCCTAGCGCGTTCCTTTACGCCCTCTTCACGCGCGCAACCCCCCGGTTAACGGGTTCTGAACGTCCGGACTCGTAGACTCTTGACGATGTTGCCGTCGTCAGGCAGGAGGCCGACATGGCTGTCATCGTCGTGGGAAGTGGCGAACTCGCGGTGCGGTTGATCACATCGCTCGAATCACGGGGAGACGAGGTCATCCTCATCACGCCGCACGTTCGTGATGCCGAGGAGTTCGCGCTCGAGTTCCCGCGGACGATGGTGCTCTCCGGCGATGCCCGTGACCCCGCCGTGCTGACCCAGGCGCAGGCCGCCAGAGCGGACCGGCTCGTTGCGGCTACCGGTGACGATGCCGAGAACCTGTCGATATGCCTGCTCGCCCGTGAGGCGTTCCATCTGGCGATGGTGGCCGGCCTGGCGGGACACGCCCACAACGTGCGGCTGTTCCACGCGCTTGGCATCCCGTGCATCTCGTGCAGCGAGATCGTGGCCGATGGCGTGATGGCTGCTCTCGGCGATCGACCGGTCGCGGTGACGCGCTGATGGGTGCCGGCTCACAACGTCGCGGCGCGCGCGACGCCCTGCCGACGGCCGAGCAGGTGCTCACGCTCACAACCGGCCTGGTGACCGAGGCGGCGTTCGCTGTCGGACTCATGGCAGCGTGCAGTATCGTCATAGTGTTGGTGCTGCTGGCAGGCGGCTGATGCTCAGACCCAGCGTTGACGACCATCGGGTCGTCGGCTTGTACACCGGCAAGATCGTCTCGGGCGTGGGGCTGCTCATGATCGTGCCGCTGGTCACCGCACTCGTCTTTCGCGAGTGGGACACCGCGATCGACTTCGGTATCGGTCTCACCGTATGCCTGGCCGTCGGCCTCGGCCTTCAGGCGCTGTGCCGAACGAGCGACGAGTTGCAGCGCAGGCACGGCCTCGTGGTCGTGTCGGCGTCGTGGATACTCGCGACCGCGCTCGGTGCCATCCCGTTGTATCTGTCAGGCCACATGGGCAGCTACCTTGACGCTGTGTTCGACGTCATGAGCGGGCTGACCACGACGGGCCTGTACCTGATGCAGGACCTCGACCACGTCTCCAACGGCCTCAATATGTGGCGCTTCATCCTGACGTTCGCCGGGGGGCAGGGAATCGTGGTCATCGCGCTGACGTTCCTGTTCAAGGGCGTGGGCGGCGGACTGTACCACCTCTACAGCGGGGAGGGGAAAGAGGACCGGCTGCTGCCGAACGTGGTGCACACGGCCCGGGTGATCTGGCTGATCAGTCTTGGTTGGCTGGCCGTGGGAACGACCGCACTCACCATCGGTGCCCTTGCGCTCGGGCAGGCCCCCGTGCGTGCGTTCCTGCACAGCCTGTGGGTGTTCATGGGAGCCTTCAGTACCGGCGGGTTCGCACCTCAGTCCTACAACACCTTCTGGTACCACTCCCTGGCGTTCGAGATCATGTGCATCATCATCTTCGTCGCCGGCTCCTTGAACTTCGCTGTCCACTGGGCAGTGTGGACCGGCGAGCGCTCGGAGCTGCGCCGCAACGTCGAGACACGGAGCTTCGCAGTCACCCTGGGCATCTTCACGCTCATAGCTGCCATCGGGCTCGCCCGCTCGGGCGTGTACACCGATGCGCTCCCCCTCGTACGCAAGACGTTCTACCTGCTCATCTCCGGACACACGACGACCGGGTTCGGCACCGTGTATTCCCGGGCGCTGGTGACGCAGTGGGGACCCCTCGCGATGCTTGCGATCATCGGGACGATGGTCATCGGCGCCTCATCGTGTTCCACGGCCGGGGGCATCAAGGGCATTCGAATCGCCATCATCACCAAGGCGTTCGTGCAGGAGGCGCGTCGCATGCTCGGCCCGGACTCGGCCGTGGTCACATCCCGCTACCACCACCTCAAGAATCGGGTGTTGCAGGATGCGACCATCCGGTCGGTGCTCCTGATCACGGTCGCGTTTCTCACGCTCCACGCAATCGTCACCATGGCAGGCGTCCTGGCCGGGTACCCGTTCATCGAGGCGGCGTTCGACGGTGTGTCGGCAGCATCGAACACGGGCCTGAGCTGCGGTGTTGTGTCGCCGTCAATGCCCGGGGCGCTCAAGGCGGTGTACGTGGTCGCCATGTGGCTCGGTCGCATGGAGTTCCTCGCCGTCTTCGCGCTCTTCGGCTGGCTGTGGTCGGTGGTGAGGGGCCGATGAGGAGATTCATCACCGCCTGCACCCTCGGCATCGCCGCACTTCTGATGCCGACGATCGCATGGGCGACAACCGTCTCGAGTACGCAGCTCATCGAGGATCCAGCGCTCTGGGACGGCCGCACCGTCACGTTCGCGGGCGAGGCGGTCGGCGAGGCGATGACGCGCGGCGATGACGTCTGGCTTCACCTCAACGACGACGCGTACGTTGTGGGCACGATCGAACAGGGAATGCCGCCCAGCGGCTACAACTCCGGTCAGGCGGTCGTCGCGACACCGGAGCTCGCTGCAGCGGTCACCGTCTTCGGCGACCACCGTCACCACGGAGACATCGTCGAGGTGACCGGCGTGTTCAATGCCGCGTGCCCCGAGCACAGCGGCGACATGGACCTGCACGTCACAAGCCTGCGCGTGCTGCAGCCTGGGACCGCCGTGGAGGACCCACCTGACGCCGGGAAGCTCACGCTCCTCGCGACAACGGCGCTCGCCGCGATGGTCGCATACGCCGCGTTCGCCCTCCGCCGCGCGGCCGACTGAACGACGACCACCGAGCGGATCTGCGAGCGGACAGCGGCGGGCGGTGCCACGCCGCCGACCGCCCTGATACACGGTGTACCATGCGAGGCGACATCTCATCGTGCGGAGGTGACGTTCGGTGGACACAGCGCAGGCACGACCGGAGCACTACGACCTCATCGTCGTGGGCGCGGGACCTGCGGGACTCACTGCGGGCATGTACGCCGTTCGTCAGGGACTCACGACCGCGATCGTCGGGGCCGAGGTGGGCGGTCAGGCCGCCTGGGCGAGCGAGGTCGAGAACTACCTCGGCTGGCGGCTCGTGACCGGTTCCGAGCTCGTCACAAGCTTCCGCGAGCATGTGGCCCAGTTCGACATCGAGTGCCTCGAGGGTCAGCTCGTGAACGCCATCGTACCCGCCGGGGACGGCTTTGAGGTCTTCACGCGCGAGGGCGCCCACCTCGCGGCTCGTGCCATCATCGTTGCCACCGGACGCACGCCCAACCGCCTGGCGGTGCCGGGCGAGACCGAGTTCATCGGACGCGGTGTATCGTACTGCGCCACGTGCGACGGGGCGTTCTTCCGCGGCATGCCGGTAGCCGTCGTCGGCTCCACCGAGTCGGCATGCGACGCTGCGCTCGAACTCGCCGCACTCGAGGCGACCGTCACCGTCGTCTCCGCCTCCGCCCTCAAGGCGCATGAGTCGGTGCTCGAGAAGGTCGCGGCGGAGCCGCGTATCACCGTCCGCACAGGCCTCAAGCCCACCGCGGTGATCGGCGATGATCGCGTGACCGGGCTAGCCGTGCGGGACGCCACGAGCGGCGCCGAGGAGACGCTCGCGGTCTCGGGTGTCTTCATCGAGACGGGCTCCATCCCCGTCTCGGAGTTCACGGGCGGCCTCGTGGAGGTGACCGAGCACGGCGAGATCGTCGTTGACCGGCACTGCCGGACGAGCACGCCCGGCATCTACGCAGCGGGGGATGTGACCGACGGACTCGGCAAGCAGATCATCATCGCCGCAGGCGAGGGTGCGCGCGCCGCAATCGCGGCCTCGCGGGACCTCAAGCGCAGGTAACGAGCGGCCACAACGCACGCGGCCGCCTCAGGCTCACCCGTCAGCCGACCCCTCGCTTGCCGTGTGTGCGCCGAGGAAGAGAAGCACCCGGTAGACGCCCCGCCGGTCGTGCGCGTTGTTCTTGATGTAGCGGGCGGTCGTCCCGGCGATCCACGACTCCATCACCCTGCCCGCGTAGCGGCCACGGTGATGCTCGGGCGTCTCGAGATACTGCACGTACGTGCCTGCCCGCGACTCGATCGCAGTGGCAAGCTGCAACTCGCGCAGGATGAACTCCACCTCGTCGCCCGAGCGGTAGAGCTCGGAGCCGCCGAGTCCGATCTCCTGCGGCGGACGCGCCACGGGTCCGCGCGACCACAGCGACGGCACCGCCTGACCGATGTAGGCTGACGACGTGGTCTCGATGAAGGCGTACTCCGAGTGTCTGAACCGCGCGTGCTCGCTCGCCACCCCCACAGCCACGTGCCACTGCGTCGGGAACACCCAGATCACGGTGTCGTAGCCCTCGGCGACCATGAGGCTCGCCAACAGAAGGCTCTTCTCGGTGCACACGCCGGCCCCGCCGGTCAGCACATCTGCGGGCAGTGACACCTCGCCGTCGATCTCGCCGTATGGGATGGCCTGCACCGCCGCGGTCATGAGCTCCAGGTACTCGTCACTGTCGAGCCCGCGTGCGTCCCGGAGGGCCCGGAACTCGGTCAGAAGCCGCTCCACGAGTGCCGTGGGCGCATGCGCATCGACGATCCGAGACACGTACGCGTCCCGAAGCAGCCCGCGGGCGCGGAACGCCGCCGCGATGTTGAGATCACGCGCTGCTGCGATCTCGCTCTCGTACACCGGAACGCTCACGCGTGCGCGGGCCTGCTGAAACGGGAAGCTCCACGCGCACTCGGTGGACGCGCCGGAGGGCGCAACGGAGAGAGCAACATCGAGCCGCTCGGAGAACACGAGGAACCGCGCCCAGCCGACCGCCTGATTCGCGGCTATCGCGAGCGCCACAGCACCGAGCAGGAGGATGAACGCCCACATCACGGGGCGGGATCGAATGCGCGTGAGTGCCGATGCGAGCATGGCGGACCCCGTCCGGTCGCCTCACCTGCTACTCAAGGCTATACGCGCCGGACGCGCGGAGTGCAAGCGTCACGACTCCGCCTTGCACCCCCGCGGATGCTGCTTGATGTGCTCGACCGCATCGGCGACGCTGTCGGTGATGTGGATGAGTCCGAGGTCACCGGGCGCAATTGTGCCCTCGGCGACGAGCCGCTTCTCGAAGAAGTGGAACATCGGCTCCCAGAAGGCACTCCCCAGTGTGATCACGGGGAACCCCTCGATCTTCTCGGTCTGCATCAGCGTGAGCGTCTCGAAGACCTCGTCGAGCGTGCCGAAGCCGCCCGGACACACCACGAACGCGCACGAGTACTTCACGAGCATGACCTTGCGGACGAAGAAGTGCTCGAATTCGATGAACCGGTCCACGTACCGGTTGGGCTGCTGCTCGTGCGGGAGCCTGATGTTGACGCCGAGCGAGAGTCCGCCGGCTTCACGCGCACCCCGGTTGGCGGCCTCCATGATGCCGGGACCGCCGCCGGTCATCACGCAGAAGCCCGCCTCGGCAAGCGCGCGTCCCATCTCGCGCGCCTGCTCGTAGTGCGGATGCCCCTCCTTGAATCGTGCCGAACCGAAGACGGTGACGCACGGCCGGTCGATCTTGAGGAACTCGAAGCCCCGCAGGAACTCGAGGAAGATCCGCACGGCACCTTCCACGTTCTCATGGTGGTCGTGCCGGTGTGCGAGGAAGTCGGCCTCGGCTCCGTTGACCATCTCGAGCAGTGAGTCGTCGTACGCGCGGCGCTCGTCGGGTGCGTCGGTCATTCGTGCCTCCCGTGCCGGTGCGTCCCGACCGGGCCGTACTCGGCGAGCGCAACCGCCACCTGCGCTGCGAGCCGCGCATTGGACCACACCAGCTCCTTGTTGGCCGACTCGCTCGCCCCGCCCGTGAGTTCGTGGATGCGCGCCAGAAGAAACGGCGTCACCTGCTTGCCGCGCACACCTCCCTCGCGTGCGTCCGCGAGAGCGTGGGAGATCGTCGCCTCGATCTCAGCGGGATCGAGCGCATACTGCTCGGGTATGGGGTTGGCCACCAGCGCCCCCCCGACGAGCCCGGTCTCCCACTTCGCCCGCAGAACGGCCGCGATCTCCGCGGGTGTCTCGAACCGGGCATCCACCCCGAACCCGCTATCGCGCGTGTAGAACGCCGGAAATGCATCGCTTCGGTAGCCGAGCACGGGCACCCCGCGCGTCTCGAGGTACTCGAGGGTCAGGCCGATGTCGAGCACCGACTTCGCCCCCGCGCACATCACGGCCACGCTCGTACGCGCAAGCTCCTCGAGGTCTGCCGAGATGTCGAACGAGCGCTCGGCACCGCGGTGGACACCGCCGATGCCGCCGGTGGCGAAGACCTGGATCCCGACCATGGCGGCTACGGCCATCGTGCCCGCAACCGTCGTTGCGCCATCGCTTCCACGCGCGATGAGCAGCGGCAGGTCGCGCCGACTTGCCTTCGGGGTGTCGCGCGTTGTGCCGAGCCGCTCGATCTCATCCGCGGTGAGCCCCGCGGCTAGTCGGCCACCGATGACGGCGATCGTCGCCGGAATAGCGCCTTCCTCGCGCACGATGCGCTCGCATTCGCGGGCGCACTCCACGTTGGCGGGGTACGGGAATCCGTGGGAGATGATCGTCGACTCCAGCGCGACGATCGGCCCTCCCGCGTCGAGCGCGTCTGCCACCTCCGCGGAAACGCGCATGTGCGGTCTCATGGTCACGGCTGCACCGTCCTCTCTCGAAGCGCCTCCGCGCTCATCCGATCGCTGACCGTGCGCTCGCTCTCAACGGTGAGTGCCGAAAGCGCGCCCGCGATCCGCGCCGTCTCGCGCAGCGTCGCGCCGATCGCGATGCCCCATGTGATGCCGGCGGTGAACGCGTCACCGGCGCCGGTAACGTTCACCACGGCCGCCCGCTCGGCCGGCAGCACGAACGATTCCTCGGCGGAGCCCGCCCAGACGCCCTCGGGACCCAGCGACACGAACACCCACCGCGTTCCTGCCTGAAGCAGTCGTTGGCCGGCCCCCGCGGCACCCGCGGCACCCGAGAGCGCCTCCGCTTCGCGGAGGTTCGCTTTGAGCCCCGCGAGCCGCCCGAGAACCGGCAGGGCCGCCGATGACTTGGCCGTCGACACGGGGTCGAGCACCACGGGAACGTCCCCTGCGAGTTCCACCGCACGGGCGATGGTGCTCGCCTGCAGGTTCGTGTCGAGCACGACGGCATCGGCGCCCGCGAACGCCGCAGCGTCGAGCGCATCGGGTGTGAGCCGTTCGAGAGCACGCATGTCGGAGACCGCAGCGGCGAGGTCACCCGCCCCGTCGAGTACCGCCAGGTACCGCGAGCCGGGAAGGCCCGATGCGATGATGCTGTGGCTCGTGTCGATGCCGACCACGGAGCAGGACCGCTCGAGCTCGTCGCCGTCGGCGTCGGAGCCGAATGCGGTGACAAGCCGGACCTGCGCACCGAGGCGCGCCAGGTTCTCGGCGACGTTGCGGGCCACGCCGCCGGCGCTCACCCGCACGTGCCCCGGGTTCGAGTCGCGCGCCGCATAGCGACCGCTCGGGATGCCGACGATATCGGTGTTCGCGCCACCGATGACCGTGATGTGTGGCCCGCTCATCGGCACCTCACGTCCGGAGTGTCGCAAGAAGGCGCCGCGGCTCGAGGAGCAGTGCGAGCGCGTCGGCGATGTCGGTCACCACGATGTCGGCCGCATCGAGGGCCGCACGGGCGGCGCCCTCGGTACCAATGACGGCGATTCCCACCGCTGCCTCACGCAGCATGAGCGCGTCGTTGGCCCCGTTGCCGACGGCCACCGTTCGCTCCGCGCCGAGTTCGCGCAGCAGCGCCTGCTTCTGCGCGGCTTCGTTTCCGGGCGCGATGACGATGATGTCGATGCCGGTTGCAGCGCGAAGCGCCGGGGCCGTACCGTGCGTGTCGGCGGTGACGGCCACTGCGTGGAGCACACTCTCGAGCGATGCGAGCGCCTCGGCCACGCCGGGCACGAGCACACCGCCTGCTGCGATCGTGCCGTTGACGTCGAGCAGCAGATGCTCGAGGTCGAGCGTGCCGCGTCCCGGGGTGTCGATCTCGAGCATGCGCGCTCCTTCACGGTGCCGTCACGTTAAGGGTACCCGATGTGGGGGCCTGTGCGACCTCAGCGTCTCTGCACGCAGCTACGGGGCGGCGGACAGCAGCACCGCAACGAGTGCAAGCGCCACACCGGCGCGCTGGAGCCCCGTGAGCCGTTCGCCAAGAAAGACGCGCGCAAGCACCACGACCACCACGGGGAAGAGCGAGCCGAGCACCGAGGCGATCGCGAGCGGTCCGAGCCGGATAGCGGTGAGCATCGTGACGTTGGCGAGCGCGTCGGTGAGGCCGGCCCCGAGGGCGGCAGGCATTGCGGTGCGATCGGCGGGAAACCCGCGACCCACGATGAACGCGAGCGCGACCGACACGACGATCGACACCACGCGGGCGGCGAGTACCGGCGTGAGGCCGCTCTCGGCTGACGTGAACGAGTACGAGATGAATGCCCCGGAGAACCCGACGCCCGCCACGAGCGAGAGGGCGAGCGCGAGCCGGGGCCGGTACTCATGTGCCGGTGCGTGGACTCGGTCGTCGGGTGCGAGGCTGACGATCACGATCGCCACGAGCGCGAGCACGATCCCGCCGAGCGTCACCGGTGAGAGCCTGGTGCCCGACACCAGGTCGAAGAGCGCGGGCAGCGCAGCCGAGAGCGCCGCAACCACCGGTGCCACGATGCTCATCCGCCCCAGTGCGAGCGCCGCGAAGAGCGACATCACGCCGATGACGCCCGAGAGGCCCGATGCCGCGCCCCAGAGCAGGTCGCCGCTGCTCGGCGTGGCCGCGGGAAGCACCACCACCGCGATGCCGAGAAGGACGATTGAGAGCAGGTGCGAGGTACCGGTCACCGCATACGCAGAATCACGCCGCGTGGCGATGCCGCCTAAGAAGTCGCCGACCCCGAAGAGCAGCGATGTGGTGAGCGCGAGGAGGACGGTGGGCATGCTGCCTAACTTTCGCCCACGGCGCGCGAGGCTCCGGAGTGCCCGTCTGAGGCCGGGATGCCAAGCCGCCTGAGTACGCCGGGCGTCGGCACGCCGTGCTCGTCCCAGCCGCGCTGGCGGTAGTAGTCGCGCTTGAGCGCCGCAAGCGGCACCACACTCGTGTCATCGTCGGCATCCATCGGCTCCTCGAGCAGCCGCGCGGGCAGCGTATCGCCGAGCGCGCCGCCGTTGCCGAAGCGCAGACCGAGCATTCGCTCGAGCGTGTACCCGCGCTCGCCGAGCGACCAGAAGCCGCCGAAGCCGTAGTGCTCGCCGGTCACGAGCTCGATGGCGCGCAGGTGTGGCACGAGCGGCATGGGGATACCGAGCAGCGCGCGCGGGAGGATACGCAGCACGCGCATGAGCCCACCCGCGTACGAGAATGCACGCGCCACGAACGCCCCCACACCCCGTTCGGGATGCTCCACGAGCGCACCGGGAAGCACGCTCAGCGTCGTGAACAGACAGACGCCCGCCGAGGAGACGACCTCCATCAGGTCCTGGAAGAACGCGGTGAGTGCGGCCTTGCCCGCGGTCGAGCGGCCATCCATGCGAAGCGCGAGCCCCTCGAGCGCCACCGCGTACCCGGCGTTCAGGTGGCAACCGCCGCGGTTGGAGACCGCATACCCGAGGCCCTGCCCCACCGCACTCCGCGGTTCGTAGGCCGCAAGCTCGAGACCCTTCACGTTCATGGCGAAGCCCGCGCCGCCGTAGCGCTCGGCCAGCCGGCGCGAACCCTCGGCAAGCTCGGCACCGAGTCCGCGACGATACGCGATGTCCTCGAACAGTGACGCGAGCCCGTCGGTCTCGCCGAAGCGCAGCCCGCTGTCCCAGAGGCCCTTCTCGGCAGCCTCCATCGCGTAGGAGAGCGTGACGCCGGTGCTCATCGTGTCCAGGCCGAGCTCGTCCAAGAGCGCGTTCCACTCGATGATGCGGTCCAGGTCGGGGTTCTCGATGTTCGCGCCGAGCAGCACGAGTGTCTCGAGTTCCGGCCCCTTGATGCGTTGCCCGTCAAGCTCGACGACCCGCCCGCAGTGGATCGGGCACGCCGCGCAACCGCCCGTCCCAACGAGACGGCGCGCGGCGAGCGCCTCCCCGTCGATCTCGGCCGCGCGTTCGAACCGGCCGCGTGTGAAGTTGCGCGTCGCCACGATGCCGAGCTCCTGCATCGGCTCGAGGAAGCCGGCCGTGCCGAGTCGGGGCAGCGAGCCGCCCGCGATGGGGTGCGCCTTGATCGACGCCGTCCAGCGCTTCAGGTGCACCCGGTACTTCTCGGGATGTGCCACCGGGACCTTCCGGGTTCCCCACGCGACGAGGCCCTTCACGTTCTTGCTGCCGAAGACGGCGCCCATGCCAGCGCGGCCGGCCGCGCGCTCGCCCGAAATGACGCACGCGTACGGGACGAGGTGCTCGCCGGCAGGACCGATCACGAGCACGCCCGAGCGGCTGTCCACGGTGCCGGAGAGCGCCGTCTGTGCCTCGCCCGTTCGCATGCCCCACACGTCGGCGGCATCGTGGAACACGACACCTGCCTCGTTCACCTCGAGCCAGACCGGAGAGGCCGCGCGCCCGACGAGCACGAGCGCGTCGTAGCCCGCCTTCTTCAAGTGCGCGCCGAAGGGGCCGCCGCAGTTGGACGAGGCCACGAGACCGGTGAGCGGCGAGAGTGCCGAGAGGTTGAAGCGTGCACTCGACGGTGCACCGGTGCCGGTGAGCGGACCGGTGGAGATGACGACCACGTTCTCCGGCCCGAGCGGGTCTGTTTCGTGACCCGGCTGATCCGCGGCGCCCTCCGCTGATGCGGAGACGTCCGACAGCACGTCAGCCAGGATCCGTGCGGCCATCGCCTTGCCGCCGAGCCACGTGCGGCGATTCTCGTCGGACCAGGGATAGTCGCTCACGTCACGCGTGCTCAGATCGACGCGCAGGACCCGCCCCATCCAGCCGCCCTGCGGCCCACTCACAGCGCGCCCTTCAGGATATCGATAAGCTCCTCGTAGCTCGGCTGCTTCGGGTTCATCGACATCGCTCCGTCATCCAGCGCGGCGCGGGCGATGTCCGGGATCTGCTCGGGCTGGACACCCATCTCGCCGAGCGTGACCGGAAGGCCCGTCCGCTCGTGGAGCAGGGCCGTTATGGAGCGCACTGCGCCGATCGCCGCAGCGCCGCGATCGGCGGCCGGCGTGGCTGCGTGCGTCTCGACGCCGGCGAGATCGATCAGCAGCTCCCCGTACCGGTCGCACGCCACATCGAGGTTGTAGGCCATGCCGTGGGGCAGCAGAACGCTCATCGCCTCACCGTGCGGAATGCCCGCAACACCGCCGGCTGCGTGACCCATCGCGTGCACGATGCCCACCATCGCGTTGGAAAACGCTGCACCCGCCATAAGCGCGGCATTGGCGAGCGCCAGGCGCGCCTTCGAAGACCTCGGGTCGTCGAGCGCCACCGGAAGATAGTCGCGGATGAGTCCGATCGCGGCCTTGGCGTAGCAGTCCGAGAGCGGATTGGCCTGCACGCAGCTGACCGACTCCACCGCGTGCGTGAGCGCATCCATCGCCGTCGAGGCGGTCAGGCGCGGCGGGAGTCCCACCGTCAGCCGGGGATCGAGGATCGCGACGTCGGGCAGGAGCGAGAGCGACGTGAAGCCCATCTTCACGTGCCGGTCGGTGTCCTTGATGACCGCCGCCGAGGTGACTTCCGAACCGGTGCCGGCTGTGGTGGGGATCGCGATGAAGGTCACCGCGCGCCTGCCGAGCAGGCTCTCGGCTCCGCGGTGCTCCATCAGCGACCCGCCGTGAGTGAGCACGATCATCGCGCCCTTGGCGGTATCGAGTACCGAGCCCCCACCCACCGCAACGATCGCGTCAGCACCGGCCTCGCGGTAGGCGCGCGCCACGTCGTCCACCACCGCCGCCGAGGAGTCAACCGGCACCGCGTCGTACACGCCCGCGACTTCCGCATCGGTGTCGGCGAGCGCGTCGATCACGATCGTGGCCACCTTGAGCTCGAGCAGCTGTGCGTTAGTGAGCACGAGGGGCCGCGAGGCCCCGAGCGCGGCGAGTTCGTAGCCGATGTGCTCGATGGCGCGCGCGCCCGAGACGATTTTGGTGGAGTTGCAGAACTCGTAGTAGTCGGGGATCACGAGGAGGCTCCTTCCAGACGGGCACGGCGGAACACGAGCGTTCCGTAAGCGACCAGATGACCGGCACGGCGCTCGGCAGGACGCGGCAGGATGCGACGCGTCATGAGGTCGGGGAACAGGTAGCCCTCGACGATGTGCAGGCAGCGCACGAACGACATCGCAAGCGCCAGGTCACCGGCCACGGTAGCCCGATGCTCGGCAAAGGCTCCGAGGACCGACTTCATGCCCACGAGCAGCGGCAGCGCCCCATCCACGCTCTTGAAGGTGACCGCAAGCGACGGTGTCACCTGAGCGCCGCCGAGATACTCGAGCACCCCCTCGCCCATGCGCCAGGACACCTGGGGCCCGAAAGGTGCGATTCTCAGGGTGATGACGGTGTCCTCCGGCCACGACGCCGCTTCGGCGCGCACGCGTTCGTCAAGCCGCGCCGCGGCGACCAACCCGCGCCCCAGCACCGCGAAGACCACCGCGGCGACCGCCTTGCGCCCGCGCTTGGCCCTCCAGCCCGTTCGTGCCATGTGCCCCTCCCTGCTTCGGCTACCCACCCATCGTACCGCTCCCGGCCGTGACCGCGGGCACATGAGATCGGCGTCTTGACCCTCACGTAACGTGAGAGTCTATGATCTGCGCGGAGGTGAGCTGTCAGATGAGCACTGCGAGACATGACACGAAGAACGGGAGCCGAGACGTTGCGGCCTCGGCCCCGCTCACGGTGAGCGAGGTCGCGCGCCT
>JAFGUS010000093.1 GCA_016938395.1 Coriobacteriia bacterium | reverse complement strand
CGCTTCGGCGCGCGCGCGCTCGGTGGCGGCCTCATCGACGGTGACTGTTTTTTTTAAGGATACGGCGCCCACCGAGATCTACACGAAGCGCTCCGCCAGCGAAAGCGGTATCAGGCCCGCGCTCTGTGCGAGCTGATCGCGGGCGGCCTGCAGGTCGCGCTCCTGGATGCGGCCGGAAAGGATGCTGCTGACGAGCCCCTCGGTGTTGCGCGCGACGGTGTCGATGGACTCCGGCGAGAGCACGAGCATCGCCTCGATCGTGCCGGTGTCCACGCGGGAGCCGTACGTGGTGGTGAGCATATCGATCGCACCAGTGGTGTCGATGCTGCCCGTGGTGTCCCCGCTCGCCGACGCACGCACCGAGTTGACGGCCGAGAAGAACTCCACGATGCCGCGGCGGGCGTCGGACTGCGCCTCCTGATCGACCGTGTACACCGGGTTCACTGCATCCGAGGCGGCCTGCTGCAGCGCCTGGGTGGCTGCCTCGTCGACGTACTGCAAGGACCGCGGCGCCCGGAACGTGCGCGGCGCGGGTTCGCCTTCGGCAAGGCCGAGAGGGACCACGCGCACGGCGAGCGGCACCGCAGCGAGGATGATCACGACCACGCCAAGCACCACACGCCGCCCGAGCGGCGTGGAGAGCGGACCCGTCTTCGGCCACAAGCGGCCGAGACGGTTGATGGACCGCTGTCTAGGCATGGTCGCCGGCCGGGCGGTGGGCCTGCGACTCCTGGAACTCGTGATACGCGGTGACGATGCGCTGCACGAGCCGGTGCCGTACGACGTCGCGCGCCTCGAGTTCCACGAAACCGATGCCCTTCACGCCGTCGAGGATGTCCTTCACCTGGTTGAGACCTGAGAGCCCGCCGATGAGGTCGGTCTGTGTCACGTCGCCGGTGATGACGATCTTCGAGCCGAATCCCAGACGAGTGAGGAACATCTTCATCTGCTCGGGTGTGGTGTTCTGCGCCTCATCGAGGATGACGAAGGAGTCGTTCAGCGTGCGACCCCGCATGAATGCGAGCGGCGCTACCTCGATCACACCGCGCTCCGTGAGCGCCGTGGACTTCTCGATATCCATCATGTCGAAGAGCGCGTCGTAGAGCGGCCGAAGGTACGGATCCACCTTCTCGTAGAGGTTTCCAGGCAGAAAGCCGAGTTTCTCCCCCGCCTCCACAGCCGGGCGCGTGAGGATGATGCGGCCGACCTCCTTCTTGCGGAGCGCGTCGACCGCCATCGCCATGGCGAGGTAGGTCTTGCCGGTACCGGCCGGACCTATACCGAAGGTCACGGTGTTCTCGCGTATCGCGTCGACGTACCGCTTCTGGCCCGCCGTCTTGGGGCGGATCGTCTTGCCACGGTGCGTGAGGATGACGTCGGCGAAGACGCTCGATGGGCTGCAGTCGCTGCGCCGGAGCATGTCGATCGCGCGATCGATGCTCTCG
>JAFGUS010000092.1 GCA_016938395.1 Coriobacteriia bacterium | reverse complement strand
GAAGCGCACGACCTCGGCCATCACCGGGCTGAAGCGCGCCACGGCGCCGCAGCGGATGTAGTCGCCGTAGCTGAAGCCACCCGGCAGCACGAGCGCATCGAATCCCGAGAGATCCGTGTCGCCGTGCCATACGTAGTCGGCCTTCATGCCGAGGTGACGGATGGCGTGAACCGCGTCCTGCTCGCAGTTGGAGCCGGGGAAGATGACGACACCGAACCGCATCCTTACGCCTCCTTAGACCCGCTCGATGCGGTAGTCCTCGATCACCGGGTTGGCGAGCAGCTTGTCGCACATCTCACGCACCCGTTCCTCGGGCGTTCCGTCGGCCACCTCGAGTTGGATGTACTTGCCGATCTTCACCGAGGCGACCTCGTCGTAGCCGAGGTTGACGAGCGCACGCCCGGCGGTGGCGCCGGGCGGGTCGAAGATGCCCTTCTTGTACGTCACATGGATCTCGAAGCGTGCCATGCTCTTCCTCCCCTTACGCGTCGCGCCCGTCGGGCGCGGGAGCGGCTGTCTCGTCGAAGGCACCGCGCGAACCCTCGGGGCCGGCCTCCGCCGGCGTCCCGTCCGTGTCGGCAGCGCTGTCCGCGTCGGCCTCTGTGGGCGCGCCAAGCGCACCACCGAGGTCCACGATCATCGCCGCCCGGTTCTCTTCGAGTCTGGCGCGTACCGCCGCATCCAACGTCCGGCGGCTGTACCACATAATGATGAGTCCGCCAACCCACGCGAGTATCGACGCATACGCGAACACCGGCACCTCGGTGTGTACATCGATGGCCGCCTGCGTGGCCGAGCCCACCTGCCAGAAGCTGAAGAAGAACCCAAGAACCCCGGCGCCGGCCACCACCATGCCGAACCAGAACAAGTAGACGTGCGCTCGCACGCGCGCGGGAAGTTCACTCAGGCTCACGTGCGATCCTTACGCCACGGCGCCCAGCCGCGCTTGGCGTCGGGAGCACCGGCTGCCGCATCCGCGTTCGGCTCGGTCTTCTCATTCGCACGGGCGCCCTTCTGCGCGTGCTTCTTGGGCGCTTGCGCCGCGATGAGCTGCTTGCGCAGCTTGCGGATGACGACGAGGTCGATGGTGACCGCCAGAAGCGAGGCGCCGAGCACGACGCCGGCGATGACCGCCTGCACGGTGGCGTTCTCGCGCAGTTCGGGCACGAGGTAACCGATGCCGATGAGTGCGAGACCGCCGAGCAACAGACTCCACCAGATGCGGCGCCATTTCTTGATCTCGGGGGAGGTGGGCAGGCCCGCCCAGTCCTTCTCCTGGCCCGCCTTCTTGGGTTTGGCCGGACTACTCGAGGCCTCCACGGTGCCCTGCTTGCGGATCGGCTTGGCCTTGGCTGCGCTCTTGCGCGTATGCCCGATCTTGGCGTCCTTGCGATAGCGGTCGTTGCTGAAACTGCGCTGTGCCACTGAGACTCAGTCCCCTTCGGGAGAAAACGGCTGACCGGTGATCACTTCATACGCCTCAACGTACTTCTCGGCGGTCATGATGATGACGTCCTCGGGAAGCGACGGGGCCGGCGGGGTCTTGTCCCAGCCGCTCGCCTCGAGCCAGTCCCGCACGAACTGCTTGTCGAAACTCGGCTGGCCGTGGCCCGGTTCGTACTCTTCGGCGGGCCAGAAGCGCGAGCTGTCGGGCGTGAGCACCTCGTCGATCAGCGTGATCTCGCCGTCCACCAGCCCGAACTCGAACTTGGTGTCGGCGATGATGATGCCGCGCGACGCTGCATGGTCGCGCGCGGCCGAGTAGAGCGCGAGCGAAACGTCGCGCAGCTGCTCCGCATGCTCGGCACCCACGATCTCAACCATGTGCTCGAAGCTGATGTTCTCGTCGTGGTCGCCGATGGCGGCCTTGGTCGACGGGGTGAAGATCGGCTCGGGCAGGCGGCTCGACTCCACCAGGCCTGCGGGTAGCTCCTGGCCACAAACGGTGCCGCTGAGCTGGTACTCCTTCCAGCCACTCCCCGCCAGGTACCCCCGCACGATGCACTCGACCGGGAAGACCTCGGCCTTCTTCACGAGCATGAAGCGACCGCGGAGCGACGAGGCATGGGCGGCAAGCGAGTCCGGCAGGTCGCACTCATCGGCGGACAGCAGGTGGTTGGGCACGATGTCGCCGAGCAGATCGAACCAGAAGAGCGAGACCTTGGTGAGCACCTCGCCTTTGTACGGGATCGGGTCGGGCAGCACCACATCGAAGGCGCTGATGCGGTCCGTCGCGATGATCAGGAGTGAGTCGCCAAGATCGAAGATGTCGCGCACCTTGCCCTGTGCGCTCGGCGTGAGATCGATGGGCTGCACGCGGCGTCCTTCCACTCAGGCGTCGCGGGGCGGACGGTGTGACAGCGCGCAGTGCCCCTGCCCGCGCGCCATGGCTGCATTGTAGGCGATACGGGGAGGAGGGGTAAGGGAGCG
>JAFGUS010000091.1 GCA_016938395.1 Coriobacteriia bacterium | reverse complement strand
TCGGTCACCGGCAAGCCCATCAAGTTCGCCGGTGTGGGGGAGAAGCTCGACGCCCTCGAGCCGTTCTTCCCCGAGCGCATGGCCAAGCGGATTCTCGGCATGGGCGACGTCGTGACGCTCATCGAGAAGGCGCAGGAGACGTTCGACACCGAGACCACCTCGGAGATGGAAGCCCGACTCGCAAGCGGCGCCTTCACGCTCGACGACTTCCTCGCCCAGCTCCAGCAGGTGCGCAAGATGGGGTCGCTGACAGACATCCTTGCCCTCGTCCCAGGCGCCAACAAGCTCCCCAAGGACGCGAAGCTCGACGAGGGAGCGCTCACCCGTGTCGAGGCGGTCATCCGCTCAATGACTGTGGGGGAGCGCCGCAGACCGTCCACCATCAACGGGTCGCGTCGGGAGCGCATCGCGGCGGGAGCCGGCGTGAGCGTCTTCGACGTGAACCAGGTGCTGAAGCAGTTCGCGCAGGCTCAGAAGATAGTCAAGCAACTGAACCAGATGCAGAAGGGCGGCAAGCGTAAGCGGATGCGCGGCATCCCGGGTCTGCCCGGGGGGTTCTGAGCGATCCCGGGGCACGTAGTACACCCGCGCCGGACCCCTTTTGACCGGCAGGGATGCATCCCGTATCATTAGTCGCTGCTTTTGCCCACGTGTGGCCGACCGGCCACCGACACGGAGGTGAATCACTTGGCACTCAAGATCCGTCTGGCACGTGCAGGTGCGAAGAAGGCCCCCTTCTACCGCATCGTAGCCGCTGACTCGCGTGCGCCGCGTGACGGCCGGTTCATCGAGATCCTCGGGCGGTATAACCCCCGCACGGACCCCTCGACCATAGAGCTCGACATCGACAAGACCGACGCATGGCTCGCCAAGGGCGCCCAGCCCACCGAGACCGTGGCCAAGCTCATCGCGATCGCGAAGAACCCCGATGCCGTCGCTCCCGTCCGCCAGGCCGCTCTCTCGAAGAAGGCTCAGGCCAAGGCCGCCGACAGCGCGAAGCAGGCCGCGGCCGCCCCCGCGGCTCCCGCACCGGCTCCTGCCGAGGCAACCGAGGACGCTCCTGCGGCCGATGAAGCCCCTGCCGAGTCTGCCGAGTCCGACGAGCCCGCCGAGGCCCTCGCCGACGACGCGGCCGAAGAGGCCGGCGAGCCCGTCGCCGACGAAGCTGCTGACCAGGCGTGACCGGCACTCCCGACATCGACGCGCTCGTCGAGT
Organism: Coriobacteriia bacterium; assembly: GCA_016938395.1. The sequence goes on along the minus strand of JAFGUS010000091.1, from coordinate 8,084 downwards.
ACCTCGTCACTTCACTTGTGGAACACCCCGACGAGGTCTCCATCGTCAAGCATGAGGGCGCCTCGTCGACCGCGTACGAGATCACCGTCCACCCCGACGACACCGGTAAGGTCATCGGTCGGGGCGGGCGGGTCATCAAGGCCATCAGGGTGCTCGTTCGCGCCGCTGCGTCGGCGTCCGGCTCCGACGCACTGGTCGACGTCACGGGTTAGACCGTGCCGGCTCCGTATCGCCGGATCGGGCGGATCCTCAAGCCGCACGGCACCCACGGTGAGGTGACGCTTTCGGTTCGGGACGGGATCACCGCCGAGATGCTCGAGGGCATCGACCTGTGGCTGGTTCCCCCAACCCCGCGCGGAGCGCGCGCCCTGCGCGTCTCCAGCGTGCGCGAGGGGGCGAAGGGGTTCATCGTGCGCTTCGATGTGGCCGACGACGCTCACGGGGCCGGCGACATGGCCGGCGCGTGGGTGCTTGCCAGGGACGAGGATGTCCCCCCTCCCGAAGCCGCCGAGCCCGACCTGCTGGGCAGTGACGTCGTGGACGAGCAGCGGGGCTTGCTCGGCACGCTGACCGATGTCATCCACACGGGCGCTAACGACGTGCTGGTGGTCGACGACGGCCCGTTCGGTCAGGTGCTCGTGCCGGTGATCGACGACGTCGTGATCCACGTGGATGTGGCCGCACGGCGCATCGACGTCCGTCTGCTCGAGGGCTTGATCGAGGAGGACGACCGGTGAGGATCGACGTCATCACGGTGCTGCCGCAGGTGTTCGCGCCCGTACTCGGCGCGTCGATCACCGGACGCGCGCTCGCGTCAGGCGCGCTCGATGTCGCCGTCCACGACCTCCGCGAGTACACCGACGACCGCCATCGCACCACCGACGACTACCCGTTCGGCGGCGGTCCCGGCATGGTCATGAAGCCCGAGCCCGTCTTCCGCGCGCACGAGGCCGTCTCGGCGATGCATGATTCGCGGGCCCTGACCGTCCTCTTGACCCCGCAGGGCGAGCCGCTCACACAGGCAATGGTGGCGCAGCTCGCCGCCCTACCGCGTCTGATGCTGCTCTGTGGGCGCTACGAGGGCTTCGACGAACGTATCCGCACCCTTGCCGACCGTGAGGTCTCGCTCGGCGACTTCGTCCTCACCGGCGGGGAGCTGCCCGCGCTCGTGCTCATCGATGCCGTCGCGCGCCTGCAGCCCGGTGTTCTCGGGCACGAGCAGTCTGCCGAAGATGAGTCGTTCTCGTCGGGACTTCTGGAGTATCCTCAGTACACCCGCCCGGCGACCTTCCGAGGCATGACGGTGCCCGAGGTTCTTACGAGCGGCGATCACGGCGCCATCGCCGCGTGGCGGCGTCTGCAGTCGGTGATCCGAACCGCGATCCGCAGGCCCGACCTGATCGAGTACGCTGACCTGACCGATGACGAGCGCGAGGCCGTTCGCCGCGCGATCGAGGAACGGGAGTAGAGGCACACCGTGAGAGACGACGAGTACACGTACGATCCGCCGGCCGACGCAGACGATGCCGCTTCCGCGGTCATGACCGAGACGGACCGTCCCCGCGGCACCGATCGTGCCAAGGACGCCGAGCCGTCGTTCCTGCGCTGGGTGGCCGAGCTCGTGCTGATGGTGGGTCTCGCGTTCCTGCTCGCCACCGCCATCCGGACGTTCGTCGTCCAGCCCTACGTGATTCCGACGGGATCCATGATCCCCACGATCGAGCTCTGGGACCGTGTGGTGGCCAACAAGTTCATCTACCGGTTCAGCGATCCCGAACCGGGTGACATCATCGTGCTCGATGACCCGACAGCCAGTGTCCCCACGCTGATCAAGCGGGTCATCGCCGTGGGCGGTCAGACCGTCGATCTGGTCGATGGGAAGGTCGTCGTCGACGGGGTCACCCTCGACGAGCCGTATACGTTCGGCAAGCCGAGCCTGCCCCAGTCGATGTCGATGCCGTACGTCGTTCCCGAGGATTCCGTCTGGGTGATGGGTGACAACCGCACCGACAGCCAGGACTCCCGGTACTTCGGCGCGGTCCCGCTCGACGACGTCAGGGGCAAGGCGATCTTCCGGTTCTGGCCCATCGACCGCATCGGCGGGCTCTAGGGCTACCGAGGGCGCCCACACGCCCACCGTTGCCTGCCTACCACGTCTCGTCTATACTGTCGGCTCGTGCCTCCGGCACCCGATTCCACCACTCCCTGAACGGACAGGAACGCACCATGGACAAGATTCGCGCAATCGAGCAGCAGCAGCTGCGTGAGGACCTCCCCGAGTTTGGCGTGGGCGACACGGTGAAGGTCATGTACAAGGTCGTCGAGGGCAGCCGCGAGCGCGTGCAGCCCTTCCAGGGCGTCGTCATCCGCCGCCACGGCGCCGGCAACCGCGAGACCTTCACCGTCCGCAAGGTGTCCTTCGCGGTGGGCGTTGAGCGCACGTTCCCCGTGCACTCGCCCAAGATCATGAGCCTCGAAGTCGTGACCCGCGGCAAGGTCCGCAGGGCCAAGCTCTACTACCTGCGCGACAAAGTGGGCAAGGCCGCTCGCATCAAGGAGCGCCGCTAACCGCACCGCGAAGCATCTTAGTCGAGCGGCCCGGACCGATGTCCGGGCCGCTTTCGCGTCTCCGGGTGGGGTAGACTCGGGCCATGGACCGACCGAGTGTCACCCACATCCGCCTCCTCCTCGCGGAGGCTGACTCCGCATCCCTTCCCGGGGTCGCGTCAGCGTTCGCGGCCGACGACCGGCCCGGGGTCGTCGCGGCCGTCGCAGGCGCCCGGCGACGCATCGCGCGTCTCGAGGTTGAGGAACGCCGGCTCGACGATCTCTGCGCCCGTGAGGCTGCGTTCTACGGACAGGGTTGCACCGCCGTCGCAGGCGTCGACGAGGTGGGCAGGGGAGCCCTTGCCGGCCCCGTGACCGCAGCCGCCGTCGTGTTCACTCCGGACGTGCGGATACCCGGCCTGAGAGACTCGAAGGACCTGGCGCCCGCTGCCCGCGAGCGGCTGGACCGGGAGATCCGTGCCGTCGGTATCGTCGGGATCGCCCACATCGAACCCGCCGTGATCGACGAGGTCGGAATCGGCCGAGCCACGCTCATCGCAATGGCCGAGGCGGTCTCATCACTCGCGTGCGAGGTCGATCACGTACTCGTCGACGGGCTCGTGCCGCTCTCGGGTCACCCCTCGACGGCCATCGTCAAGGGCGATGCCACCGTCCGGGCCATCGCGGCTGCATCGATCGTCGCCAAAGTCGCCCGGGACGCGCTCATGGCCGAGCTGAGCACCATCCACCCCGGATACGGGTTCGCCGGCAACAAGGGCTACGGGAGCCCGGATCATCTCGCGGCGCTCGCCGAGCGTGGCCCCTCATGTGTCCACCGGCGGAGTTTCGCGCCCTGCACGTCGCAGCGGTTGTTCTGACACACGCGTGCCGATTCCGCATTGCATCCCGCTCACATCGCGCTAAGAGCTGGTTACAATGCCCGACGGATACTGCTCCCCGACGAAGGGAGCGTGTCCTATGAACCGTACCGAGATCGGGATTCGTGGAGAGGAAGCCGCCGCCGCCTACCTGGAGCGGGCAGGACTCGGCATCATCGAGAGGAACTGGCGAAGCTCGACACCCAAGGGCGAGGTGGACATCATCGCCCTCGACGGTGAGGTGCTCGTCCTGTGCGAGGTCAAGACCCGCACGTCCACAGCGCAGGGGACACCGGAGGAGGCGGTGTCACCCGCCAAGCAGCGGCGCCTCGTCCGGCTCGCCGAGTCATACATCGCAGCCGCGGGCATCGCACCGGTACAGACGCGGTTCGATGTCATCTCCATCACGGTCATCGACGCGGACCGGGCCCTCCTTCGCCACCACCGCGCCGCGTTCGTGGCGGACTAGGGATGCAAGCGACCGTCGCATCCGCAACCATTCTCGGCGTGGAGGCGATCCCCGTCGAGGTCCAGGCGGACGTATCAAGTGGACTGCCGGTCTTCGGGATCGTCGGACTCGCTGACACGGCGGTGCAGGAGGCCCGCGACCGGGTGAGGGCGGCGGTCCGGGCGGCGGGCTTCCAGTTCCCCAACGCACGGGTGATCGTGAATCTCGCACCTGCACCGCTCCGGAAGCATGGCACCGGGTTCGACCTCCCGATCGCGCTTGCTGTGCTCAGTGCCACCGGCCAGATCCCCCCGGCGTGTCTCGGCGGTGTGACTGCGGTGGGGGAGCTCGGGCTGGACGGCGCGGTGCGCGCCGTGCCCGGTATGCTCGCCCACGCGATAACCGCATCGCGGGAGGACCGCGACTTGCTCGGTCCGTCCAGCGCTGCCGACGTCGTGGATATCGTTCCGCGCCTGCGCTACCGCGGCCTTACGGGAATTTCGGCCATCCGCACGGGGTTGCCCGCGATGCATACGACGCCCCGAGCGCGGAGCGCGAAAGCCCGCCCTCCCGAGCCGGACCTCGGTGACATCGCGGGCCACGAAGCAGCGAAGCGCTGCCTCGAGATTGCTGCCACCGGCGGCCACAACGTGTTGTTCGTCGGTCCACCGGGGTCGGGAAAGACGATGCTCGCGCGGGCGCTCTGCGGACTTCTGCCCGAGCTGGACGAGGCAGAACGCCTCCAGTCGGGGCTCATCCACTCGGTGGCGGGGCTGGACCCGCACGATGTCCTCGCGGGCAAGCGACCGTTCCGCGCGCCACACCACACCTGCACGGTAGCGGGGCTTGTCGGCGGGGGAACCCCTCCGCGTCCCGGAGAACTCTCCCTCGCGCACAATGGCGTCCTCTTCCTCGACGAGTTCCCGGAGTTCGGACCCGGAGCCCTCCAGGCGCTCCGGCAACCACTCGAGGAGGGTGTGGTCACGCTCGTGCGTGCGCTCGGCGCGATCAGGTACCCCGCGCGTGTGACACTCGTCGCGGCGATGAACCCCTGCCCGTGCGGTTACAGCGGCGATCCGGCGCGCCACTGCTCCTGCCCACCCGCCGCACTCTCACGCTACGCGTCTCGCATCGGCGGCCCGCTCCTGGACAGGATGGACATCACGCTGCGCGTGGACCGCGTCGACCCCGGCATCCTGATCGATCACGCGCGCAGTGCCTCGTGCACGCTCGATGTGCGGTCACGCGTCGATGAGGCCCGGGCCTTTGCCCGCTCGCGGCCGGTGTGTGGGCTTCGCGTCTCGCTCGAGCCGGGTGCGCGAGTACTGCTCGAGGACGCCGCGCGGCGCATGCACCTTTCCGGGCGAGCTGTGACCCGTCTCCTGAGGGTTGCACGCACCATCGCCGACATGGATGCGTCATCCACGGTCGCCGAGCTGCACATCGCCGAGGCGCTCGGCTACCGCGCTCTGGAGAATCGATGAGTGCTCCGCGCTTCGTCCTACGCCTGGGCGACCCCCGCTATCCGCAGCAATTGGCGGAGACGCCCGATCCTCCGCGCGTCCTGTACGGGATGGGGGACCCGGACGCGCTCGTCTCCGGTCTTGCCGTTGTAGGCGCGCGTCGTGCAACCCCGTACGGTCTGCGATGCACGCGCTTGTTCGCGGGCTGGGCGGCCGGACGCAGAGTCTCGATCATCTCAGGTGCCGCCATTGGTTGTGACCGTGAGGCGCACGCGGCGGCACTCGAGCAGGGCGGGTCCACAGTCGCGGTCTTAGGGTGCGGACCGGATGTGGACTACCCACGGCGCTCGGCCGACGTCCTGGCCCGGATACGAGCGGAGGCCGCCGTCGTCTCCGAGTGCGCGTTCGGCCAGCAGCCAACGCGGTGGGCGTTCGTTCGACGCAACCGCATCATCGCCGGCCTTGCCTACGCGGTACTCGTCGTCGAGGCAGGCCTACCAAGCGGCACCTTCTCAACTGCGGACGCGGCGCTTGAAGCAGGCAGGGACGTACTCGCGGTGCCGGGCTCCGTATTCTCGCCGGAGTCCCGCGGGTCCAACCGTCTCATACGCCAGGGAGCCACGCCGATCACCGATGTCTCGGAACTGGCGGCGGCGCTCGATCTCGAGTCCGTTCGGGTCACACCCGACGATCCGGCACGCGATGGCGTCTTGCGAGCCCTCACCGCAGACCCGCTGCGACCCGATGACCTCGCGCGGGCACTCGGCATCGACATCGTTCACGCAGGCCGTACGCTCGGTGCACTCGAGGCACAGGGGCTGATAGCCCGCTATCCCGACGGGAGGTACGGTGTGGCGTGAGCCCGAACGTGACCGGGTGCCGTACAATGGCCCCGCGACCGCGAGGGGAGCAGATCTGGAACAGGTCACCGTCATAGGCGCAGGACTTGCCGGCAGCGAGGCGGCGTGGCAGCTCGCGGTGCGTGGTGTTCCGGTGCGTCTCGTCGAGATGCGTCCTGCCCTGACCACGCCGGCGCACCATACGTCGTCATTCGCCGAACTGGTCTGCTCCAACTCCTTCAAAGGAACCGACCCCGCCTCGGCCGCAGGTCAGCTGAAGCGCGAACTGGACGCGCTCGGTTCGTTCATCCTCAGCACTGCGAGCCGACACCGGGTTCCGGCAGGGTCCGCGCTCGCCGTCGACCGCGAGACCTTCGCTGCGACGGTCACTGCCGAGCTCGAGTCCCACCCTCTCGTGACCGTCGATCGCCGTGAGGCGACGTCGCTGCCAGCCGGTCACGTCATCATCGCCGCGGGCCCGCTCGCCAGCCCGGCCATCGAGGCCGCGCTGAGCCTCCTCATTGGGCCGGATCGTCTGTCGTTCTTCGATGCGGCCGCCCCCATCATCGCGGCTGAGTCCGTTGACCCGACACGCGCGTTCTCCGCCTCACGTCGTGACCGCGGCGGCGCCGACTACCTCAACTGCCCGCTCACGCGTGAGGAGTACGGTGCGTTCGTCCGCGAACTCGTCGAGGCGAAGCGCGTGCACGCGAAGGACTTCGAGACCAGAGAGCTGTTCAACGCGTGCCAGCCGATCGAGGAGGTCGCCCGCACAGGCGCCGATGCGCTGCGCTTCGGAGCGCTTAAGCCGGTCGGACTCACGGACCCGCAGACGGGCCGCTGGCCGTGGGCCGTGGTGCAGTTGCGGGCGGAGACCGCTGCACTGACCGCGTACAACCTCGTCGGCTTCCAGACGAACCTCACGTTCGGCGAGCAGCGGCGCGTGTTCCGCATGATCCCGGCCCTGGCCAATGCCGAGTTCCTGCGCTACGGCGTGATGCACCGGAACTCATTCGTCGACGCACCCCGCATCCTGACCTGCGGACTCGCACTGCGAAGCGACCCCCGTATACGCATCGCGGGCCAGCTCGCCGGCACCGAGGGGTACCTCGAGGCGGCGGCGACCGGTCTTCTTGCTGCCCAGGACGTGCTCGCGGCACTGCGCGCCACGCCCCCGGTCGTGCTTCCCCCCGAGACCGTCCTCGGTGCGCTCATCGCGTATGCGACGGACCCGGCTACCCAGTCGTACCAGCCGATGCACGTCAACTTCGGCCTGGTCCCGCCACTCGATCCACCGGTGCGCGGAAAACGGGACCGCTATGCCGCGTACGCGGAGCGTGCTCAGGCGGCTCTCGGGGCGTACCTGGCGGCGCGCCCCGACCTGGCGCTGCCCGATGCCGCGCTTCACTCCTTGGACCGGGGATGGGTGGCCTCATGAGCGCCGATCCTGCGGCCACACAGATCGTCGACGAATTCCTCGCGCATCTTAGGGTCGACCGCAACCTGTCACCCCACACGGTGGCCGCCTACGCGTCGGACCTCGCCGGCTTCATCGCCTGGGCCGAGCGGACCGGCGTTGACCCGCTCCACACCGACCACCGCACGCTGCGTCGCTACCTCGGCGACCTCGACCGTGCGAGATACGCGCGCAGAACCGTCGCCCGGCGCCTCGCGGCGCTCAGGACCTTCTACCGATTCTGCGTGAACCGTGGCTACACCCCGACAAGCCCCGTCGTCGCGCTCGCCACACCGAAGGTCCCGTCACACCTGCCCGGCATCGCGTCGGGAGATCTCTTGACGCGTCTACTCGAAACCCCGGATGCGTCGTCACCGCTCGGACTGCGTGACCGGGCGATCCTCGAGCTCTTGTATGCCACCGGCATCCGTGTCTCCGAACTCGTGGGCCTCG
>JAFGUS010000090.1 GCA_016938395.1 Coriobacteriia bacterium | reverse complement strand
GGCGAGTACTCCGTCGCGGGCTTCCAGAGCGTGGCCACACTCAGCGCGATGAAGCCGAGGAAGCCGAGGCCCGCGGCACCCGCTTGGGAGTCGATGGCCGCCGAGAGCGCCACCATGAGCGCGAGGATCATCACACCGAGCGCAAGCCACGCGGCCGTCGCCTCGGCGAGCGGAGCCAACGGCGCTTCGGCAAAGACCGCGTACGTGAGACCCCAGGTGGCGAGTGCGCCGACAACGACGGTCACAGCGAGCAGAGCGGTCTGCGACACGAACTTGGCGAGCACGAACGCCGTGCGCGACAGCGGCTTGGTGAGCGCGAGCGCCGCTGTGCCGCTCCGCTTCTCGGCCGATATCACTCCCCCGAACATGATGATCACGGCGAAGAGCACGATCTGCTGCAGATTCTTCGTCCACTGCAGGTAGGCGTCGACATACGTGGGGTCCGGGAACTCGATCACCACGCCCGGCTGCTCGGCCACGAACGAGCCGAGGAGCTCCGGGGTGATCTTGGCGAGCGGCGGACCCGAGATAGCGAAGAAGAGCACGATGCCCGGCAGCACCCAGATGCGCCACGTGCGGGCGATTTCGCGGAGCTCCTTGATGAGGAACGCGCCGAAGCCGCGCATCACCGCTCACCTCCCACGAGGTCGACAAAGACCTCTTCGAGAGAGACCTCGCCCGATTCGAACCGCGTGAGCCCCACGCCCGCCGCGGCCACCGCCGCCGGCACCGCCTGGCGCGCCTCGGCAAGGTCGCCCACGGTGATCTCAAGTGCGCCGTTCTCCCGGCGCGAGACCTCGGTCGCCCACGGCTCGGCGGCGAAGCGCGCGGCGAGCGCGTCGGCCTCGCCCGTGACGCCGACCACGAGTTTGCTCGTGCCGTAGCGGCTCTTGAGTTCGCCGATGGGCGCCTGCGTGACCACTCGGCCGTTGTGCAAGATCGCGACCGTGTCACACACGCGCTCAACATCCGAGAGGATGTGCGTTGAGAAAAACACAGTCGTGCGCCCGCCAAGCGATCCGATCATGTCGAGCACCTCTTTGCGCCCGATCGGGTCGAGCGCCGAGGTGGGCTCGTCGAGCATGAGCAGCTTCGGCGCATTGATAAGCGCCTGCGCCACGCCGAGCCGCTGCTTCATGCCGCGCGAGTAGCCGCCGACTTTGGTGCGAACGCCGGTGAGCCCCGCCAGGTCCAGGAGCGCCTCCACGCGGTCGTCGAGCACGCGCCCGCCGAGGCCGAACAGGCTCCCCGCGAAACGTAGGAACTCGGGGGCCGTCATCCACTCGTAGTAGCCGGGCACGTCGGGCAGGAAGCCGATGTCGGCACGCACCTCGTTGGTGGCGGACACCACGTCGCGGCCGAACACCCGGGCCTCGCCACCGCTCGGGCGCGCGAGCCCGGTGAGGATGCGCAGCGTGGTGGTCTTGCCGGCCCCGTTGGGACCGAGGAAACCGAACACCGAGCCTGCGGAGACGTTCAGGTCCACACCGTCGAGCGCGCGCTTCTCGCCGTAGACCTTCGTGAGGCCGGCGATCTCGATGGCGGCCGTCACGACTCGTCGCCTCCGCCGGAGCCGTAGAGAACGTCAGCCGCCCGCGCGGCACGGTCGGCAGGAGGCGCAGGCGGCTCGTCGGCGGCTGCTTCGGCAGCGCGCGCCGCTGCCAGCGGGTCGGTCGCGGCCTCCGGCCTGCGTCCCGCCACGAGGAAGACGATCGCGCCCACGAGGTTCACGAACAGGATGATGAGCACCCACGGCCACTTCTTGCCGAACTGCAGACGCTCGTCGGGTGTGCGGAAGAGCGTCACGAGCGCGTAGATCTCAACCGCGATCTGCACCACCGCGAGCGCGATGATGCCGATCTGCAGCCCCGCAGGTATCGCCGACCACTCGAACGTCGTGTTCACGCGTTTCCTCCTTCATTTGTCCGGGGGCGCTCTTCGCAGCCCCGGTATCGTCGTCATCGCGCCCGAGGCTCTCGCGCCACTCGGCACGCATCCCCAGGCGCATCGGTACGTACAGCAACAGGAACGAGACGCCGAGCGCGCCCACGATGATCGGCAGGGCGCCGAGTCCGGACGCACCGCCGTGCGCGTCGGCCACGGTCATGCCGACGATCCCCAGGCCGAGCGCCGCGAGCAGGCCGAGTGCAGCAGCGGCGAGCACACGGGTGCGCGCGGGGGTCCCCCGGCGCAGCACGCGCGCGTAGGTGATCACGACCGGCAGCACCGTGATGGCAAGCAGCCCGCCGAAGGCCAGCGCCTTGGGCGCCCAGTCGTCGGGTGCGCCGGAGGGTCCCCAGTGCACCGGGACCTCTGCCGGAAGCGATGCCCACGACACCGCCACGAGCACCACCGCCGCAGCGGCGAACAGCGCGGGAACCGCAAGCGCCGAACGCACCGCAACCTGGGGGATCCGCTCGTACGACTCGTCGCCTGCGTCATCGGGCCGGATCAGACCGAGCCTGACGGCGATGGCGCCGAAGTTGAACGTCCAGCCCACGCCGAACAGACGCGGCATCAGGATGCGCGGGTCGGCCGGGTTCCACATGCGCTCGGCCATTCGCGTGGCGTTCGCGCCGCGGAAGTCGTACGGCAGACCGAGGATGCGGCCCTGCGGGCGAGCACCGTCCTCCTCGCCCGTGAGTGCGATGCGGATGGCCCGGGCATAGGCGCGCGGATAGCCGAGGTCCTCTATGGCCGCCTGCTCACCACGGCGCTCGGCGTCGGCGCGTAGCAGCGACTCGAGCTCGGCGAGCGCCTCCTCGCGGTCTCGTGCGGGAACGTCGGCGAGCGCCTCGCGGACGGCGGCGACGTACTGTTCGATTGTGCGGACTTCATCCACGGGAACTCACCCCTGCGAGCAGCGCATCGATTGTGGCCGCGATGTCGCGCCACGACGCGGTCATCTCGGCGAGTTCACGGGTGCCCGCCTTCGAGAGGCGGTAGTACTTGCGCGGCGGGCCCACGGGCGATTCCTTCCACGTGGTCTCCACCACACCTGCTTTCTTGAGACGGCTGAGCAGCGGGTACACGGTTCCAGAGGTCGCCTCGAGCCCCTTGTGTTCTGAGAGTCGCTCCACGATCTCGACGCCGTAGAGCTCGCCCTCGGCCAATAGCGCCAGGATCACGAGTTCGAGCGCCCCTTTGCGAAACTGAGAGACGCGGCTGTCGCGCTCGGTGACCATCTCTCGCCTCCCCCTGTGTGGCTCTCGGGCTGGGATGCATCCGACCCGTACTTGCATCGCCTACTACCTTGTAGCACATACTAGTTGGCGGTGCAAGGTACTGTCAAGCGAAACTGGATGGGATGGTCGCGGAGCATGGGCTCACGAGCGGGACGTATCGATCCTCTCGAGAGCCTCCGCATACGCACCGAACGTGTGCCCGTCGTAGAGCACGAAGGTGACCTCGCGGACGATGTCGGCCTCGTCGCGCAGGAACGTGGCAACCGTGCTGAGCGCCACCTCGGCGGCGCGCGCCACCGGGTAGCCGTACGCGCCGGTCGAGATCGACGGGAAGGCCACCGTGACACACCCGTACTGCTCGGCCACACGCAGGCTCTCGCGGTACGCACTCGCCAGCGTCTCGGCCTCCCCTGCCCCGCCGCCGCGCCACACCGGTCCTACCGTGTGGATCACGTGTCGCGCGGGCAGCCGTCCGCCCGAGGTGATGACCGCCCGGCCCGGCGGCAGCGGGCCGCGTTGGTCCACGATGGCCTTGCACTCGTTGTAGATCGCGTGTCCGCCGGCCCGGTGGATGGCGCCGTCGACGCCACCCCCGCCGAGCAGCCCGGAGTTGGCCGCATTCACGATGGCGTCGGCTTCCACGCGCGTGATGTCGCCCCGCTTAAGCCTTAGGAAACGCCTACCGATGCCGATGGACTCCACGACGCTCACCTCCCGGCTCAGCTCACAGCCCGAGCTTGGAGGGACTGAAGCCCTCGGCGAAGGGGTCGACGAACCGCACGCCCTCGCAGACGCTGCCGTTGTCGAAGTCCTCGCTCACGATCGTGGCCACGCCGTGCACCTTGGCGGTGGCGATCAGCTGTGCGTCCCAGAACGAGCGCCTGGTGCGTCCGGCGATGCCGAGTGCCTCGGCAATCACTGCTGGGGTCACCGGGAGAACGGACCACTTGTGGCTGAAGTCGAGCACCGCGCCGATGAGCTCCTCGCGCGTGGGGCCGCGTGGAATGCGCTCACTCGTGACGCGGGCAAACTCCGAGAGCACCTGCTGCGACAGGACTCCGCGGTTGGCCTGTTCGAGTGCCCCAACGATGTCGACGGCCTGAAGCCGCTTGACCGGCTCACGCGGGTCGAAGAGGTACACGAGCACGTTCGTGTCGACGAGGACCCTACCAGCCACGGCCGGGCTTCCCGGGGCGGTCGTAGATCTCCTCGCGGGTCCAGTCGCGCTTACCGGGAACCGGACCCTTGGCAGCCTGACGCTCCGACAGATCCATGATGCGTGCCCACGCCGCGTCGGCTTCCTCGCGCGCGATCTCCGCCAGGTAGCGGTCCAGCGCGTCACGCACGAGCTCGGCTTCCGTGACGCCCCGCTCCTTCGCATACTGCTTGAGCGCGGCTTCCTGCTCGTCGTCTATGTAGAGTTGCTTGCGAACCATGCGACCCATGATGGCACCGCCGCCTTAACCCGATGTGGCCTGCGTCAGAAGTCGGCCGACTGCCGATGATGTATGAGTATACATCACGCGTAGGTTCACCGGGTCCCCCGCGCAGTAGGTGTAGCGGTTGAGGGTAAGCGGGTCTCCCGCGGAAGGCGGCGCGGGGTCGGGTGAGAGGAAGCGGGCGGTTGCCGGGTCGTAGGAGCGCGCGGGCAGGTAGTAGAGGCCGGTCGCGGTGTCATGGTAGTAGGCGCGGTAGCGGAGCGGGTTGCGCTCGGCGACCGGGTCGCTTCCGGTAGCCGAGGTTACCGCGCCGAAGGCGTCGTAGGAGTAGCGGGCGACGATCGAGCCGGTCGGGTTCGTGATCGCCGCCACCGAACCTTGCGCGTCGGTGTGGTAGCTCAAGACCTCGGCGGGTGCGCCGGGGGCTGTGCGCTCGACCGCGAGCGGGGTGCCGTCG
>JAFGUS010000089.1 GCA_016938395.1 Coriobacteriia bacterium | reverse complement strand
CACCAAACCGGCGGTCGCGCGTATCGCGCGGATGCTCGGCATCGGCGATGAGATGGTCCCGGCCCGCGAGGAGAACAAGAAGACGCTCATCGTGAAGCGTGGCCGCCTGGTGGAGCTACCCGACGGCATCATGATGTTCGCACCCACCAAGCTCATGCCGCTCGCCACCACGTCGCTCTACTCGTGGCCGGGCAAGTTCCGCATGGCGCTCGACTGGTTCCTGCCGCGCAAGGAGCGCTGGGCGGAGGGGGAGACCGCGCAGCAGCATGACGAGACGCTCGAGTCGTTCGTGGTGCGCCGCATGGGGCGCGAGGCGCTCGATCGTGTGGCCGAGCCACTCGTGGGTGGCGTTCATGCCTCGGATCCCGCGCAGATGTCGCTCGCAGCGACGTTCCCGAACTTTCTCGAGATGGAGCAGGAGTTCGGCTCGCTTGTGCGCGGGTTCCTGAACGAGCGCAAGAAGCGCGAGGAGATGAAGAAGAAGTTCCCGCCAAAGCCTGGCGCCAAGCCGTGGGCCTTCTTCAACACCTTCCATCGGGGCATGCAGGACCTTACCGATGCGATGGCCGATGCTGTCGGTCGCGAGCGCATCATAACGGGTGCGGCCGCGACGATCATCGAGCGCACCGGCGATACCTGGCGCGTGACGCTCGGGACCGGTGAGGTCATCGAGGGGGATGCGCTCATCGTCGCGACCGAGGCGTGGGCGGCGACTCGGCTCATGCGTGATGTAGACTCGGCGATCGCCGGGCTTCTTGGCGAGATCCCGTGTTCGTCATCGGCGACGGTCTCGATGGCGTTCCGGGCCGAGGACTGCCCGTTCGACCAGAAGTGGTTCGGTATCCTTTCGCCGCTGGTGGAGGACCGTCCGCTGCTCGCGGTGACCTTGTCCTCAGCCAAATGGCCGGATCGTGCGCCGGAGGGACGAGTGCTTCTCCGGGGGTTCATCGGCGGCCCGCAGAACCAGCATCTGCTCGAGGCTCCCGACGAGGAGCTGGTGGAGACCGTGCGGCTGCAGCTCGTCGACCTGCTGAAGGTGCGCCCGGATGTCGAGCCGATCTTCACGCGCGTCTACCGTTGGAGCGGCGGCATGCCGCAATACACGATCGGGCATCTGGACCGTGTGGACGAGATCGAGCGCAGGACCAGTGAGGTCTCCGGCCTGGCGCTTGCGGGAGGGGCGTTCCGGGGTGTCGGGATCCCCAACTGCATCGAGAGCGGCGAGCGTGCCGCGGACAAGGTCCTCGGCGAGCTCGATATCAGCTACGTCGAGGAGACGCCGCCTCCGCGCGGACGATGAGCTCGAGCAGCACCGGGTGAAGGACGGCGTTGGCGGCGAGGACGTCGCAGGTGGCGGTCGTCCAGGGGGCGCCGGTGAGGTCGGTGACGACCGCCCCCGACTCGGTGGCGATCAGCACGCCCGCAGCCATGTCCCACGGCTTGAGCGCCGTCTCCCAGAAGGCGTCGGTGCTCCCAATCGCCACGTTGCAGAGGTCGATGGCCGCCGACCCGTCGCGTCGCACGTCGTGGGCCGGACGGAGCACCTCGGCGAAGATTCGCAGCTGCCGATCGAGAGCTGCGCCGCGGTCATAGGGGAAGCCGGTCGTGATCAGCGCACGGCCTATCTCGCCGGCGCCCTCGCAGACGAGACGCACGCCGTCCAGGAATGCGCCGCCGCCCTCGCTCGCGGAAGCCATCTCATCGGCGGGGACATGGTACACAGCGCCGGCCACCGGACGGCCGTCCCGCAGGCAGGCGACGCTCACCGAGTAGCATGGATAGCTGTGGATGAACGAGGTGGTGCCGTCGAGCGGGTCGATCACCCACACCTCGGCATCGGTGAGTTCGCCACGCGTGACCTCGGCAAGGTCGTAGACCTCCGGCTCCTCGACCACGAAGCGGGCGCCCCGATCGGCTGCCACGATCGCGCGTACCACCGCCACGCCCGAGGCGATGTCCGCGGCGGTCACCATATCGACCTCACTACCCTTGGTACGGATCCCTGTGACGTTCCCAGCCTGGGCGGCAAGCACGGCGCCTCCTGCCCGGGCGGCATCCTCGGCGATGCGGCGCACTTCGTGCATGAGCACTCCTTGATGGTTGGCTTCGGGTATCCTCCAGTGTAGCGGTAACAACGCCGGGCGGATGCGTCCTCACGTGAGGAGTCACCATGATGGAGCGGGGATTCGAACTTCCGATACTCGACGACACGAGCCGTGCTGAACTCGAGAACCGCGCACGCCGGCTGCGGGCCGCGATCCTCACCATGACCACACTTGCCGCTTCGGGCCACCCGGGTGGCTCGATGTCCTCGCTCGAGCTCTACCTCACGCTGTTCCACTTCGCCGATATCGATCCGGCACATCCACGCGCACCTCATCGCGACCGCATCGTGGTCAGTCACGGCCACACCTCGCCAGGCGTGTACTGCGCGCTCGCCGATGCAGGGTTCTTCTCACTTGACGATGCGGTCGCGCACTTCCGGCAGGCGGGTAGCGTCTTCGAGGGGCACGTCGAGCGATCCGTCCCCGGGGTGGAGTGGGGTACGGGCAACCTCGGACAAGGGCTGTCGGCGGGTGTCGGCTTTGCGATCGCGTCACGCCTCACCGGTCATGGCTACCGGACATTCGTCGTCATGAGCGATGGAGAGCAGCACAAGGGGCAGGTGGCCGAGGCGCGCCGGATGGCGGTTAAGGAGCGGTTGAACGACCTCACGGTCCTCGTCGACTGCAACGGTATCCAGATCTCGGGGCACACCGCCCACGTCATGCCTGTGAACATCGCCGACGGTTTCGTCGCCGATGGCTGGGGCGTCCTTGAGGTCGACGGCCACGACATCGGCGCCGTGTACGCGGCGGTCGCCCGGGCGGTCGCGGACACCGAGCGGCCGGTCGCGATCATCGCACACACGACCATCGGCAAGGGCGTGTCGTTCATGGAGGGTGATCCGGAGTTCCACGGGCGCGGTCTGAACGCCGACGAGTACCTCCGGGCGTGCGTCGAGCTCGGCGTCGAGCCCACGCTCGATGCGGCGCGTGCGCGTCGCGGCGGCATGATCATGACCCCGGCCCTTCACCAGGTACGCGAGGCGCTCGACCTGGACGAGGGCACGCCCCGGGAGTACACGCGGGACAAGCACACCGATAACCGCTCGGCGTGGGGCACTGCACTGGCGGACGTCGCGCTCGCCAATCCGGGGCTGCCGATGGCTGTGCTCGACTGCGATCTCGCCGCAAGCGTGAAGACCGGTGAGTTTGGCATCGTTCGTCCGCAGGCGTTCATCCAGGCGGGAGTGGGAGAGCACAACGCGGCTGCAGTCGCCGGAGCGCTTTCGGCTTCGGGCGTGCTCACGTTCTTCTCGGATTTCGGGGTGTTCGGCATCGACGAGGTCTACAACCAGCAGCGCCTGAACGATATCAACGAAGCCTCGCTCAAGCTCGCCGTGACACACTGCGGGCTCGACGTCGGCGAGGACGGGAAGACCCATCAGTGTCTCGACTATGTGGGCGCGTTCCGGTCGATGTTCGGGTGGCGGGTGATCGTGCCCGCAGATCCCAACCAGACCGACCGCGCCGTCCGCGAGGCCGCGCGGATGCCGGGGTGCGTCGCGATCGCGATGGGCCGCTCGAAGCTGCCGGTGATTCTCGATCATGAGGGCTCCCCGCTGTTCGGGGACGGATACTCCTTCGAGTACGGCGTGTCCACGTGGGCGCGGGAGGGCGAGGACATCGTGATCGTGACGATGGGCACCGTCGCCGGAGCGGCTGTGGACGCCGCGGACTCCCTCCGTGACGAAGGCGTCTCGGCTGGTGTGTGCATCGTCTCCTCGCCGCTGGACCTGGACGCCGACGCGATGGAGCGCGTGGCGGCCGCGCCGTGGGTGCTCGTCGCCGAGGATCACGGCTGGCGTACGGGGCTGTGGGCGTCGGTCGCCGAGTGGCTCGTGCTCAACGACAGACGTGTCGCGGCCGTGCCGCTGGGCGTGGACGGCTATCAGAGTTCCGGGGCGGCCTCCGAGCTCTTCGCGCGCGCGGGACTCGATCGCTCCGGGATCGCGCAGCGGGTGCGGGAGTTGCTCGCCCGGTAGATCCTTCGTATCGGGTCACGCTGCAGGCGTTCACAGGTTCTTCATCCGGGTCATCTAGAGTGTCGTTCGGAGGTGGCATGCCGTGTCCCGTGAGGTCTTGGTGGTCGATGACAACGAGAAGATCGTAAGCGTCCTCTCGGCGTATCTGGAGCAGGAGGGCTTCACGGTGCGTGCGGCGTACGACGGCCCTTCGGCTTTGGCCGAGGTCGCGCGCCACGTGCCGGACATCGCGCTTCTCGACGTCATGCTCCCGGGCATCGACGGCATCGAACTCACCCGCCGGTTCCAGCGCGAACACGCGCTCCCGGTGATTCTGGTGACCGCCCGGTCCGAAGAGGTCGATCGCCTCATCGGCCTCGAGATCGGAGCCGACGACTACATCTCCAAGCCGTTCAGCCCGAGAGAGGTGGTCGCTCGTGTGAAGGCGGTCCTTCGCAGGAGCGACGGCCCCCGCTCGGCGGATGGCGCGATCTCGATCGGTGGACTGGCGATAGATGCGGCACGCCGATCCGTGGTCGTCGATGGTGTCGCCGCCGAGCTCACGCGTACCGAGTTCGATCTGCTCGCGGCGATGGCCGCACATCCCGGGCGCGTCTACAGTCGGCTGCAACTTCTCGAGATAGCCACCGGCGACGCCTTCGAGGGCTACGAGCGCACGATCGATGCGCATGTGAAGAACCTGCGTAAGAAGCTCGGCGAGGACCCCAAGCACCCGCGGTACGTCCACACGGTCTTCGGTGTGGGATACAAGGTCGAGGACATCGCATGAAGCGGTTCAGCCTCATCACGCAGGTATTCCTCTCGATCGTGGTGATCTCGCTGGCCACCGCGCTCGCGACCGGCCTCATCGCCCGCGGCACGCTCGAAGGGGCCTTTGGCCGCTATCTTGAGGGCGGGTCCACCGGGGGGATGGGACCGGGCAGCGGCATCGGCCGCCAGATGCTCCTCGGCAGAGCGGAGCAGACGTTCCTCACGGCGGTGGATCAGGGCATCCTCCTCTCAGCGCTCGTCGCGGTCGCCCTGGCGGCGCTCGGCGCGTGGCTGCTCGCCCGGTATCTCGTGCGACCGCTGCGCAACCTCACCGCCGCCTCTCGCGCGCTTGCGGAGGGAGACCTGGCGCGTCGCGTGGATGAGGAGGGACCGGCCGAGGTCGCCGGGCTCGCGGTGGCGTTCAACGAGATGGCGGGGTCCCTCGCCGAATCCGAGGAGCTGCGTCAACGCATGGTGAGCGATGTCGCGCACGAACTGCGCAATCCGATCGCTGCGCTCAGGGCGCAGATCGAGGGCATCGCCGACGGAGTGCTGCCCGCCGACGAACGGCGCGTGGCGTCGCTGGTCGAGGACGTCGGGATGCTCTCGCGGCTCGTCGACGACCT
>JAFGUS010000088.1 GCA_016938395.1 Coriobacteriia bacterium | reverse complement strand
GGGAGGTCAGCCTGTGACCACCTACGCCATCCGCACCTTCGGCTGCCAGATGAACAAGCACGACTCCGAGCGCATCGCGGGTCTCCTTGAGGCCGAGGGGTTCACACACGCCCCCGTGCTCGAGGAAGCCGACGTGATCGTTTTCAACACGTGCTGCGTGCGCGAGACCGCGGATGACCGGCTGCTCGGTCAGGTGTCGTCGCTCAAGGCACTCAAGACCGGCGGCCGTCCCGACGTGCTCATCGCCGTCGGCGGCTGCGTCGGGCAGCGCGATGGCGCGACGCTCCTCAGGCAGCTCCCGCACGTGGACGTGGTCTTCGGCACGCACAATATCCACGAGCTTCCGTCGCTGCTCGAAGCGGCTGCCGCGGGCCGTCCCGCTATACGTGTTCTCGACGAGGGCGACACGTTCGCGAGCGACCTGCCGTCCGTGCGCGAGCACCGCTGGCACGCGTGGGTGCCGATCACGGTGGGCTGCGACAACCACTGCGCGTACTGCATCGTCCCGCGCGTGCGCGGCGCCGAGCGCAGCCGGGCGTTTAAGGACGTCGTCGCCGAGGTCGAGCGCCTCACGGCCGACGGGGTGGTGGAGGTCACCCTCCTCGGGCAGAACGTCAACTCGTACGGACGCGACCGCTACGGCGAGCCGCGGTTCGCCGAGCTGCTGCGCTCAGTGGCCGAGACAGGCGTGGGCCGCATCAGGTTCGCCACAAGCCACCCCAAGGACCTGTCGGACGAGACCATCCGCGCACTGGCCGAGGTGCCAGCCCTCATGCCGTACCTGCACCTGCCCGTGCAGCACGGCTCGGACCGCATGCTCGCCGCCATGAACCGCGGCTACACGCGTGACGCCTACCTCGAGCGTATCGCGCGCCTCCGCGCGGCGGTGCCCGATATCGCGCTGTCGACCGACCTGATCGTCGGGTTCCCCGGCGAGACCGAGGACGACTTCGCCCTCATGCTCGACCTCGTGGAGCGGGTGGCCTTCGACCACGCGTTCACCTTCATCTACTCGCGACGTGAGGGTACTCCAGCCGCCGATCTCACCGACCGTGTGCCGCGGCGGATCGCGCAGGAGCGCTTCGACCGCCTCGTCACCCTCGTGCGCGACCTGTCGCTAGCCGCCAACACCCGCGAGGTCGGCGCCGTCCGGCCCGCACTCATCGAAGGCCCGTCGCGTCGCGATGAGAGCGTGCTCGCCGCTCGGACGCCGCACAACCGCCTCGTGCACCTGCCCGTGCCCCCGGGCAGCGCCGCTGAGGACTTGGCCGGCACCGTGCGAGACGTGCGTATCACCGCGGCCCATCCGTGGTTCCTCACGGGCACGCTCGTGGATGCAGCCGGCGACAGCGGTGGTTAGCCGTCAGTGCACCCGGGGAATGCTCACGGTGTCCGGGAGGTGAGTGAGATGACTCGTGCCACGCTCGGCATCGTCGCTCCGCACCCGCCGATCATGGTCCCCGAGGTGGGCGGCGCGCGCTCCGAGGTCACGGCGGACTCCACCAAGGCCCTCGACTACGCCGCATCGCTGCTTGAGAGGTTCGATCCCGACGCGATTGTGATCATGTCGCCGCACGCGCCGGTCACCCGCACGGCCTTCATCATCGACGAGAGCGAGCGATTGACGGGTGATCTCGGAGCGTTCGGCGCACACCGCGTGCGCTTCGGTGCCGCAGGCGACCCCGAGCTGGCGCGCGCGATCATCGCCGAAGCGGCAGCCGACGACATTCCGGTGCTCTCCCGCTTCGAGAGTCCGCTTCTCGATGCCGGAACGCTCGACCACGGCGTGATGGTGCCGCTGTCCTTCCTTGACCGCGAGGGACGCTACCCGATCGTCGTCCTGTCGCTGTCGTACCTGCCGCTGTCGGTCCACCACTCGCTCGGCCGCGCCATCGCACGCGCCGCCACCGGCCTCGGGCGGCGCGTGGCCTTCCTCGCGAGCGGCGACTGTAGCCACCGGCTGACACCCGACGCGCCTGCCGGGTTCTCGCCGCACGCCGCCGAGTTCGACGAGGCACTCGTGCGCCTGCTCGAGACGGGTGACTTCGACGGGCTCGAGTGCATCGACCCCGCGCTCATCAACGAGGCGGGGGAGTGCGGTTTGCGCTCGTTCGTCACGCTCGGCGGGTTCGTGGAGGACACCGACGCGTGCACCCGCGTGCTCGCCTACGAGGGACCCTGGGGCGTGGGATATCTCACTGCGGTGGTGGCCTCGCCGTCGCTGCTCGACCCGCTCGCCACGCAGGGGTGCGACACTGAGGGCACCTCACCGACATCGAGCGCCGAGCCGGACACCCCGGCGGACACCGCGCCCGAGTCTTCGCCGGTGGCCCTCGCGCGGCGAACCATCGAGGCGTACGTGCGCGAAGGGCGGATCCCCGAACCTGCCGAGCCCGAGGGTGTCCTGACCGAGCGCCACGGCACGTTCGTGAGCCTGCACCGGGAGGGTGATCTGCGAGGATGCATCGGCACGATCGAGGCGACACATCCCACGCTGGCGCAGGAGATCGTGCACAACGCCGTCCAGGCCGCCACCGCCGACCCGCGCTTCCCACCGGTCACACGCGAGGAGCTCGACGACCTCGAGATCTCGGTGGACGTGCTCGGCCCCGCCGAGCCCGCGACCATGCCCGACCTCGACCCGAGGACGTGGGGCGTGATCGTCACCTCGGGATGGCGGCGCGGGCTGCTCCTACCCGACCTCGACGGGGTGGACACACCTGACGAGCAGGTATCGATTGCGCTTCGCAAGGCGGGGATCGCTCCCACCGAGCGCTTCGAGCTCGAGCGCTTCCGCGTCGACCGGTATCACTAGCCCGTGCGCCCCTCGATCCTCGCCATCGTGGGCCCCACCGCCGTCGGTAAGTCGGCGGTGGCCGAGCGCCTGGCCCTCGCACTCGGCGGTGAGATCATCTCCGCCGACTCGATGCAGGTCTACCGCGGGATGGACGTCGGCACCGCCAAGACGCCATGGAGCGACCGGCTCGTGCCCCATCACTGTCTCGACCTCGTGGACCCGGGCGAACCGTACTCGGCCGCGCTCTACCAGCGCGACGCCAGAGCGGCGATCGCCGACATCGCCGGTCGCGGGCTTCTGCCCGTGGTGGCGGGCGGCACCGGCCTGTACGTCCGGGCGGCGCTCGACGAGATGTCCTTCCCGGCGGGCGCCATCGACGGCGCACTGCGCCGGGACCTCGAGCGACGCCTCGAAGAGGCCGGCCCCGAGGCGATGCATGCCGAACTGGCCGCCACCGACCCCGCCTCGGCGTCGCTCATCCATTCCCACAACGTCAAGCGGGTACTGCGCGCCCTCGAGATGGCGTCGCAGGGGACGTCGTACGCCTCTCAGGCGGCCGGATTCGCCCGAAGAAGGCTCCACTACCCCCGTACCGTGTTCGTCGGCCTCACGATGGCACGTGCGACGCTCTACGAGCGCATCGATGAGCGAGTGGACGCGATGATGAGTGCTGGACTCCTGGAGGAAGTCCGCGCGCTCCTCGCGCGGGGCCTCCGCACGGCACTCACGGCCGGTCAGGCGATCGGCTACAAGGAGCTCGTGGCGGTCATCGACGGGGACGACACCCTCGAGGCTGCCGTCCTGGCGATCAAGCAGGCATCGCGGCGGTATGCGAAGCGCCAGCTGAGCTGGTTTGGCGCCGACCCGCGCGTCCGGTGGCTCAACGTTACCGGACTGTCGGTCGACGAGGCGACTGCCGCCGCACTCGACCTGATAGAATCGGCGGCACACCAGGGGCCGGATGAAGAGGGGGGCGCGTCGTGAATCTCCCGTTCACCAAGATGCATGGCACGGGCAACGATTTCGTGGTCGTCGAGGACCTCGCGAGCGAGTGGGACCTCACACCGGACGCGGTCGCCTGGCTGTGCGACCGGCACTTCGGCATCGGCGCCGACGGCGTCATCCTCGTGCGGCCCGCCACCACTCCCGACGCGCACTTCTACATGCACTACTTCAACGCCGACGGATCGCTCGCCGAGATGTGCGGCAACGGCGCACGCTGCTTCGCGAAGTACGTGGTAGACCACGGTCTTGTCCCCGCCGATGCCGACTCACTCGTGATAGAGACGCTCGGCGGCCTCAAGCCCGTCACCGTGAGACGCGATTCTCAGGGCCGTCTCGAGACTGCGACAATCGACATGGGCGAACCCCAATTCGCCCCTGATGAGATTCCCTCCACGGTCGAGGGCACGCACATCTACGACTGCCCGGTGGATACCCCGGAGGGCACCGTGCGACTCACCGCCGTGAACATGGGCAACCCGCACGTCGTCATCTGGGTCGACGACGTCGATGAGGCCCCGGTGGATACCGTCGGCCCCTTCCTTGAGCGTTCCGAGCTCTTCCCGCAGGGTACGAACGTGGAGTTCGCCGAGTACGTCGATGGTCGTACGATCCGCGTGCGCGTCTGGGAGCGCGGGGTGGGGGAGACGCTCGCCTGCGGCACCGGGGCATGCGCGGTCACCGTTGCCGCCGTCCTGTCGTGTCGGACCGGGCGCCACGCAGCCATCGATCTTCCGGGAGGCACGCTCAACGTGCGCTGGCACGAGGACGATCGCGTCTACCTCACCGGCTCGGCCGCCGTGTCGTTCACCGGCACAGTCGACCTTGGCGAGGATGACGCCTGAGGGCCGGGCGCATCCGGTCGTCTGGTACCATGTCCGAATACGCGACCACCGATGAGAAGGGAACGGGGTCTTTCGTGAGGACCGCGAGCCGCATGGCCAACCTGCCGCCCTACCTGTTCGCCGAGATCGACCGCAAGAAGGCGATCAAGGTCGCCGAGGGTGTCGACGTCATCTCGCTCGGCATCGGGGACCCCGACATGCCCACGCCCACGCGCATCGTGGACGCCATGGCGGCGGCCATCCGCAATCCCAGGAACCACCAGTATCCTGCGTACGCGGGCTCGAAGCCCTACCGCACAGCGTGCGCCGAGTGGATGCAGCATCGTTTCGGCGTGGACCTGGATGCGGACACCGAGGTGCTCGCACTCATCGGCAGCAAGGAGGGTATCGCGCACCTCTTCCCGGCGTTCATCGACGCCGGCGACTACACGCTCGTCCCTGGCGTCGGCTACCCGGTGTACCACACTGGAGGCATCCTGATCGGCGGCAAGACGCACTGGATGCCGATGAACGATGCGAACGACTGGCTCGCCGACTTCGAGTCCACGCCCGCCGATGTCCTAGAGCGCGCCCGCATGATGTTCATCAGCTACCCGAACAACCCATCATCGGCCATCGCACCGGTTGAGTACTTCGACCGGGCCATCGCCTTCGCACGCGAGCACGACATCCTGCTCGTCCACGACAACGCCTACTCGGAGATCGGCTTCGACGGATACCGTCCGTCGAGCATCCTCGAGCGCCCGGGCGCGCGTGACGTGGCCATCGAGCTCTTCAGCTGCTCGAAGGCGTACAACATGACCGGCTGGCGTGTTGCGTTCGCCGCCGGCAATGCCGAGGCGATCAAGGCGCTCGGCACCGTCAAGTCTAACATCGACTCCGGCGTCTTCACCGCCGTGCAGGACGCGGCGATCGAAGCGATGCTCGGCCCCCAGGACGATGTGTTCGAGATGAGTGCGCTCTACCAGCGCCGGCGCGACCTCGTGATGGAGACGCTTGGCTCGGTCGGCCTCTCGGCACGCACACCGAAGGGCACCATCTATGTGTGGGCACGCATCCCCGAGGGCTACACGTCCGCCGAGTACGCCGGTCTTCTGCTCGATCGCGCCGGCGTCATCGTCGCACCCGGCAACTCATACGGACCCGACGGCGAGGGCTACATCCGCATCTCGCTCGCGACGCCCGACGACCGCCTCGCCGAGGCCCTGCACCGCATCGCCGACGCCTTCTAGGAGCCCGCTGACCCGCATGCCGCGCGAACCATACGAAGTCATCACCACGGTCGACGAGCGCGCCGTGCTCGTAGGGGTTGACCGGCCCCGGTCGGACGGCTGGACACTCGAAGAGGATCTCGAGGAGCTCGCGCGGCTGGTGGACACCGCAGGAGCGGCCGTCGTGGGCTCCGTGACGCAGCGACTCGAGCGACCCAACCCCAAGACGTTCATCGGACCGGGCAAAGCGGACGAGGTGGAGCAGGCCGCACGCGAGCTCGGCGCCACGCTCGTCGTCTTCGACGAGGAACTCACGCCCAGCCAGCAGGCGAACCTCGAGGGACTGCTGCCGAAGGTGCGCGTGCTCGATCGCACGCAGCTCATCCTCGACATCTTCGCTCTTCACGCAGTCAGCCATGAGGGTAAACTCCAGGTCGAGCTTGCGCGTCTCGAGTACGTCCTGCCACGGCTGCGCGGCATGTGGGGACACCTCGAAGCCGAGCGCCTCGGCGGCGGACGGGGAGCGAGGTTCGGCGCAGGTGAATCGCAGCTCGAGACCGACCGACGGATGACACGCAGAAGCATCTCGGAGCTCAAGCGTGAGCTCAAGACCGTCGCCCGAGCGCGTGAGACGCAGCGAGCGTCGCGCGGGCGCTCGGGCGTGTTCCGCGTCGCGCTCGTTGGCTACACCAACGCGGGGAAGTCCACGCTGCTCAACCGGCTCACTGACGCGGGCGTGCTCGTGCAAGACCAGCTCTTCGCAACGCTCGACGCTACCACCCGACAGCTCGAACTGCCGAACGGGCGCCAGGTCACCATCACCGACACGGTCGGTTTCATCAACAAGCTTCCGCACGGCCTGGTGGAGGCGTTCAAGTCCACGCTCGATGAGGTGCGGGAGGCCGACCTACTGCTTCACGTGGTCGATGCGGCCCACCGTAACGCCGACGGGCAGATCGCCGCGGTCAAGGTCGTGCTCGACGAGATCCGGGCGGCCTCCAAGCCACAGCTCGTGGTCTACAACAAGGCCGATCTGCTCGGAGAGGACGACCGCCATCGCCTCGAGGCAACCCCGGGGGCCACACTCGTATCCGGAGTGACGGGCGCGGGGATGGACACGCTCCTCGAGCGCATCGCGGCCGCCGCAGCGCTCCACGATCGTCCGGTGACCATCCTGGTGCCGTACGACCGGGGGGACGTGGTGCAACTCGCCCACGACGGAGCGTCCGTCCTCAGCGAAGAACACCTGCCCGAGGGCACGCGCCTGACCGTCGTGGCTCCCGCAGGTATCGCCGCGCGCCTGGACGCCTTCGCGATCGACGACGATCTCGAGGCCGATTCCATGGCCGAGCAGGGGGACTGACCGGGCGCGACCGCGCTCAGATGCGCCGGAAGAGCGCCACGACCTTGCCGAGGATCGCGAAGTCCGTGTCGCCGTCCGCGTAGATCGGATCCATCGACGCATTCTCGGGCTGGAGCCGCACGCGTGCGCCCTCACGGTAGAAGCGCTTGACCGTGGCCTCGTCATCAAGCATAGCGACCACGATGTCGCCATTGGACGCGGTCTGCTGCTGCCGGACGACGACGAAGTCGCCGTCAAGGATGCCCGCCTCGATCATGCTCTCGCCCTTGACGCGCAGGATGAACGTCTCCTCACCGGCGAACGACGCGGGGAGGGGGAGTGTCGCCTCGATGTTCTCGGCCGCCAGAATCGGCTGCCCGGCGGCCACCTGACCGACGAGCGGCACGGCCTGGACGTTCTCGTAGTCGATACCACGCTCCGTATCCCGGTAATCGAGCACCTCGAGCGCACGCGGCTTCGACGGGTCGCGGCGCAGGAGACCCTTTGCCTCGAGCGCGGCGAGGTGTGAATGGACGGTGGATGAGGACGATAGCCCGACCGCTTCCCCGATCTCGCGAACCGATGGCGGAAAGCCGCGTCGATGGATCTCGGCGCGGATGAAGTCGAGTATCTGCTGCTGTCTCGCGGTCATCTCGCGCTTGTAGACCATCGGGGCCCCCTGGTTCACGTCTCGATCCTGCAGAACTGAGTGTACGACAACCTACGAACCGATGCAAACACGTGTTCGTATTCGGCTTGACATGCGAACATACGTTCCCTACCATCGTATACGAACGTCTGTTCGTTCCCGGTGATGTCAGAGCGGTGCTGTACGGTCGGAACAGGCCACCGGGGAGAGGCAGGAACACCGTGGAACACGTCGCGCACACATACTGCACACGATCGCGCACGCCGCGACGCTCGCATCGCAGCGGCCCCGGCCGACACCGGCAACTACCGCGCGCTTCCGACATCGCGCTGGGAGTGGCCGTGCTCGCGGTGCTGGTGCTGACCGCGATCTCGGCACTTCAGGCGCCTGCGCGACCCGAGGTCGCCAACTGGGCGTCCGTGCGGGTGCCGGACAATGGCACGCTCTGGGACCTCGCACGCGAGCACCCCGTCTCGGGCCTCTCCACCGCCGAGACCGTCGCCCTCATCCGCACCCGCAACGACCTGCCGACGGGATCACTCGTCGTCGGACAAGCGCTGCAGGTGCCTGCGATCACCGACGGGGGAGCGGCTTTCGCGCAGCGCTGATAGGCACGGCGCGGCTCTCGCTCCCGGGTTGTCGACCAACCGCGGCACTCCAGCGACCAATATCCTCGTGCACCCAACGCGACCTGCGCAAAGTCGCTTCACTTCGCACATTGTCACCCCATATCTTGTGTGCTAGTCTGCGTGCAGGACTAGATGTGGGGGTGCTTCTCATGCGCTGTCCATTCTGCGGCCACAGTGAGACCAAGGTCGTCGATTCACGCGACTCCGAGTCACAGGATGCGATCCGCCGCCGGCGCGAGTGCCTCGAGTGCACGAAGCGATTCACCACGTACGAACGACGCGAAGAGATGCCGCTCATGGTGGTCAAGAAGGATGGCTCCACCGAGCCGTTCGAGCGGGGTAAGTTGCTGCGAGGCCTGGTAGTAGCCACGGCGAAGCGTCCCGTGTCGTCGTCGCATCTCGAGGACCTGATCGACGACATCGAGAGCGAACTCCATAACGCGATGCAGTACGAGATACCCGCCAAGCAGCTCGGCGATATGGTGCTCAGGCGGTTGCTCGAACTGGACAAGGTCGCGTACATCCGCTTCGCGTCGGTCTACAAGGAGTTCAACGATCTGGACGGTTTCACAGCCGAGCTCAAGCGACTCGGCTGACGGGGATACGGGCTCGACGACGGTCGGGTCGGTGCGACCGACACTCCGACGGAACGGGGATGCACGCGTGGAAGTGAAGGTCTTCGTCACGGAGGACTGCCCCGGCTGCGCCGCGGCAAGACGCGCCTGCGAGGGCATCTCGAACGTTTCGATCTACAACCTTTCCGACCTGGAGAGCCTCACCGTCGCCACGTCGTACGGAATCCGACTGACGCCCTCGGTGGTGGTCGTCGATTCCTCGGGCCGTGAGATCGCCGGCTGGCGCGGTGAAGCGCCTGACGCCGCCGCCTTGCGCGCGACGCTGGCGAACTGAGGCCCCGACGTGGAACTCCGCATCGTGCGCCTCGACCCGGAGCTTCCACTTCCAGCCTACGCACACGAAGGCGACGCGGGGCTCGATCTCTACGCCGCCGAGGACCGCATCCTTGGCCCGTTCGAGCGCGCGCTCATCCCCACCGGAATAGCCGTTGCGATCCCCGACGGTCACGCCGGCTTCGTGCAGCCACGAAGTGGCCTGGCCGTGTCGTCCGGGCTCTCGTTCGTCAACACACCCGGACTTATCGACAGCCGCTACCGCGGCGAGATCAAGGTGGTGGCGATCAATCTCGACCCCGGAGCGCCGCTGCAGATCTCTCGCGGCCAGAAGATCGCACAACTCGTCATCCAACCAGTCGAGCACGCCACGGTCATCGAGACCGACGCCCTCGACCGCACCGCACGGGGGGAGGGCGGCTTTGGCAGCACGGGTATCTGACCGCCCGGCCTACTCACCGTCGCCCCGGACGATCCGACGCGACGCCGTCGCACGCTCGAGAGGAGGGTGGGGCGCCTTCGATTGACGCGTGAGGCGGCACCGGACGCATACCCGGAGCCGCGGTAACCCGCAAGAACCACGAACGGAAAGGCTGATGCTATGGAGAAGTTCTTCAAGTTCGGTGAGCGTGGGACGAATCTGCGCACCGAGATCATCGCTGGTATCACCACCTTCATGACGATGGCGTACATCATCTTCGTGAACCCCGGTATCCTCTCGGCGGCCGGCGTGCCGTTCGAGGGTGCCGCCACCGCGACTGCGCTTGGCGCGGCGCTCATGTGCATCGCAATGGGACTCATCAGCAACCGCCCGCTCGCGCTAGCATCCGGTATGGGCCTCAACGCGGTCGTGGCCTTCTCGGTCATCGGCTTCGCGCAGGGTAACGTGCCCTGGCAGGTGGGTATGGCGGTCATCTTCGTCGAGGGCCTCATCATCCTGGCCCTCGTGCTGACCGGCTTCCGCGAGGCGGTCATGAACGCCATCCCGATGAGCCTCAAGCGCGCGATCGGCGTGGGCATCGGCCTGTTCATCACCACCATCGGTCTCAACGAGAGCGGTGTCATCGGTCCCGATGCCATCACCCTCGTCAAGCTGGGCGACTTCTCTCAGCCGTACGTATGGGTCTCGCTCATCGGCCTGTTCGCCATCATCATCTTCATGGCGTTCAAGGTCCGCGGCGACATCCTCCTCGGCATGGCCGTCGCCACCGTTGTGGCGCTCATCCTCGGCGTGGCCGAGCTGCCGACGGCCGTCTTCGGAACGCTCGACTTCTCGACGTTCTTCGCACCGTTCCAGCAGGTCGAGGGCGGTATGGCCCTCATGCAGATCTTCACCCCGACGCTCCTGGTGGCCGTCTTCGCCATCATGCTTACCGACTTCTTCGACACGATGGGTACCGTCGTAGCGATCGGCGAGCAGGCCGACTTCATCAACGAAGACGGCACCGTTCCCGGCGCCAAGGGTATCCTCGCGGTCGACTCCGCCGCAGCCGTGACCGGCGGTCTGTTCGGCGCCAGCTCGATCACCACGTACATCGAGTCGGCAGCGGGCGTTGCCGAGGGTGGCCGCACCGGCCTCACGAGCGTAGTCACCGGCATCTTCTTCGCGCTCGCGGCCTTCTTCGCGCCGATCATCGCGATGGTGGGCGGCGGCATCATGTTCGAGGACCGCGGCACCATCTACCCGATCACCGCAGGTGCGCTCATCATCGTCGGCTTCTTCATGATGAAGGGCGTCAAGGATATCTCGTGGGACAACGTAGCTGACGCGTTCCCGGCATTCATCACCATCGTCGGCATCCCGCTCACGTACAACATCAGCTACGGCATCGGGTTCGGTTTCATCAGCTACACGTTGATCAAGCTTTTCACCGGCAAGTTCAGCGAGATCCACCCGCTCATGTACGTGATCAGCGCGGCGTTCGTGGTCGCCTTCCTCGACGCGGCCGGTGTGTTCACGGCCCTGTTCGGCTAGGAGGAAGCGCATGACTCAGCGTCCGATCATACCGACCGACGCGAAGCTGCCCCTCGTGCAGGTGGTTCCGCTCGCGCTCCAGCACCTCATGGCGATGTTCGGCGCCACGGTGCTCGTACCGATCCTCACCGGTCTTGACCCCGCGGTCGCCATCATGACGTCGGGTGCCGGTACCATCCTGTACCTGGTGCTCACGCGCGGGAAGATCCCAAGCTTCCTCGGCTCGTCGTTCGCGTTCATCGCGCCGATCGCCGCGGTCGCCGGCGTTGCAAACGGGGTCGCCGACCCGGCCAAGGTGCCGTACGCACTCGGTGGCCTGGTGGTCGCCGGCCTGCTCTACGTGGTCGTCGCAGCCATCATCAAGGCGTTCGGCACGAAGTGGCTCTACCGCCTGCTGCCGCCCGCGCTCGTGGGCGCTGTGGTGATCATCATCGGCCTCGGTCTGGCCGGCGTCGCACTCAAGATGGCGCTGTTCCCGTTCGCCAACCCAGCGAACGGGCTCGACTGGAACCTCGTCGCCGTGGCGGTCATCACGCTGACGGCCTCGATCGCCTTCTCGAGCTACTTCAAGGGCTTCATCTCGACGATCCCGATCCTCCTCGGCATCGTGGTGGGCTACATCGCGGCCATCCCGTTCGGTCTCGTTGACTTCCAGCCCGTTCTCGACGCAGCGTGGATCGGCCTCCCGACCCTCACGATCGCCAAGTTCGAGTTCTCGGCGATCATGCTGATCGCACCGGTGGCTCTCGTGGTGATCATCGAGCACATCGGGCACCTGCTCGTCATCAACGAGATCACGGGCAAGGACTTCAACCCGCTGCTACCGCAGTCGCTCGTCGGCGACGGCCTGGCCACATCGCTGTCGGCCCTGGTCGGCGGCACGCCGTCCACCACGTACGCCGAGAACATCGGCGTTATGGCGGTCACGCGAGTCTACGCGGTCCAGATGTTCTGGTATGTGGGCGCGTTCGCGTTCGTCATCGGTGGCTTCGTGCCTAAGCTCGGTGCCATCATCGGCAGCATCCCAACGCCGGTCATGGGCGGCGTGTCGATCCTGCTCTTCGGGCTCATCGCAGCTTCAGGCCTGCGAATGCTCGTGGACAGCGGCATCGACTACAGTCACAGCCGGAACCTGATCCTCTCGAGCGTCGTGCTCGTGCTCGGCATCGGCATGGAAGTCGCCGAGATCAAGATCCCGGTGGGCGAGTACACGGTACCGGGTATGGCGCTTGCCACTATCGTCGGCGTGATTCTGAACCTGATCCTGCCGAGCGAGTCCAAAGGCCTGGCCATCGACTCACCCGACTTCTCCGCCGAGCTTCAGGAAGAGGCGGCCGAGGCACAGTAGGACCCCATTCGTGCCCTCGTAAGGGGCGCGTGAGGGCAACGACGGCCCCGGGCTGCGCACCGCGCGGTCCGGGGCCGCTTCGCGCTCCGGGCGTGGCGACGCCCGAGGTGCACGCGGTCCACGGGTCCATGCGGTCCGCGGCCGCCCCACGGTGTATCCTCAGGCACAGGGGGGGTGATCCGCGGTGGCCGAACGACCTATGAGCGTCTACGACGACCTCTACGACCTCGACGAGGAAGGGCTCGACGTCAGGGAGCGTCTGGAGGTCGCACGCACCGACTGGGCGCTCCAGCGCACCCTCTGGTCGGCCGAACGTACGCTCAACTCATGGCTGCGGACCGCCATGGCAGCGGTCGTTGCGGGTCTTGCCATCGTGCAGTTCATCGCGCCCAACCAGCACGCCTGGATCGCCACATCGGTCGGAGGCGTATTCGTGGCGGCGGGTGTCGCGATGTACACCTACGGCCTCTGGCGCTACCACACCGAGTTGTCCCGCCTGAGACGCGAGGGTCTTGAGGCGACACCGCCTTGGGTGATGATCGTCATCGTCACACCCCTCGTCTTAGCTGCACTTCTCGCGCTCTTCCTGCTTGCGACCTGGTCCCGGTAGGGGAACCACCGGCGCCGGGACTGTTCAGGGCCGGCGGCGCGGCGCAGCCTCCGCTCGTCGCTCGGGTACCCGGACGAACGGCTCTGTGGTGTGCGCTCGGCCGCGATAGACCAGCGCTCGTCCGTTCGCCCGCTCAGGCTCGTTCAGAATCAACGACTCGGAGCGTTTCTCGTGGTAGTCTTCGTCCACTCGTGCCCGGGACCCGCCCGGGCCGCCGTGCGATGGGGGACCATGAGCGAGGACATACGGCATGAAGACGCGCCCGTGCGCACAACGCCGTACGGGTGGGGCCGCGTCCTTCTCACCAACATCGTCGTCGTCGGGATTCCGACACTCATCTACTTGTGGTTCCGCCTGGCAGGTTTCGACCTGCTCTGGCTGCACCTGACGATCGCTGCCGCATACCTCGTCACCGCCCTGGTGGTGATCTGGGAGGCGCTCATCACGATGACGCGCCGGCGTGCGGTCCGCACCGGGGAGCTCCCGGGCCTGCGTGCCTGGCTCGCACGCGTGTTGGGCGTCTCTGGTGGGCGCTTGTCGGCTGAAGACGTGCCTCCGGTACCCTCGGCAAGCCTGATCATCGCGGCGTTCCTGCCCAACGAGCGCGAAATCATCGTGGAGACCGTTCGCCACGCGCTTGCCGCGGTGAACCGGCCCGAAGCGGGCTTTGAGGTCATACTCGCGTACAACACGCCCTGTCACCTGCCGGTGGAAGACGAGCTGCAGCAACTGGCCGATGGCGACCCCGCGTTCAAGCTCCTGCGCGTGGCGGGCAGCGAATCGAAGGCAGAGAACGTGAACGCCGCCCTCGAGGTCGCCGCAGGGGAGATCACCTGCATCCTCGACGCCGACCACCATCCGTGCGAGGACTGCCTGACCCGCGCGTGGCGCTGGATCGCTAACGGCTACGACGTGGTGCAGGGCAGGAGTGTCGTACGCAATCACGGAGCCACGTTCCTCACGCGCCTTGTGGCGATCGAGTTCGAGTGCATCTACTCAGTCAGCCACACTGCACGCTCCCTGGCACTCGACACAGCGATCTTCGGCGGATCCAACGGCTACTGGCGGACGAGCGTGCTGCGCGAACTGATGTTCGACCCGACGATGATGACCGAGGACATCGACGCATCGTCGCGCGCGCTGCTGGCGGGCTACCATATCGCGCACGATCGGAGCATCATCTCCACCGAGCTCGCGCCGACGACGTTCCACGCGTTCTGGTGTCAGCGTAAGCGCTGGGCTCAGGGATGGCTCCAGGTGAGCATGAAGCACCAGACGGCGTTCTGGCGCACCGAACACCTCGGGGTGCTCCAGAAGGTGCACTGGACGTACCTGCTGCTGTACCGGGAGCTCTATCCGATCATCACGCTCCAGATCTTCCCGGTGGTCCTGAGCCTCTGGCTCTATCAGGGCACCGTACCGCTCAGAACGCACTGGTTCCTGTGGGTGAGTACCGTCGTGACGCTTATCAGCGGCCCGATCGCCACCGCCTCCGCGATGAAGAACGCACACAACCGATACCGGTGCTGGTACGGACTGGTATACGGCCTCAGCGTGATCGTCTTCGTGATGGTCAAGAACGCGATCGTCCTGGTTGCTATGTACGACGAGCTGTTCAAGCGCACCGACTGGGTGGTCACACGTCGCGACATATCGCACGAACTCCAGGAGCAGCTTGCCGAATGTGAGTAGGCTGCACGGTGGTCCGTTCTCCGCGGCGTCTCCTCCGGTAGGACGGCTCCCGGAGCGTTCTGAGGGCTCTCTCGCGCCCGGCACCCGCGCTCACGCACTCGTACCATCTACGCCTGATAATGTATCTTATGGCAAGTGATGATATTTGCAGAGCGATAGACCACACAGAGGACTCTTCCCCGCGGGTAGGCGCTCCGGGAGACCCACACTAGGACGCTCTGTGGGCGGGTTACGGGCCGGCGTGTGCGCCGCCTGGGTGGGTTTGTGCGCGTGACGTGCGAGCGGCGTCTCGTGCGTGGGGCAGCCTACGCGTGTGCCCCTACGCGGTACCGGTGAAGTACGCCGCTTCGAACTCGGACTTCGTCATGTCGTCCAGTTCGGCTTCGCGTTCACCAAGCCACGCGTAGGCTGCCTGACGGTCGTCGAAGCGACCGATCGACGCGACGACCTCCTCGTCGTCGAGCAGTACCGCCTCGACGCAGAAGCACACGTCCTCTTCGGGATCGTCGGTGGGCGGACGGCGATACAGGATATCGTCACGCCACTCGAAGTCAACCGCCTCGGTGGTGTCCATGCGGGTGACACGCAGCCGATAGAAGTCCGCGGCGCTGCCAATGGCCTTGCTCACATGCCCTCCGTCATTCCCGGTGACCCCGTGGTCACTCCACAAGCTCGGTGTAGCGCCCGCCTGCTGCGACCCAGCCCTCGTCGCCGGCGTCGTCGCGGACGCGGTACCAGCCGCTGCCCTTCTCGAGCAACACGAGCCGCTGGTCGGCCTTGAGTGTCTTGATCACGGTCGAGGTGGTCATCGGCTGACTGCGCATGTTGAGACCCTCGG
The DNA here is from genome assembly GCA_016938395.1 of Coriobacteriia bacterium. The sequence continues at coordinate 11,262 of JAFGUS010000088.1, read as the reverse complement.
TGATCACCCGCACGTAGACGACAGGTTCTGCCGGTGTCTCCCCCTCCGGGGTCTCAGCGGCCGGCTCCCCCGGCTCCTCCGCAGTGGGCGTCTCGGTGGCCTCCACCGTGCCGCTCGTCTCCCCCGGCTCGACGGTGCCGCTCGCGGCCTCCCGGTAGTCGCCCAGCAGGTTCCACGCGACCATCGCCACCAGTGCGAGCAGGATCCACGGGACGACCATGCGCACGATGCGCGTCACGAGCGGCTGCTCGTACCCGTAGTCTTCGTTCGACATCGCTCGCCCCTTCCTTCGCCTCAGATGTAGAGGCCGCCCCCGTACACAGACGGGTCGGTCAGATCATACGCCTCGGCAAGCCGCGCTATCTCCGCCTCGGTGGCAGCAAGTGCCTCGCGTGCCGGCGTGAGGTCGAGCTCCGCAAGCGCGTCGAGCGCCGCCTCACCCTCCGACTCCCCTACCCTGCTTGCTTCCCGGCCGAGGACGCTTGCCGCGTCGCCGAGCCGGTCGGCGAGCGTCCAGAGCTTCTTCGGGAGCGGCAGGTCGGCCAGTTCGGCTGCCTCCACACGCATTCGGGACCCCAGCTCAGCCATACCGTTGCGGTCCGCCGAGTCGCGCCCGGCGAACGCCACGAGATCCGCGGCCGTACCCTGCGAAAGTGTGCGCACGATGCCGTCGACGGCCTTGAGCGCCGCGACGACCGCCTCCTTGCGGCCCACAAGCCCCACGATGTAGCGGCGGACCTGACGCCGCCAGGCAAGCCGGGCGAGCACAACCGTGACTGCGATGAGCACGGCCGCGACCACGGCGATGATGACGTACGGAAGGCCGCCTTCGGGCACTCATAACCTCCTACGAGACTCCTGCGTGCGCTCAGTCGGCCGTACGGTTGTCGATCACGCGCCGTGCCTTGCCGACCGTCCGCTCTATAGTACCAGGCTCGACGAGCGTCACCTTGGCCTGGAGGCCCACCACCGAATGGATGCGGTCGCTCACGCGCTTCGTGAACGCCACCATGTCGGCCATCATGTCCGAGAACAGCTCGTCGGCCACCTCGATGCGGACCTCGAGCGAGTCGAGCGCCCCTGAACGGTCCACCACGATGAGGTAGTGCGGCTGCACGCCTTCCACCTGCAGGAGCGCGTCCTCGATCTGGCTCGGGTAGACGTTCACGCCCCGGATGATGAGCATGTCGTCCGTCCTCGCCCGCACCTTGCTCATGCGCGCGAGCGTGCGCCCGCACGCGCAGGACTCCGTATCGATGACGGTAAGGTCATGCGTGCGGTAGCGCAGGAGCGGGATGGCCTCTTTTGTGAGCGTCGTTATGACGAGCTCGCCCTCCTCCCCCTCCGGCAGCGGCTCGCCGGTGGCCGGGTCCACAACCTCGAACAGGAAGTGATCCTCGGCCATATGCAGACCGCACTGGTGCTCGCACTCACCCGAGACACCCGGTCCCATGACCTCGGAGAGGCCGTAGTTGTCGGTGGCAAGGATTCCCAGCCGCCGCTCGATCTCCGCGCGCAGGCCCTCGCCGGACGGCTCGCCGCCGAAGAGCCCCACGCGCAGGCTCGACCCTTTGAGGTCGATGCCGTGCTCCTCGGCCACCTCGGCGATATAGAGCGCGTAGCTCGGCGTGCAGACGAGCGCCGTGGTCTCGAAGTCCTGCATCATCATGAGTTGCCGCTCGGTGTTGCCCGCGCCTGCGGGGAACACGGTGGCCCCCACGCGTTCGATGCCGTAGTGCATCCCCCAGCCACCCGTGAACATGCCGTAGAGGAACGCCATCTGCACGCGGTCGCGCTCGGTGACGCCGGCCGCCGAGGCGATGCGCGCGGTGAGCTCGGTCCATGTGTTGAGATCGCCTTTGGTGTAGCCGACGACGATGGGCTTGCCGGTGGTGCCCGAGGAGGAGTGCACGCGCACGACCTGCTCCATCGGCACGGCGAACATGCCGAATGGGTACGTGTCGCGCAGCGCCGCCTTGTCGGTGAACGGCAGCAGCCGCACGTCGGAAAGCGAGCGGATGTCGCGCGGCTTGACCCCGCGCTCGTCGAGCGCCTCGCGGTAGTGCGGCACGCGCTCGTAGACCCACGCCACGACCGACTTCAGGCGCCTGAGCTGCAGCTCTTCAAGCGCGGGCCGCGCCATGCTCTCGTATTCGGCGTTCCAGATGGGCATGAGTATCCCCTCACTCTCCTCCGTGCCAGGCGCCGAGGTAGATCAGCCGCACGTCGTCGTTGGCGAGCAGGTCGGACGAAGCGCCGTCGAGCACGACGGTGCCGGTCCGCATCACGTAGCCGTGCTCGGCATGCTTGAGCGCGAGCCGGGCATCCTGTTCCACAAGCACCATCGTGAGCCCGTCTTCGCGCAGCCGGTCGAGCACCGCGAAGATCTCGCTGATGACCTTGGGCGCGAGGCCGAGTGAGGGCTCGTCGAGCAGCAGCACCGTGGGGTCGGACATGAGCGCGCGGCCCACCGCAAGCATCTGCTGCTCGCCGCCGGAGAGCGTCCCGGCGGGCTGCGAGCGGCGCTTTGCGAGTATCGGGAAGAGCTCGAAGACGCGCTCGCGGTCGGCCTGGACGCGGCGCTTGGCCTCGGCGCCGGTCCTCAGGTACGCCCCGAGGCTCAGGTTCTCGTCCACCGACATCGCGCCAAAGAGCATCCGCCCCTCGGGCACGAGCACGATGCCCCGTCCCACACGCCGGTGCGCGGGCACGGCGGTGACGTCCTCACCCTCGAGCAGCACGCGGCCCGACCAGGGCGGCAGCACGCCGGCGATGACCTTGAGCAGCGTCGACTTGCCTGCGCCGTTGGCGCCGACGAGCGTGACCATCTGCCCCGCCTCGGCTGTGAGCGACACCTCGTGGAGCACGGGGATCCGGCCGTAGCCGGCGACGATGCCTTGGACCTCAAGCATCGAGCGCCTCCTCTCCGAGGTAGGCCTCGATGACCGCCGGGTCCTTCTGGATGAGCAGCGGCGGGCCCTCGGCGATCTTGCGGCCCTCGTTCAAGACGACGATCTCGTCGCTCACGTCCATCACGAGGCCCATGTCGTGCTCCACAACCACGATCGTCACGCCGGTGTCGCGGATGCGCCGGAGCGTCTCGGCGAGTTGCGCGGTCTCGGCGTTGTTGAGGCCGGCCGCAGGCTCGTCGAGGAGCATGAGCTTCGGACCGGCACCGAGCGCCCGGGCGATCTCGAGCAGCCGCCGCTGACCGTGCGGCATGTCACCGGCGGTTGCGCCAGCCTCCTCATCGAGCCCCACGACGCGCAGCATCCGGTGCGCTTCCTCACGCGCCAGCCGCTCCTCGGCACGCACGCCGGGAAGCACGAGCGCGGCGCCGAGAAAGCCGACGCGCGTCCTCACGTGCATGCCCACGAGCACGTTCTCGAGCGCGGTCATCTCGTCGAAGAGCATCGTGTTCTGGAAGGTGCGCACCACGCCGCGCTTCACGATGCGGTGCGGCTTGAGGCCGGTGATCGTCTCGCCCTCGAAGGTCACCGTGCCAGCGTCGGGCTTGTCGAAGCCGGTCATCACGTTGAACGCGGTGCTCTTGCCCGCGCCGTTGGGGCCGATCACCGCGTGGATGGTGCCCTCGAAGACCTCGAAGGACACGTCGTCGACCGCGGTCACGCCGCCGAAGCGCTTGGTGATGCCTTTGATCGACAGCATGCTCATGCGCGCTCACCGCCGGGGACCCGCGCGCTCCCGCGCTCGGCGAGGCGTGCCACCAGCGACCGTGCCCAGCCAGCGAGGCCGCGGGGCATGAAGAGCATGACGAGGATCAACACGAGCCCGTAGATGTCGTTCGTCCAGTCCTGGAGTACCGCCACCGTGGTGCGCGGCAGTCCGGGGATGATCGCGTCGATGAACGGCAGCAGCGTGAGGAGCACCGTGCCCGCCACCGCGCCACCGAGCGAGCCCATGCCCCCGAGCGCGACCATCGTCACGAGGATGAGCGAGTAGTGCAGGGTGAACGTCGAGGGCGACACGAAGCCCACGTAGTGCCCGTAGAGCACGCCCGCCAGGCCGCCGAGGCCGGCCGAGATCACGAACACCTGGATCTTCACCCGAACCGTGTCGATGCCGCAGGCCTGCGCGCCCATCTCCGAGCCGTGGATCGCCCGAAGCGCACGGCCCGGCCGGTGCCGCACCACGTTTGCGGCGAGCAGCAGCACGATCGCCACCACCGCCCACACGAGGAAGTACTTGGCCACCGGTGTGGCGAACTCGAGCGGGCCGATGCTCGCGGGCGGGATGCCGCGGAGCCCGTTGGAGCCGCCGGTGATCGACTCGGTCTCGGTGAAGAAGAAGAGCATGATCTCGCCGAAGCCGAGTGTTGCCATCGCGAGGTAGTGCCCCTTGAGGCGCAGGCTCGGCAGCGCGATGAGCAGCCCGCCGAGCGCCGCCACCCCTACCCCGCCGACGAGCGCCACAAGCCACGGCACGCCCGCCTTGGCCAGATACCCCGAGGTGTACGCGCCGAGGCCGTAGAAGGCCGCCTGGCCGAGCGAGATCTGCCCCGCGTAACCGAACAGCAGCGAGAGACCCGCGACCATGATCACGTTGATGCCCACCACCGTGAGGATCCGCAGGATGTAGCGGTCGGCCACAACGAAGGGCAGCGCCACGATGGCGACCGCGCAGATGGCGATCGCCACCGCCGCGAGGATGTTCCGCTTGCCCGGGGTGCTCACGCGCTACACCTTCTCCCGGCGCGAGCGCCTGAAGAGGCCCTGGGGCCGCAGGAAGAGCACCGCGAGCAGCACGGCGAGCGCCACCACGTCTTTGAGGGCCGAGGAGAACGGGATGACCGCCTGCTCGATGAGTCCCAGCAGCAGCCCGCCCGCCACCGCCGCAAGCGGGCTTCCGAGCCCGCCGAGGATCGCTGCGGCAAAGCCCTTGACCGCGATGCCGGCCCCGATGTCGAAGCGCGTCGAGGTGAGCGGAGTGACCGCCACGCCCGCGAGCGCGCCGAGCGCGGCCGCCAGGCCGAAGCTGATCATCACCACGCGCGCGGTGTCGATGCCCATGAGCCGAGCGGCCTCGCGGTTCTGCATGCACGCGCGCATCGCCCGCCCGAGGCGGGTCTTGCCGTACAGGAACGTCAGCCCGGCCACCGTGACGAGCACGATGCCCCAGATCCAGAGCGCCTGACGCTCGATGGCCGCCCCCGCGAACGGGATCGACGGCCCGGGCGTGAACTCGGGCAGCGGAAGCGCGTCACTGCCGAACGCGTGGCGCGCGAGCGACGCGAACACGAGCGAACCGCCGACCGTGATGATGATGAGCGCCATGGGCTCGGCGTCCTTGCGTGGCCGGATCGCGAGACGCTCGAAGAGCACGCCGATGCCGGCCACTACCAGAACCGCCACAGGCACCGCCAGCACCAGGGGCAGCCCGAAGCGTGTGAAGGCGAACACCGCGAACATGCCGCCGAGCATGTAGAACTCGCCCTGCGCGAAGTTGATGACGTTGGTGGCTGCGTACACGATGGTGAAGCCGAGCGCCAGCAGCGCGTAGATCGAGCCGTTCTTGAGGCCCGCTATGACGAGCTGCAGCAGCTCGGACGTCTCCAACTGGCCACTCCGTCCCGTGCGTCGCTACTCGGCGAGTACCCAGCTCCCGCCCTCGATGCGGTACATCACGATGTCGTCGGCGGTCATGCCGTTGTGATCGGTGGCTGAGAAGGTGAACACGCCGCCGATGCCGGGGAAGCCGCTCGTCGCCTCGATCTCGTCACGCAGGTCGGCTGGCGTGAAGCCCTCGTCGAGGCGCTTGAGGGCCTCTACGACGAGATAGAGCCCGTCGTAGGCATGGCCCGCGAAGTGGTCGGGAGCGACACCGTAGGCAGCCGTGTAGCGCTCCACGAAGCCCGTGGCCGCGTCGTAGCTCGGCGTGCCCGCGCCGTAGGTCTCGGGGGCGAGCACCTTGCCCGCGAACGCGAGGACGCCCTCGCCCGCCTCGCCCGCGCCGTCGATGAACTCCTGCTTGGCCACGCCGTGGCTGCAGACGAGCGGGATGCCGAGGTTGAGCTGCGCCATGTTCTTGGGGACGATCGAGGACGCCGCCACCGACGACCACATGAGCACGACGTCGGCGCCCTTGCTCTTGATGACCGTGAGCTGCCCGGTCATGTCGGTGTCGGCAGGCTTGAAGACCTCGTCGCTCACGACCTCGAGGCCGTACTCGGCCGCCATGGCGTTCACGAGGGCTTGGCCGTCCTTGCCGAAGCCCGTGTCCTCGGTGACGAGGCCCACCTTCGTGAGGCCCTCATCCGCCAGGTACTGCAGCGCGAGTGGCACGATGAGATCGGCCGTCCATGGCGTCTGGAAGACGAGCGGGTCGAACTCGGCGGTGATGACGCTGCCGCTGCCGAGCGCCACCTGCGGCACGCCTGCCTCGCTGATGACATCGCGCATCGCCATGCTCTGACCGGTGCCGGTGGAGCCGATGATGGCGATCACGTTGTCCTGCTCGATGAGCTTGGTCGTGCGCGCCACGGCCTGGTCCACGTCGCTCGCGTCGTCCTCGATGATGACCTCGAGCGGACGCCCGTTGATGCCGCCGGCCTCGTTGATGCGCGCGACCTCCATGTCGATCGCGTTCTTCTCGGGCCCGCCGAGACCCGCCTGCGCGCCCGTGAGCGAGAGTACCGCGCCGATCACGTACGGCTCGCCCGTTGCCGCACCGCCGTCGCCGCCGGTGTCACTCCCGGCGCACCCGCCCGGCAAAATGACACCTACGGCCAGTGCGAGACAGAGGATTCCGAGCGCCCCACGCTTCATCCGCTCCATGTCGTACCGTCTCCCGTCCACGGTCGCCTATCACTTCAAGGATGCGTGGCACCCGGCGGCCTCTCGCTCACCGGGTGCCACGATCCTGTCGTACCGCCTACTCGAGCAGCGTCCACGAGCCTCCGCTGGCACGGTAGCCGACGAGGTCGTCGGCGGTCATGCCGTTGTGGTCGGTGGCCGAGAAGGTGAACACGCCACCGATACCCTGGAAGTCGCTCGTCTTCTCGATCTCGTCACGCAGGTCGGCCGGCGTGAAGCCCTCGTCGAGGCGCTTCAGGGCCTCCACGACGAGGTAGAGGCCGTCGTAGGCATGCCCGGCGAAGGTGTTCGTCGGCGCTTCGCCGTAGGCCTCGGTATAGCGCTCGATGAAGCCGGCCGCCACCTCGTAGCCCTCCGTGCCCTCACCGTACGCCTCGGGCGCGAGGATCTTGCCCGCGAACATGACCGTGCCCTCGGCAGCCTCACCCGCGCTGTCCACGAACTCCTGGCGCGCGATACCGTGACTCCCCACGAGCGGGATGTCCATGTTGAGCTGCGCCATGTTCTTGGGCACGATCGAGGACGCCGCAACCGACGACCACATGAGCACCACGTCGGCGCCCTTGCTCTTGATGACCGTGAGCTGCCCGGTCATGTCGGTATCGGTGGGCTTGAAGACCTCGTCGCTCGCGACCTCGAGCCCGTAGTCGGCCGCGGTCTCGTTCACGAGCGCCTGGCCGTCCTTGCCGAAGCCCGTGTCCTCGGTGATGAGGCCCACCTTGGTGTGGCCCTCGGACTGCAGGTACTCGAGCGTCGTTGCCACCACGAGCGCGTTGGACCACGGCGTCTGGAAGACGAGCGGGCTGAAGTCGCTCGTGATGACGAGGCTTCCCGCGAGCGATACCTGCGGGATGCCTGCCGAGGTGATGACCTCGCGCATGGCCATCGTCTGACCCGTGCCGGTGGAGCCGACGATGGCGATCACGTTGTCCTGCTCGATGAGCTTGGTGGTGCGTGCGACCGCCTGGTCGACGTCGCTCGCGTCGTCCTCGATGATCACTTCGAGCGGATGGCCGTTGATGCCGCCCGCCTCGTTGATGCGCGCGACCTCGAGTTCGATCGCGTTCTTCTCAGGCCCGCCGAGGCCGGCCTGAGCCCCTGTCAGCGCGAGGACCGCACCGACGACGTAGGGTTCTTTCGTTGGCTCCTCGCCTCCGTCGACCGGCTCTGTGTCCCCGTCGCTTGTCGCGCAGCCTCCGAGCGGCGCACTGACGAGCGCGAGGACGACGAGCAGCGACAGCAGCACCCACGTGCGCTTGCGCATACCACTCACCCTCCTTCTCCGTCATGCGCCCGCTTCCGCCCCCCAGTTCAGCGAGAACGGGCCCTTACCCCTTTAGAGATGGATCGCGGCGATGTCGTCCTGCGACACCAGCTTCACCGGCCGGTCGCCCAGCAGGTGGAGCGCGCGGTCCACGTCTGTCACGTTGATCACGACGAACGTCGAGACCAGCGAGTAGACGTACTCGATGTTGACCCCGGCTTCGGCTACGACCTTGAGCACGCCCGCCAGGCCGCCAGGCCGGTCGGGCAGGTCGATGCAGATGACCTCGTCCTCACGCACCGTGAACCCGGCGTCGTGAAGCGCCGTGCGGGCCTCGTCGGGCCGGTCCACCACGAGGCGCAGGATGCCGAACTCGGCAGTGTCGGAGACCGAGAAGCCGCGGATGTTGATGCCGTGCTCGCCGAGCAGCGCGGTGACCTCGCTCACCCGCCCCGACTCGTTGGCGATGAACACCGACAGCTGCCGTACCACGGGCCGATCGCTCATAGCGCACAGACTCCTTCCGCGCACGCGTCCCTGCCGAGGGCGAAGGCACGCAGATTGGCTTCCACGGTCGCGGGGGGCACGCGCCCCTCGATCACGCGCGTCCAGGTCTCGGCGGCAAACGGCAGTCCGTACGACGCCGCGCCGAGGAGCACCACGTTGGCCGAGCGGGGGCTTCCCGCCTGGCACGCGAGCGCCTCGGCATCGAGGAAGATCGCGCCCTCGGCGTAGAGCGCGTCCTCAAGGCCGCCGGGGGCTGCCATGTCGCCGATGAGCACCGGCAGCGGGGCCACCATGCGTCGGTTGACCACGAGCGTGCCGCCCGGGCGCAGGTACGGGAGGGCGCGCGCGCCCTCGATGATCTCGAACGCGATGAGGTGGTCGGCCATGCCGTGGTTCACCACGGGCGAGTGGACCTCGTCGCCGAAGCGAACGACCGTATCCACCGAGCCGCCGCGCTGCGCCATGCCGTGCACCTCGGAGAGCTTCACGTCGTGGCCTTCGGCGACCGCCACCTTGGCGAGCACGTCCCCGGCGAGGATGGTCCCCTGGCCGCCGACGCCCGCGAGCACGACCGTCGTCACCCCCATCACACACCTCCGATGTCGCACGACGGCCCTACCTGCACGATCGCGTCGTAGCGGCAGACCTGCACGCACTGGGCGCATCCCACGCAGAGCGCGGTGTCGATCACGGCGCGGCCGGTGTCGTCCTTCGAGATGGCCGGGCAGCCGAGGCGGATGCACGCGGCGCACTTGGTGCAGAGCTCCTCGTCCACCGCATACGGGTCGGGGTGGTCCTTCACAATGAGCGCGCAGGGCGCCTTCGCGATGATGACGCTCAGGTGCTCCGCGGCGACCTCTTCCTCGAGCATCGCGCGTGTGGCGGCGAGGTCGTGCGGGTCCACGGTGCGGACCGCCCCCGCGCCGAGTGCGGTGCAGAGCGCTTCAAGATCGACCGCGGGTGCGGGCGAGCCGTCGCACGCGATCCCCGAGACCGGGTTGCCCTGGTGGCCCGTCATCGCGGTGGTGCGGTTGTCGAGCACCACGACGGTGCCGGTGCTGCCCGTGTAGGCCATGTGGAGGAGACCGGTGAGGCCCGAGTGCGCGAACGTGGAGTCGCCGATGACCGCCACCACGGGCCGCTCCGCCGAGCCGGCGAGCTCCATCCCGCGCGCCATCCCGATGCTCGCCCCCATGCACAGGCAGCTGTCCATCGCCTTGAGCGGCGGCAGCGCGGCAAGCGTGTAGCAGCCGATGTCGCCGGTCACGACCGCCCGCATCTTGGAGAGCGCGTAGAACACGCCGCGGTGCGGACACCCCGGGCACATGAGCGGCGGGCGTGCCGGCAGGTCCGGCACCCGGTCACGCGTTACGGGCGCCTCGCCGCCGAACGCGCGCGCGATCGCCACCGGCGAAAGCTCGCCGAGCCGCGGAAGATCGGCCTCAACCAGCTCAACACCGAGGGCCTGAAGCCTGAGGGTCAGGTACGGGTCGAGTTCTTCTATGACCGCTACGCGCTCGACCTTCGAGCTGAACTCGAGGATGAGCTTCTCGGGCAGCGGATGCACGAAACCGAGCTTGAGCACCGACGCCTCGGGCAGCGCTTCGCGCACGTACTCGTACGCGATCCCTGACGTCACGATACCGAGCGACGGGTCCCGCATCTCGATCCGGTTCTCCGGGGCGCTCTCGGCATACGACTGGAGTGCGGCGAGTCTCGAGGCGAGGTCGATACCGCGCAGCCGGGCGTTGCCCGGCAGCATCACGTACTTGGGAGGGTTGGAGGTGTACGCCGCTGTGGCCGCCTCGGCGCGCTCCCCCACCTCCACGAGCGACTTGCCGTGGCTCACGCGTGTGGTCATGCGCACGATCACCGGGATGTCGTACTCCTCTGAGAGCGCGAAGGCGCGCTTCACGAACGCGAGCGCCTCGGCGCTGTCGGACGGCTCCAGGAGCGGCACGTGGGCGCCCACGGCGTGGTTGCGCGTGTCCTGCTCGTTCTGAGAGCTGTGCATGCCAGGGTCATCGGCCACGAGGTAGACCAGGCCACCGGTGACACCCGTGTACGCCTGCGTGTAGAGCGCGTCGGCGGCCACGTTCAGGCCCACGTGCTTCATCGTGACGAGCGTACGGGCCCCGCCGAGTGAGACCCCACCGGCCACCTCGGCAGCCACCTTCTCGTTGGGAGCCCACTCACAGTGCACGCGCTCGTAGCGCACCAGGTTCTCGAGCACCTCGGTGGACGGTGTGCCCGGGTAACCCACGCCGATGCGGACGCCGGCCTCCCACGCGCCGCGCGCCACCGCCTCGTTACCCGACATGAGGGTGCGCGCCACGAACACCTCCGAACGGATAGGGTGCCTGAGATGCGATGATTCGCTGAATCATAGCATAGGGCAAATGCAGTGGCGTGGGGGTCTTTGCGTGCACGGTGAGTCCCCTACAGCCGCGATGCCCCCACGTAATCGCCGCGGCTCGCGATGCGCTCCGTGAGCGACGAGACCTTCACCACGTCGCCGGTCTGCGGTGCGTGCACGTAGTTGCCGCTTCCCACGTAGATCCCCACGTGGTGCACGCGCGACGGATCCCCGTCGTAGCCGAAGAACACGAGGTCGCCCGGGATGAGCAGGTCGACGCGGTCGGGCGCGATGTGCTGGCC